>DATBZY010000244.1:0-11014 GCA_036512915.1 Pseudolabrys sp. | reverse complement strand
TGCGGGCGACCGAGCCGCGCCACATCGCCGCCGCCGCCGCCTTCGTTGCCGGCGGCTATTTCACGCTCACATTCTACGACTGGTTCGCCCTGCGCACGATCGGGCGCACTGAAATTCCCTATCGCGTCGCCGCGCTCGCCGGCTTCACCAGCTACTCCATCGGCCACAATATCGGCGCCACCGTGTTCACCGGCGGCGCGGTGCGCTACCGCATCTATTCGGCCTACGGTCTCAACGCCGTCGAAGTGGCGAAGATCTGCTTCGTGGCCGGTCTGACATTCTGGCTCGGCAATGCGACCGTGCTCGGTCTCGGCGTCGTCTACACGCCGCAAGCGGCGGGGTGGATCGACCAGCTGCCGCCTTTGTTCAACCGCTGCATCGCGATCGTAATCCTGATGATACTTGGATGCTATATCGGCTGGGTGTGGAGCGCGCCGCGCGAGATCGGCCGGCGCGAATGGAATGTGAAATTGCCGAGCGGGCCGTCCACGCTGCTGCAGATTGGCATCGGCATTCTCGATCTCGGCTGCTGCGCGCTCGCCATGTACATGCTGCTGCCGGCCGAGCCGAATATCGGTTTCGTGACGCTGGCGGTGGTGTTCGTGTCGGCGACGCTGCTCGGCTTCGCCAGCCATGCGCCCGGCGGGCTCGGCGTGTTCGACGCCGCCATGCTGGTGGCGCTGTGGCAGTTCGACAAGGAGGATTTAGTGGCCGGACTGCTGCTGTTCCGGCTGCTTTATTATGTGGTGCCGTTCATCGTTGCGCTGGCCATTCTGGGCACGCGCGAAATATTGCTCAATATGCACGGCGCGCGGCGTAAAGCGGAGCTGGCCGCGGTGACGTCGGTGACCGCTCCGATCCGCACAGAGATCGAGTCTGAGAAAACCGACGCCGGCTGACGCATGGCGATAGACGACGACCGCCAAGTTACTTCACACCGTGCGGATTGGCCGAGCCGCCTGCGCGGCGCATGGCGGGCGTTGCGCGGCCAAACGGCCATCAACAGCAGCGTCGGCGGCGTGCTGCCTGTCACCGATCGCGCGGCTGCGCATCCGCACGCCCTGTTGATCGAATCGCTGATCGGCGGATTGCCGGGGCCGGCGATCGTGCTCGACCGCGACGGCCGGGTGATCGCGTTCAACGAGGCGGCGACCAGCATCGCGCCCGCCTTGCACCGCGGCGAGCCGGCCTTGATTACCTTGCGCATGCCGGAACTGGTCGATGCGATCCGGCGCGCCAGCAAGCGCCGCGAGCCGCAGCGGGTGGAGTTCTTCGAGCGCGTGCCGCTCGACCGCTGGTTCGAGGCGTTCGTGATGCCGGTGAAGCTGGCGACCGGCGGCGACGGCCGATCCGACATTCTGCTGATGACGTTCAATGATCTCAGCCCGCTGCGCCGGGTCGAGGAAATGCGCGCCGACTTCATCGCCAATGCCAGCCACGAGCTGCGCACGCCGCTGGCCGCGCTGCTCGGCTTTGTCGAAACGCTGCAAGGTCCAGCCAAGGACGACCCGGCGGCGCGTGAGAAGTTTCTCGCCATCATGCGGGGCCAGGCAACCCGCATGGCGCGGCTGATCGACGACCTGCTGTCGCTGTCGCGCATCGAGCTCAACGCGCATCTTGCGCCGAATACAGCGGTCGATCTGGCGCCGATCGTACGCCAGGTCGCCGAAGGCCTGCAGACGCTGGCGCGCGACCGCGGCGTCGAGATCAAGGTGGCCGCGCCGCAGGACGCCTTGATCGTGCTCGGCGACCGCGACGAACTGATCCGCGCGCTCGAGAACCTGGTGGAGAACGCGCTCAAATACGGCGCCGCCGGCAAGCGGGTCGATATCACGCTGGCGCAGGCACAGACCCGCGCCGGCACGCCGGAGGCGCGCGTGGCGGTGCGCGACTACGGCCCGGGCATCGCGCCCGAGCATCTGCCGCGGCTGACCGAGCGGTTTTACCGGGTCGACGTGGCCGACAGCCGCGCGCAAGGCGGCACCGGCTTAGGGTTGGCGCTGGTCAAGCATGTGCTCAATCGGCATGGCGGCCGGCTCACCATCGAAAGCACCTTGGGCGCCAGCGCCACCTTCACCATGCATCTGCCGTTGCGCACCGACGAATCCGGGGTAGCGGGTGAATTTGAAGAAAAATCATCGGGTTAGATTGTCATGTGACTGTCACCAAAGCTTTATAGAACAGTGACATGCGACGCCTATGGCTGGCCCCGACTTCGGAATGTCTTGAGCCAACGCAAAGAAAATATCCCGTCCGAAGCGCAGTCAGGGAATGCGTTTTAGAGCAACAGCGGCCGCCCGAGCGACGGGCCGCAAAGGCGGAGTTCCACGGGCAACGCCCGCGGCCGCCTATGGCCGCAAACATGGAGAGAGCCCTTGCAACACTGGACCGCCAAACACTGGATAAATTTAGCAGCCGCCGGCTTCATCGCCGCCGCCGCTTACGTTCCGGCCAACGCCGCCGACATCTCCGGTGCCGGCGCCACCTTCCCCTATCCGATTTATGCCAAATGGGCCGACGCCTACAAAAAGGAAACCGGTAACGGACTGAACTATCAGTCGATCGGTTCCGGCGGCGGCATCAAGCAGATCGAGGCCAAGACCGTGACCTTCGGCGCCAGCGATGCCCCGCTTCCGGGCCAGGAGCTCGATGAAGCCGGTCTCGCCCAGTTTCCGATGGTGATGGGCGGCATTGTGCCGGTCGTCAATCTCGACGGCATCAAGCCCGGCGAACTCGTCATCGACGGTCCGACGCTCGCCAAGATCTTTATGGGCGACATCAAGAATTGGGATGACGCCGCGATCAAGAAGCTCAACCCGAGCGCCAAGCTGCCGAACCAGGCGATTGCCGTCGTGCATCGCTCGGACGGCTCGGGCACCACGTACAATTTCGCCTACTATCTGGCGGACGTGAGCGCGGACTGGAAGTCGAAGGTCGGCTTCAACACCTCGGTGCAGTGGCCGGTGGGCATCGGCGCCAAGGGCAACGAAGGCGTTGCGCAAAACGTCGCCAACACCAAGGGTTCGGTCGGTTACGTCGAGTATGCCTACGCGCTGCAGAACAAGCTGACCTTCACCCAGATGGTCAACAAGGCCGGCAAGAGCGTGACGCCGACCTCGGAAGCGTTTCAGGCCGCGGCGGCCAACGCCAACTGGAAATCGCAGCCCGGTTACGGCGTGATCCTCGCCAACCAGCCCGGCGACAAGTCGTGGCCGATGACGGCGGCGACCTGGATCCTGGTCTACAAACAGCCGTCTGATGCGGCCGCGACCGGCGAGGCGCTGAAGTTCTTCGCCTGGGCCTATGCAAAGGGCGGCAAGATGGCCGAGAGCCTCGACTATGTGCCGATGCCGGCCAAGGTGGCCGCGGACGTCGAGATGTCCTGGAAGGCCGAGGTCAAGGACGCGAGCGGCAAGCCGCTGTTCTAATCCGACGACAGCGGGGAAGGGCGCCAGTTCGGCGCCCTTTCACTGTGCACCGCCGCCCGACAGGCGGCTTGTATTGCGGCCGCGAGGCCGCTTGAGTGGCTCCCCTGAGCATCAAGGAGAGCCGGATGCAATCTACCCGGAGGCGGCTCGTGGTTGATGTTGCGTTGCAGGGCCACGCCTTGTCGGTCACCGAGCAGGCCGACCGCGCCAAGGTTCTGCAGCGTCTGCGCGTGGGCGACGCGGCGTTCCGCCAGATCACGCGCGCCGCCGCCATCACCGTCCTCGTCATCCTCGGCGGTATCATCGTCTCGCTGGTGCACGGCGCCTGGCCGGCTTTGCGGGAGTTCGGGTTCAGCTTTCTTTACGTGGAGAGCTGGAATCCGGTCACCGAGAAATTCGGCGCCCTCGCGCCGATCTACGGCACCGTCGTTACTTCAATCGTCGCCATGCTGATCGCGGTGCCGGTCGGCCTGTTCATCGCGCTGTTCCTCACCGAGCTATGCCCGATGTGGTTGCGCCGCCCGATCGGCATCGCCATCGAGCTGCTCGCCGGCATTCCCAGCATCATCTACGGCATCTGGGGCCTGTTCGTGTTCGCGCCGTTCCTGCAGCAATACGTGCAGCCGTTTTTGATCACCGTGTTCGGCCCTGTGCCGGTGCTCTCGACGTTGTTTGCCGGCCCGCCTTACGGCATTGGTATCCTGACCGCCGGGCTGATCCTTGCCATCATGGTGCTGCCGTTCATCACCTCGATCTCGCGCGACGTGTTCGAGGCGGTGCCGCCGGTGCTCAAGGAGGCGGCCTATGGGCTCGGCTGCACCACCTGGGAGGTGGCCCGCTACGTCGTGCTGCCGTTCACCCGCGTCGGCGTCATCGGGGGCGTCATGCTGGGCTTAGGCCGCGCGCTCGGTGAAACCATGGCGGTGACCTTCGTGATCGGCAATGCGCACCGCATTTCCGGCTCGATCCTGGCGCCGGGGACAACGATTTCGGCAACCATCGCCAATGAGTTCACCGAGGCGGTCGGCGATCTTTATACCTCGGCGTTGATCGCGCTCGGCCTGATTCTGTTCGTCATCACTTTCATCGTGCTCGCCTTCGCGCGCATCTTGCTGATGCGTCTCAACGCGCGGATCGGAGTGTGATGATGAGCTCGCAAGTCTCCACCCCGCTCTACGCCAAGCGCCGCCGCCGTAATGTCATTACAAGGGGGCTCGCCATTGCCGCGACGGCATTCGGCCTGACTTGGCTGGTGCTGATCCTGGGCGAGCTGCTGTGGCAAGGCTTTAGCGGCCTTTCGCTCGCGGTGTTCACCGAGATGACGCCACCGCCGGGCGCGGCCGGCGGCCTGCTCAATCCGATCATGGGCAGCCTGATCATGACCGCGATCGCGGTGGCGATCGGCACGCCGCTCGGCATCCTCGCTGGCACCTACATGGCGGAATACGGGCGCTACGACAAACTGGCGATGGTGGTGCGCTTCATCAACGACATCCTGCTCAGCGCGCCATCGATCGTCATCGGTCTGTTCGTCTACGAGATCATGGTCGCCCGGATGGGACATTTCTCCGGCTGGGCCGGCGCCGTCTCGCTCGCGGTGATCGTGGTGCCGGTGGTGGTGCGCACCACCGAGGACATGCTCACGCTGGTGCCCGACACGCTGCGCGAGGCCGCCGCATCGATCGGCCTGCCGCGCGCGCTGATGATCACCAAGGTCGCCTACCGCGCCGCCCGCGCCGGCATGATCACCGGCGTGCTGCTGGCGGTCGCGCGCATCAGCGGCGAGACCGCGCCGCTGCTGTTCACCGCGCTCAACAATCAGTTCTGGAGCCTCGATCTCAATGCGCCGGTCGCCAGCCTGCCGGTCGTCATCTTCCAGTTCGCGCTCAGTCCTTACAAGGACTGGCAGAAGCTGGCCTGGACCGGCGCGCTGATCATCACCTTGGCGGTGCTTGCGCTCAGCATCACCGCGCGGCTCCTCGCGGCAAAGAGAAAATCGTCATGAGTGTAGCAGCTTTCACCGTACCGACCGTCACCAACTCAGCCGTGAGCGCCGAAGGCCTGACCCCGAAGATTGCGATCCAGAATCTGGATTTCTATTACGGCGACTATCGCGCGCTGAAAGATATCAACGTGTCGCTGTATCACGGCAGGGTAACCGCGTTCATCGGTCCGTCGGGCTGCGGCAAGTCCACGCTGCTGCGCGTGCTCAACCGGATGTACGATCTTTATCCCAACCAGCGCGCCACCGGGGATGTGCGGCTCGACAATGAAGATATTCTGGCATCCTCGCAGGACGTCAATATGCTGCGCGCCAAGATCGGCATGGTGTTCCAGAAGCCGACGCCGTTCCCGATGACGATTTACGAAAACATCGCCTTCGGCATCAGGCTGTACGAGCGGCTGCCGAAGTCCGAGCTGGACGGCCGCGTGCAGCACGCGCTGCAGCGCGCCGCCTTGTGGGACGAGGTCAAGGACAAGCTTAACACCAACGGGCTTTCGCTGTCCGGCGGCCAGCAGCAGCGGCTGTGCATCGCGCGCACGGTCGCGGTGCGGCCGGAGGTGATCCTGTTCGATGAGCCGTGTTCGGCGCTCGACCCGATCTCCACCGCCAAGATCGAGGAACTGATCGACGAGCTCAAGCACGACTACACGATCGCCATCGTCACCCACAACATGCAGCAGGCCGCGCGCGTGTCCGACTTCACCGCGTTCATGTATCTCGGCGAGCTGATCGAGTACGGCGAAACGACGCGCATGTTTACGACGCCTAACGATCGTCGCACCCAAGATTATATAACCGGTCGCTTCGGCTAACCGCATGATCCCGAAAAGTGGGCACCGGTTTTCGGACAAGATCATGCGCAATTAAGAAGCAAGGACGACAACAATGACCGATCCGCATACGGCCAAGGCGTTCGATACCGACCTGCAGGACCTCGCCCGCATGGTCGCCGAAATGGGCGGCCTCGCCGAGAAGCAGGTCGCCGATTCGGTCGATGCGCTGGCCAAGCGCGATAGCGCGCTGGCGCAACGGGTCGCCGCGGCCGACGTCCATATCGATACGCTGCAACACGAGATCGAGGAGAAGGCGGTGCTGACCATCGCCCGCCGCCAGCCGATGGCGGTCGACTTGCGCGAAATCGTTGGCGCCTTGCGCCTGGCCAACGATCTGGAACGCATCGGCGATCTCGCCAAGAACATTGCCAAGCGCGTGATCGCACTGAACGGCGAATTTCCGCCGGCCAAGCTGATCCGCGGCGTCGAGCACATGGCCGATCTCGTGCTCAGTCAGATGAAAACGGTGCTCGACAGCTACGCGCGGCGCGACGTCAGCAAGGCGATGGCGGTGTGGCGGGGCGATGAGGAGATCGACGCGGTGTGCACCTCGGTGTTCCGCGAGCTGCTCACCTATATGATGGAAGACCCGCGCAACATCACTTTCTGCATCCATCTCCTGTTCTGCGCCAAGAACATCGAACGCATGGGCGACCACGCCACCAACATCGCCGAAACTGTGCATTACATCATTGAGGGCCGCCCGATTGCCGATCAGCGGCCGAAGGGCGACACCACGACCATCGCCGCACTGCGCGCCGGCGACAGGTAGCGAGACCTCATATGAACGGCCGCATCCTGATCGTCGAGGACGAGGAGCCGCTCACCATGCTGCTCCGCTACAATCTCGAGGCGGAGGGATACGAGGTCGAGACCGCTGCCCGCGGCGACGAGGCCGACACCCGCCTGAAGGAGAGCACGCCCGACCTGGTGGTGCTCGACTGGATGCTGCCCGGCCTGTCCGGCATCGAGCTGTGCCGCCGGCTGCGGGCGCGGCCGGAAACCCGCCAGCTGCCGATCATCATGCTGACCGCGCGCGGCGAGGAGAGCGAGAAGGTGCGGGGCTTAGCGACCGGCGCTGACGACTACATCGTCAAGCCGTTCTCGGTGCCGGAACTGCTGGCGCGCGTGCGCGCGCTGCTGCGCCGCGCCAACCCCGACCGGGTCGCCACCGTGCTCAGCATCGGCGACATCGAACTCGACCGCGGCAAGAAGCGAGTCTCGCGCAACGGCCGCGCCGTCGATCTGGGACCGACCGAATATCGCCTGCTGGAGTTCCTGATGGAGCGCCCGGGCCGGGTGTTCTCGCGCGCGCAACTGCTCGACGGCGTCTGGGGCAACGACATCTATATCGACGAGCGCACCGTGGACGTGCATGTCGGCCGGTTACGCAAGGCGATCAATCGCGGCCAGCTCGCCGACCCGATCCGTACCGTGCGCGGGGCCGGCTATGCGCTCGACGACCGCTTCGGCCGGCCGAGCTGAGCATTTTGCTTAGTGCCGATCGCTTCCGAAAACCGCATCCCGCCCTCGGGATCCAAGTCCGGGGCAGGCATTTTCGGGATCATGCGCTAACTGCGGAACGACCGCTTGTCGCGCCTTCGGTCGCTGGCCGGCTGATAGGCCACCCGCGAGTGAAACGAGCAATAGGGCAAGTCGGTAGCCGTCTCGCCGCCGCAAAAGAAGAAATCCGTGCTGTCCGGGTCGCCGACCGGCCAGTGGCAGGTCTTTTCGGTGAGCTGGACCAGGGTCTTGCGCTGCTCGACCGGAATTTCGATCAGCTCGGGCTCGGGTTCCAGGTCGTAGTCGTAAGCCAGCGCCGTATTGCCCCGCATCGCCGGCCGCGACACCCGCATCATGTGGCCGGACGAGCGCGCCTTGCGCGGCCGTGGGCTCGCCGAGGAGGGGCTCTTGGCGCGGCCTGAGCGCCCAAGGCGGTGCACCTTGCCGATGACGGCATTGCGGGTGACCCCGCCGAGCTCGGCCGCGATCTGGCTGGCGGACAGGCCGTCCGCCCACAATTTCGTCAGGAGCGCCACCCTTTCATCCGTCCAGCTCATTTGGTTTTCTCCTAGGCTTTCAAGGCCTTGGGTGGAATCCAATCCCTTCGCCCGGCGCCGTTTCGGGCGCCCGACGCGTACGCTTCAGAAATGAACTAGAAATCGATCCGGCAGCACGAGATGTCGTACTTGCTGATCCAAACGCTACAATATGGAGTGACTCAGGCGCAAGCATTTGCAAGCCCCCACGCCCATCTACCAACAGTTTTTCCTTTAGAATCGGCTGTTGCGGCATAATTGAGTCAGGCAAAGCCCGCCGGGCAGCGTGTTGACAGGGCAAGGCCCGGCAATAGAATGAAAAAAGTGCCGCCCGGCGAGGCGGCACATTTCATTTTGGCTCGCGCATGATCCCGAAAAGTGGGCACCGGTTTTCGGATAAGATCATGCGCAAGCAAGATGTTTTGATGGAAGAAACAGGTCGTGAGCTCGCATTTATTGCCGACTTATGCGCGCGTCGACCTCGCTTTCGAGCGGGGCGAGGGCGCGTGGCTGATCACGGCCGCGGGTGATCGCTACCTCGATTTCACCTCGGGCGTCGCCGTCAACGCGCTCGGGCATGCCCACCCGTATATGGTCAAGGCGCTGACCGAGCAGGCGCAAAAGGTCTGGCACGTCTCGAACCTGTACCGCATTCCGGAAGGCGAACGGCTGGCTGACCGGCTGTGCGCGGTGAGTTTTGCCGACACGGTATTTTTCCAAAATTCCGGCGCCGAGGCGATTGAGTGCGCGATCAAGATGGCGCGCAAATATCAGTACGCCTGCGGCAAGCCCGAGCGTTTTCGCATCATCACGTTCGAAGGAGCCTTCCACGGCCGCACGCTGGCGGCGATTGCCGCGACCGGGAATAAAAAATACCTCGAAGGCTTCGGGCCGCCGGTCGAAGGCTTCGACCAGGTGCCGTATGCCGATCTCGAGGCGACCAAGCAGGCAATCGGGCCGCAGACCGCCGCTATCCTGATTGAGCCGATCATGGGCGAGGGCGGGGTGCGGGTGGTGCCGCACACCTTCCTGCGGAGCTTGCGCAAGTTGTGCGACGACCATGGCCTGCTGCTGATGTTCGACGAGGTGCAGACCGGCGTCGGCCGCACCGGCGACCTGTTCGCCTATCAGCACACCGGCGTCACGCCCGACATCATGGCGATTGCCAAGGCGCTCGGCGGCGGTTTTCCGGTCGGCGCCTGTCTGGCGACCACGGAAGCGTCCAAGGGCATGACCGCCGGCACGCATGGCTCGACCTTCGGCGGCAATCCGCTGGCGATGGCCGTGGGCAACGCCGTGCTCGACGTGATCACGCCGAAAGATTTCCTCGATCGCGTCAAGAACAACGGCCTGCTGCTCAAGCAGCGGCTGGCGGAGTTGAAGGACCGCCACGCTTCGGTGATCGCCGAGGTGCGCGGCGAAGGGCTGCTGATCGGCCTGCGCATGGTGCCGCCGGCATCTGAGATGGTCGACGAATTGCGCGCCGAGAAGATGATCACGGTCGCCGCCGGCGACAATGTGGTGCGGCTGCTGCCGCCGCTGATCATCGGCGAACACGAGATCTCCGAGGCGATCGCGCGCATCGATCGGGCCTGCACGCGGCTTGCGCAGGCGCATCCGCGGCAAGCTGACCAGGCTGCCAAGCGGGGAGTGGCGTCATGACCGGAAACGGCGTGCGGCATTTCCTCGATCTCATCGACATCCCGAAGCCGGTGCTGGCCGGGATGATCGACAACAGCCGCGCCATGAAAGCCGCGCGCGCGCGCGGGATCATCGCGGCACCGCTCGCCGGCAAGACGCTGGCGATGATCTTCGACAAGCCCTCGACCCGCACGCGCGTGTCCTTCGACGTCGCCATGCGCCAGCTCGGCGGCGAGGCGATGCTGCTCACCGCGCAGGAAATGCAGCTCGGCCGCGGCGAGACGCTGGCCGACACCGCGCGCGTGCTCTCGCGCTATGTCGATGCGATCATGATCCGCATCCTCGACCACGAGGCGGTGGCCGAGCTCGCGCGCCATGCCACGGTGCCGGTGATCAACGGGCTTACCCGGCGTTCGCATCCCTGCCAGGTGCTGGCCGACGTGATGACCTTCGAGGAAAAGCGCGGGTCGATCCGCGGCCGCACGGTGGCCTGGACCGGCGACGCCAACAATGTGCTGGCATCCTGGATGCACGCGGCCGAGCGCTTCGACTTCCAGCTGCGGGTGGCGACGCCGGCCGAGCTTAAGCCCAAAAAATGGCTGATGGATTGGGTGAAATCGTCGGGCGCCGCGATCAAGATCGGCAATGACCCGGAAGCCGCGGTGAAGGATGCCGACTGCGTGGTTACCGACACCTGGGTGTCGATGGGCGACCGTGACGGCAAGTCCCGAAACAACATGCTCAAGCGCTACCAGGTCAATGCCCGCCTGATGTCCAAGGCCAAGCCCGAGGCGCTGTTCATGCACTGCCTGCCGGCCCATCGCGGCCAGGAGGTCACCGACGAGGTGATCGACGGCCCGCAATCGGTGGTGTTCGACGAGGCGGAAAACCGGCTGCACGCCCAAAAGGGCCTGCTCGCCTGGTGCCTGCACGCCGACGCGCGCTGACGCGCGGCGGCCCAGCACCGTCACGGCCGGGACAAGGCCGCGCATGACGCCGAAGCTATTCGGGGGGTCGAATTTCAGCCGTTGAACGCTACATAGGGCGCATGAACAGTCCCGCCATGAC
>DATBZY010000243.1:0-7804 GCA_036512915.1 Pseudolabrys sp. | reverse complement strand
CGACATCATCGCCGCCTACGGCGCCGACACCGCGCGCTGGTTCATGCTGTCGGACTCGCCGCCCGAGCGCGACGTGATCTGGACCGAGGAAGGCGTGCAGGGCGCCTGGCGCTTCGTGCAGCGGCTGTGGCGGCTGGTCGGGGAAATTTCCGATATCGCCGCGCCGGCGGCGCGGCCGGCGAATTTTGGCCCGGCAGCGTTAAATGTGCGCAAGGCCGCCCACCGCGCCCTAGCCAATGTCTCCGACGACATCGCCAAGCTGCGCTTCAACCGCTGCGTCGCCCATATCTATGAATTCGCCAATGCGCTCAGCGACGCCATCGGCGCGGTCGAAACCGCCCCGACGCCCGATTTGGCCTGGGCGGTGCGGGAGGCCGGCGACATCCTGGTGCGGCTGTTCCACCCAATGATGCCGCATTTGGCCGAGGAATGCTGGGCGGCGCTCGGCCATATGACGGTGGTGGCCACCGAGGCCTGGCCGCAGGTCGAGCCGGATTTGCTGGTCGAAAACACCATTACCCTGCCGGTCCAGGTCAACGGCAAGAAGCGCGCCGACGTCACGGTGGCCCGGGATGCTGAAAAAGCCGACATTGAGGCTGCCGTTCTGTCTCTCGATGCGGTAATAAGGGCGCTGGACGGCAAAAGCCCGAAAAAGGTCATTGTCGTCCCGCAGAGGATCGTGAATGTCGTGGCCTGAAATCCCGCGCAAGATACCGGGTTTGCCCCGCCTGCTGGTCGCGCTGACGCTGGCCGGCCTCACCGCCGGCTGCTTCCAGCCGCTGTATGGCAATCAATCGCTGGTCGGCAAGCCCGGCGTCGGCGACAAGATGGATGCCGTCGAGGTCGCGCCGATCGATTCGCCGAACGGCACCCGGCTCGCCCGCGTCGGCGTGACTGTGCGCAACGAGCTGATGTACCAGCTCACCGGCGGCGGCGCCGCCGCATCACCCAACTACCGGCTGAACATCAGGCTCACCTCCACGAATCTGCAAGTGATCGTGGACATCAACACCGCGCGGCCCGACATCCAGAACTATGGCATCGACGCGAGCTATTCGCTGATCGACACCGCCACCGGCAAGTCGGTCATCTCCGGCACGACATTCTCGCGCGTGTCGTACAATATTCCGGGCCAGCAGCAGCGCTTCGCCGGCGATCGCGGGTTGCGCGATGCCGAGGACCGCGCCGCCAAGGTGATCGCGGAAAACATCCGCACCCGGCTGGCGTCGTATTTCACGGCGGGGACGTAGAGCTTCGCCGCTTGCTAACTTCCCCTCTCCCCTTGTGGGCGAGGGGAAAGAAACGTTCATGACCGCCATCAAATCCTCCGACGTTGACAAGTTCATCGCCCGGCCGGATCCCGGCCTGCCGATCGTGCTGGTGTTCGGGCCCGACGCCGGCCTGGTGCGCGAGCGGGTGGACGCCCTGGTGCGCGCCTCGGTCGACGATCCGAACGATCCGTTCGCGCTCGCGCGCATCGAGGGCGAGGAGTTGTCCGGCAATCCATCGCGCTTAGTTGAGGAGGCGCACACCGTGCCGCTGTTCGGCGGCCGCCGCGCGGTGCTGGTGAAGGCCGGCGCGCGCAACATCGCCGCCGCAGTCGAGACGGTGATCGCGTTGCCGTCGAACGAATGCCGCATCATCATCGAGGCCGGCGATTTGCGCAAAACCGCGCCGCTGCGCGCGCTGTGCGAGAAGGCCAAGGTCGCCGTAGCGCTGCCCTGCTACGCCGATGGCGAACGCGATCTGGCGCGGCTGATCGACGAGGAGATGCGCGCTTCGAGCCTGTCGATCGGCGCGGAAGCGCGCGCCGCGCTGTTGGCGCTGCTCGGCGGCGACCGGCTGGCCTCGCGCAACGAGATCCGCAAGCTCGCGCTCTATGCCAAGGACCAGGAGCGCATCGAGCTCGCCGACGTGATGGCGGTGGTAGCCGATGCCTCGGCGCTGGCGCTCGACGGCGTGATCGACGCGGCCTTTGCCGGCAAGACCGCCGACGTGGAAACCGAATTCGGCAAGGCGCGCGCCGGCGGCTCATCGCCGGCGGCGATCATCTCGGCGGCGATCCGCCAGGTGGCGAACCTGCACAAGATGAAGCTGGCGGTCGAGGGCGGCGACAGCATCGAATTCGCCATGAAGCGCGGCGCGCCGCCGGTGCATTTCACCCGCGAGAAGCTGGTGGGCGAAGCGCTGCGGACGTGGACGCCGGCGCGCTTGCTGCGCGCCATGGAGCAGTTGGCGGAGGCCTCGCTCGACATGCGCCGCAATGCCGCGCTCGCCGAAACGATCGCGCACCGCACGCTGCTGTCGATTGCCGTGAGCGCAAGGCGGCGGGAGTCGTAGACTGTCGCGCCCGAGTGCGGCGCGCGCTGCCTCAAAAATTCAACTGATAGCTCACCGGCACCCAGCGATAGCCGCCGGCGGATTTCTCCACGCTGCCGATGCCGGGGAATGGCATGTGGAAGCCGGCCACGAACAGCTGGTCGCTCGCCACCATGTCGAGGATGCGCTTGCGGGTGGCCACCGCCTTGTCCTTGTCGTCGTCGACGTCGATGTGCCACTCCGGCCGCTGGATGGCCATCACGTAGTGGATGCAGGTGTCGGCCCAAATTAATAAGCGCTTGCTCTCGCTCTCGATGTGAAAGGCTATCAGGCCGGGCGAATGGCCGGCGGCGTCGACCGCGCGAATGCCCGGCACCACCTCGTCGCCCGGCTTGATGAAAGTCGCGCGGTCGGCGAGCGGCACCGCGATCTGCACGAACAGCTCGCGGTTGAACTTGCGCGCCTCGCGCACGTTCTCGCCGCGCTTCCAAAAATCGAATTCGGCGGCGCCGAACACGTAGCGCGCTTTCGGAAACACCGGTTGGCCGGCCTCGGTCAAGCCGCCGATGTGGTCGGGATGGCCGTGGGTGAGGACCACCACGTCGATGTCCTCGGCCTTGTAGCCGGCGGCCGCCAGCCGCGCGACCAGATGCCCGTCGGGCAGCCGGGCGCGCAGCTGCTCGTGCTCGCGGCGCAGCGCGCCGTTGCCGGTGTCGAACAGTATCAACTGCTTGCCGGTATTCACGATGGTCGGAATGAACGGGTGCTCGTAGCGGTTGGCCTCGATGCGGTTGGCGCGGGCCAGCTCCTGCGCTTCTTGCGCGGCTCGGTCGCCGCCGAAACTGGGATGCAGGCCCTCGCGGATGACCTTGCCGTCCATGATATTGGCGATTTCGAAGCCGCCGAACTTGAAGCGGTAGATGGTCGGCTGCATTTCGCCTTGCATTGATGCGGGCACCGGTATCCTCCCCGATTGTTGTCGCGTCTCGGCTCGATGATTAGCAGTAAGCACATGATCCCGAAAAGTGGGAACCGGTTTTCGGAATAGACCATGCGCAAAGCCTAAAGCCGGGCGGCGATCCAGACTTCGCGTTACCTCTGCCCGCAAGCGGGGAGAGGGAGACCACCCCTGGCGCGACGGCGAGGGTCCTCTTATTGTGTCGGCTGCACCGGCTGAAACAAGGGGTCGCTGATGGCTAAGAAAGCGCGCAAGAAATCCGCGGCTAAAGGCAAGAAAAAATCCAGGCCCGTCACCAAGAAAAAGACAAAAGTCAGGGCCGTGGCGAAGAAGAAAACAACGGCGCGCAAGGCCAAGCCGATAACCATCAGGGACCGGCTGTCGAATGCCTATCATACGGTGGTAGACACCATGAAAGGCGCCGATCAACTGAGAAACAAGCTGGAAAAGCCGGGCACGTCGGAGACGGAATAGCGGGCGGCTGCATGGCAGGCATTCAGTCGGCATGGCCGGGCTTGCCACTGAGCGTGCGGCGCGATCACCGCTTCATTCGGTCCAAATCGTCGCAACAAGGATCACTGTGATCTAGATCAACCTGCCAGCGCGGCCAGCGGCGCAACAAAAGCCATGCTCAAGCGCATCACGATCCTGCAAGGCCACCCAGACCCGCGCGGGCAGCATTTCGGGCACGCGCTCGCGGATGCCTATGCCACCGGAGCGCGCGTTGCCGGCCACGAGATCAAGTCCATTGAGGTCGCGAAACTCGACTTCCCGCTGCTGCGCAGCTCGGAAGAGTTTTACCAAGGCCCGACCCCGGAAGGCATTCTCCCAGCCCAAGCCGCGATCCGCTGGGCCGATCATCTCGTGCTGTTTTATCCGCTTTGGCATGGACACTTTCCTGCGCTTTTCCATGCGTTCCTCGAACAGACGTTCCGGCCAGGCTTTGCTGTTGAGAGTCGGAAGCGACAGCTGCCGAAGAAGTTGTTCGTGGGAAAGACGGCGCGCATCGTCGTCACCATGGGTAGCCCGGCGTTTTTCTATCACTGGTTTTACCGCGCCCATAGCCTCAAGAGTCTCAAACGCAACATCCTCGGCTTTGCCGGTATCAGTCCGATAAGAACGATCCTGATCGGGTGGTTCGGCGGCGGCGCCGGTGAACCCGAGGGCGCGTTCCCCGCGCTACTGAATAAGACGCAGCTTGCGCGACGGCTCGACAAGCTGCGGGCGCTCGGGCGTCAAGGACGTTAACAAGGAGCGCCTACGCGCTGCTGTTTTGTACGCGGACTTGGTGGCAAGTAGCCCGCAAGCAGCAATACGGAATGCGGGGAACCATGACCGTGATCAAATCACTTCTTATGCCCGGCGCTCGCAATAACGCTAGCAATACGCGCTTGAACTTTAAGATCGAAGAACGGATCATCGAGATCATGCGGCCGCCGCGCGGCAGGGTCATGTACAACGACTGGCGGCACAGCCGTTTCACGCGCCAAATGGGTTTGCCCGGTCACGGCAAACCACAATTTTCGAACCGCCTGCGGCATCATGGGAACGGAGCCGACCATGGCTGGCGCTTTCTCGACACACTGGAAACGAGGATTCTATCCAGTCTAACCAACCTGCCGGACCAGCTTAAGTTCCCCTCGGTGAGGCCGTGTCCTCATAAATCGAAATCGGTGAGCGGGCGAGGCAGTCGGCATGACGCGCGCAAAGGCAATTATCGATTGTGATATTCAAAGAAAAGCCCCGCTGAAGCGGGGCCGGCAGATCAGGACTTAAAACCAGTCCCGTTGCACCTTTGACACTTCACCTTTTTGTCGCCGCTCTTTACCAGGCCTTTGCCTTCGCAATTCTTGCACTTTGTTTTCTTCTTATTATCCGCTTTCTTCGGCATGCGCTCCCCCAAATTCAAAGCCGATGCATACTAGCGGGCGATGGCGCATGCCGCATGTAAAAAAACGCGCCGGGAGGGGCTAGGTTGGGCTATGCCTAACTGCTGCAGCCCATAGGGCGCCTCCCGGCGTGTCGTTCGCGTAAGTGGCCGCTACGCTAGTGCCCAAACGCTTGCATTAGTCGGGCAAACTAGCGCGTAGGACGGGTTGAGCGCGAGCCGAAACCCATCCTACGCGCTACCATCCCGTTGTTTGTTCTCATTTGTGCTACGCGGTTTAGATGTCTGGACGCTTCAATATTCTTTCCCTCAGCGGCGGCGGCTTTCTCGGCCTCTATACGGTTTCCGTGCTGGCCGGGCTTGAACAGGCGGCGGGCGCTCCGATCGCGCGCCATTTCGACCTGATGGCCGGCACGTCGGTTGGCGGAATTATCGCGCTCGGGCTTGCGGCGGAAGTTCCCGCAGCGACGATCAAGGCGGCGTTCGAGCGCAACGGCCGCGATATTTTTTCCAACCGGCCAGCCGCGACCTCATGGTGGGGCACCGTTCGCGACCTCGCGCGATTCGTGCACAAGCCGAAATACCAGACCGACGCTTTGCGGCGGACGATCGTCGAGCTGGTCGGCGAAGGCACCCGCATCGGCGACCTCAAGCACCCGGTCATTGTCCCGACGATCAATCTGACCAAGGGCAAACCGCAGCTCTTCAAGACGCCGCACCACCGCGAATTTCAAACCGATCTTTATCTGAAGGTCGTGGATGTGGCGCTCGCCACCGCCGCGGCGCCGACCTATTTTCCGATCGCGGAAATAGGCGATGCGCTGTTTGCGGATGGCGGGCTCTATGCCACCTCGCCCGATCTGCTTGCGCTGCACGAAGCGCAGCACTTCCTGGGGCAGCCGGACGGCAACCTGCATCTGCTCAGCGTCGGAACCGCGAGCGCCAAATTTTCCTTCGCCCGCGCCACCCGCCGCCAGCTTGGCGCGTTTGGATGGTTGCGCGATCAACGACTTGTCAATGTCATCATCGCCGCGCAGCAGCACGCCGTCGATTCCATGCTGCGACAGTGGCTCGGCGACAGGTATTTGCGGCTCGACGCCGACCGCTCAAAAGAACAGGAGCGCGAGCTCGCGATCGATGTGGCGACGGCGGATGCGCAGCGCGCCATCGGCGGCCTTGCCGCCGCGACGATCCAATCCCACCTCAACAATGAGCGGCTGCGGGAGTTTTTTTCCCAGCACGCGCCGGCCCCGGTTTTTCATCACCGACTTGTGGACTGAAGCGCCGGCGCTTGCGCTGTTTCCCCTCTCCCAGCCGAAGTCGGATGTTTCCGACTTCGGCTACGTTGAACTTGGCAGAACTCGGGTAAACCCGAGTTCTGCTGGGAGAGGGGAAAGCGCGAACGCCTCTCCGCCCCACGCGCTAGGCCAGCTTCATCAGCTTGAGCGCCGCGCGGCCGTTGGGGCCGTAGGGATTGCCCAGACTCTCGCACATTTCGAAATGGTTGAAGTTCGGCGCTTCGATCAGCTCGACCGGCTTGCCGGCCGCCTTCACCGCCGCGGCGAAATCGCGGTTCTGGCGCTGGAATTCCGGCGTCTCATTGGTGCCGTAAGTGACGATGATGGGCGCGCGCAGTCTGTCGATCTGCCGCTGCGAACTCATCGCCTGCTCCATGTCGTCGGTGAATTTGACGTAGGAGCTGCGCTTGGAAAGCCGAGCCGGCTTCAAGTCGTACATGCCGCTCATGCAGAGGCCGCCTTTCACCATATCGGCCGGCAATCCGAAATCCTTTTGCCAGTCGGTCACCAGCGCGACACCGCAAAGATGGCCGCCGGACGAGTGGCCGCCGATGTAAAATCGGCTGGCATCGCCGCCATAGCTGGCGGCATTTTTGTAAGCCCAGGCGATGGCGCGGCGCACCTGCTCGGCCATGACCCCGATGTCGCCGTTCGCCGCCCCCACCGCGATGAAATCGAGCGCGATGTAATTCACGCCGGCATTGACGAAAAGCTCGGCCGGAAAGGCGTAGTCCTTGGCGTCGCCACGCAGCCAGGCGCCGCCATGGATGAACACGAAAATCGGCGCATTGGGCTTTTTAGCCGGATAGAGATCGAGGCCTTCGACCGGCGTCGGCCCGTAAGCCAGCCGCTTCGGGGCGCCCAGGTGGGCGCGCGCCACATTGCTGCTAGTGGCGTAGCGCTTGACGATCTGGCCGATGAGCGGCGCATAGGCGGTTTGATCGTAGGCGGCGTCGAGTTCGACCTGGTCCATGTCCATCCACACTCGCGGACCCTTATCGTGCGCTGGCGGTCCAATCGGGCACATCTCAGCCAACGCTGGCGTTGCGGCCATCGCGGCCGCTGTTCCCAGCATGGCGCGGCGCGAGATTTGCGTAGAGATCAGCGAGCTATTGATAGGCATTGTTTCCCCACAGTGTTCATCGAAGATCCCCAGAATTATAATTACTTTATAAGACGGCAACTCCCGCTCGCCAGGGGCGCACCAGGGCTCGAACCTGGGACCCGCTGATTAAGAGTCAGCGGCTCAAGATGCTCGGGATTGGCCCAAACCAGCAATAAGATTATCCAGAAAGGACTGGCAATTGAGCTATGCGCGGAAGTTGGTGACGGCATGAAGGG
>DATBZY010000242.1:0-4899 GCA_036512915.1 Pseudolabrys sp. | reverse complement strand
GCGCCGGGAGACCGGCAAGGAGCAGGTGGTGCAAGTCCACTACGATGAAGGAATAGCGAACCACATCGGCCCCGAGCCGTGCGCAGGCATCCGCGAGGATGTCGGCGAAGCGTCGGTAGGGGAACGTGCAGGCCAGCCATTCGCGCAATTGATCGATCCGACCTCCGGCGCCCATATCTGGGCCGAGCGCTACGACCGCGACCTCAGCGATATCTTTGCCGTGCAGGACGAGATCACGGCGAGTGTTGCGGGTGTCATCGAGCCGGCGTTGGCCGAGGCCGAGCAGCAGCGGGCATTGCGCAGACCGCCGGAACGCCTCGATGCCTGGGAGGCGTACCAGCGGGGCGTTTGGCACTTCAACAAGTATGGGCCGGAGGAGAACCAGCCGCCAAGCCTGCCGGTGATGGCGAAGAACTGCGCCACGGTTTCCTCGATGATTTGCTGCGCCGACTTGACCTCGTCGATCAGGCCCGCCGATTGTCCCGCCAGCGCGGGGGCGGCTTCCATGTCGCCGCCGAAATAGACCTCGCGAATTCCCTTCAGCGCGTCCGGCGCCATCAGGCCCTCGTCATGGATCGCCCTGGTGCGTTCCGACTTCAGCGCGCGAACGCACGGCGTCGATTTCTTGTTGAGCACCAGCGTGCCGGTTTCCTTCGCGTCAACAATCGCGTTCTTGTAGTTGGCGTGCACCGGGCTCTCGGTGCAACTCACGAAGCGCGTGCCCATCTGGATGCCCTCGGCGCCAAGCGCGAACGCCGCCGCCATGCCGCGCCCGTCGCAGATGCCGCCGGCGGCGACCATCGGCACGTCGGTGCGCGCCCGGATTCCCTGCAGCAGCACCAGCGTCGAGACCTCCTCAGGGTTCTTGAAGCCGCCGCCCTCGGCGCCTTCCACCACCAGACCATCGACGCCGGCCTCGACGCATTTCATCGCGGTCTCCACCGTCGGCACCGCGTGATAGACCGTGATGCCCGCGCCCTTCAGCGGCGCGATGAATTTGGCGGGGCTGCCGGCGGACGTGGTGACGAATTTGACGCCCGAGTTGCAGACGAATTTCAGCATCGCGTCGTCGCGCAGGAACCGGATCGGCAAATTGACGCCGAATGGCAGGTTCAACGCTTTCATCTTGTTGATTTCAGCCTGACAGGCTTCGGTTTCGCCCGACGACGTCTCGATGATGCCGAGGCCGCCGGCGCGCGAGACCGCGGAGGCAAGTTGGGTGCGCGCAATCCAGCCCATCGGGGACTGCAGTATAGGGTATCGGGCGCCGATATGGGCGAGAACGCGGTTCATGGCTATCCATTGCGGTGAGGGTGAAACTGGCGGGAGAATTCCGGGCGACGGTATGTCACCTAAGTCTGCGCGACAACCATGCTTCGTCAGCGGTTTTCCGCGATTGCCTTGACCCTCCCCACCCCGTAGTTTGGGGCCTGGCAACCCAAGAAAAATAAGTCCGGAGAGAAACCCATGGCACGCCTCAAATTCGGAGCCTTCCTCGCCCCGCATCATCCGATCGGCGAGCATCCGATGCTGCAATTCCGCCGCGACCTCGATCTCGTCGAGCAGCTCGACGCGCTCGGCTACGATGAATTCTGGTGCGGCGAGCATCATTCCAGCGGCTGGGAAACCATCGCCTCGCCGGAGATGTTTCTGGCCGCCGCCGGCGAGCGCACCAAACGCATCAAGCTCGGCACCGGCGTGGTGTCGCTGCCTTATCACCACCCCTTCAACGTCGCCCAGCGCATGGTGCAGCTCGACCACATGACGGGAGGCCGCGCCATCTTCGGCTCCGGCCCGGGCGCGCTCGCCTCCGACGCGCACACGCTCGGCATCGATCCGATGACGCAGCGCGACCGTCAGGACGAGGCGATCGCGATCATTCGCCGGCTGTTCAGGGGCGAACGCGTCACCGCAAAAAGCGACTGGTTCACCATGAACGACGCCGCGCTGCAGATACTGCCGCTGCAGGAAGAGATGCCGTTCGTGGTGGCGTCGCAGATCTCGCCGTCAGGCATGACGCTGGCCGGCAAATACGGCATCGGCATCATTTCGCTCGGCTCGATGTCGACGCAAGGCCTGATGGCGCTGCCGACGCAATGGAGTTTTGCCGAGGATGCCGCCAAGAAGCACGGCACCACCGTGAGCCGATCCAACTGGCGCGTGCTGTTGAGCTGGCACATCGCGGAGACGCGCGAACAGGCGCGGCGCGAGGCCGGCGCCGGACTGATGCGCTGGCACAATGAATATAATGTCGGCACGCTGCAGCGGCCGGGCCTGCAGCCGTTCACTTCGCCTGAGGACGCCGTGGAGAAGACCGCCGGCGGCGAGGGTGCTGCCTCCACCATCGGCACGCCCGACGATCTGGTGAAAACCATCAAGAGCCTGATGGATGTCAGTGGCGGCGTCGGCACCATCGTCGGCTTCGTGCACGACTGGGCCAATCCCGAGAATACCCGCCGCAGCTGGGACATGGTGGCGCGCTACGTGGTGCCGGAGATCAACGGCTATATCGACGGCTTGCGCAAGTCGCAGAAATTCGTGATCGAAAACCGCGCAGTGTTCGAGCGCGCGGGGCAAGCCGTGATGGCGAAGATCATGGAAAACGAAAAGGCCGCGGCAGCGCTTTCGCTCACCGGCCCCGGCCGCGTCGCGATCCCGACCATCAACGCGCCGGATTTGCAGAAGGAAGCCGCCAAAAGAAAAAAGAAGGCGTAGCGAGGACAGCGCGGCGCGGCGAAGTCGCGCCCCGTAGATCGGCATAATTTTGCCGAACCGGATCGAGAGGCTTTGCACCGGCGCGAACAACGGGCTATTTACCATCATCGGTCTTGCCGATCACTCGCCCCAAGCGACGGGGTCGTGATCCAGAGACCAACCGGAGCAACTGCCATGTCGATGCAAAGTGTGGCTTCCCCCGCGATGACCCTTACGCCGCCAAAGCGTAATTCGCTGACGCACATTCTCGGCGACGAGGGCTGGCCGCTGATCGGCAAGACGCTCGACGTGCTGGCCGATCCCAAAGGACAGGTCGAGCGGATGTCCCGCCAAATACGGGCCGGTCTATCGCAGCCACATCTTTGGCGAGACCAGTCTGGTGCTGCTTGGACCCGAGGCCAACGAGCTGGTGCTGTTCGACCAGGCCAAGCAGTTCTCCTCGACGCACGGCTGGGGACGGATTCTCGGCCTGCTGTTTCCGCGCGGACTGATGCTGCTCGATTTCGAGGAGCATCGCCTGCACCGGCGCGCGCTGTCGGTCGCCTTCAAATCCGGGCCGATGAAATCCTATCTCGCTGCGCTCGATACCGGCATCGCGGCGCGGGTCGCGCAATGGAAGGCGCAACCGGGGCCGATGCTGTTCTATCCCGCGATGAAGCAGCTCACGCTCGACCTCGCTGCCACCTCGTTTCTCGGCGCCGATATCGGGCCCGAGGTCGATGAGATCACGCGCGCCTTCGTCGACATGGTGGCCGCCTCGGTCGCGGTAATTCGCAAGCCTTTGCCCGGCACCAAGATGGCGCGCGGCGTCAAAGGCCGCAAACGCATCGTCACCTATTTCTCGGAGCAGATTCCGATCCGCCGCGCCGGGGGCGGCGGTGAAGATTTGTTCTCGCAGCTGTGCTACGCGACCCACGAGGACGGCGCGCTGCTGTCGACGCAGGATATCGTCGACCACATGAGCTTCCTGATGATGGCCGCGCATGATACGCTGACCTCGTCACTGACCTCGTTCGTGGCCGCGCTTGCCGCCAATCCGCAATGGCAAGACAGACTGCGCGACGAAGTCACCGCGCTGGGCATCGCGGCTGACGAGCCCACGACGTTCGATAATCTCGAGGCCATGACGCTGTCCGAGATGGCGTTCAAGGAAGCGATGCGAATGAAACCGCCGGTGCCCTCGATTCCGCGTCGCGCCGTCCGGGACTTCACATTCAAGGGCTTCGCGATCCCGGCCGGCACCATGCTCGGTGTCAATCCGCTGTTCACCCACCATATGCCGGAGATTTGGCCCGATCCCGAAACGTTCGATCCGTCGCGCTTCACCGACGAGGCGCAGCGCGGCCGCCATCGTTTCGCCTGGGTGCCGTTCGGCGGCGGCGCACATATGTGCATCGGGCTGCACTTCGCCTATATGCAGGCGAAATGCTTCGCGCGGCATTTCCTGCAGAATCTCAGCGTCTCGCTGGAGCCCGGCTACACGCCGGACTGGCAGATGTGGCCGATCCCGAAGCCGCGGGACGGATTGCGCGTGACGCTGTCGCCGGTCGGATGAACGCGAGAGTTCACCCCTTACCCTGATCGAACGCCTTGCGCATGGCGACATAGCCCTGCTGCTGCGCGGTCCAGTTGCGGCCGCCGGTTATGGCGCCATCGACCACCAGATCGTGCCCGTTGATGAAGCTGGATTCGTCGCTGGCGAGAAACACCGCGGCGTAGGCGATGTCTTCGGGCAGCCCGGCACGCTGGATCGGCTGCGCGGTCTTGTAGATTTCGCGCATCACGTCAGGTGTTTTCTCCGCCGCCTCGACCGAAAGGCCGAGCGCCTTGCCGAAGATACCGGTGGCGATCGCGCCCGGCGAGATACTGTTGACGCGGATGCCGGATTCGCCGAGTTCCATCGCCACGCATTTGCTGAGATGGATGACGGCGGCCTTGGCCGCGCCATAGACGACCGACGACGAGAAACCGGCGAGCCCTCCTGCGATACTGCCGTTGTTGATGATGCTGCCGGAGCCCTGGCGGCGCATATGGGGCGCCGCGTGCTTCATGCCGAGCATCACGCTGCGCACCAGCGTCGCCATCGCGGCGTCGAAGCGCGCAACGTCGAGGCCTTCGATGCCGCCGGTCTGCGCCGGGCCGCCGGCGTTGTTGAACAGACAATCGATGCGGCCGAATTTTTCG
>DATBZY010000241.1:0-7754 GCA_036512915.1 Pseudolabrys sp. | reverse complement strand
CGGCAGAATGGTCCATGCTGCGCTTCTCCTTCTGATGCTTGAGGCCGCGAATGCGGACCTCGTCTCACCATCAGCCTGAAGCGCAGCACCCAAAATCTCCAGCGATCTACACGCCGGCCGGCCGATTACCCCATCTTTGGCGGAGGAGCGGACAAAGAAAAAATAAAAAGGCGGCCTTTACGGCCGCCCTTTTTTACTCCGCCGCGATGCGCACTTCCGGCGCCGCCGCCTTGATGTCGGCGGTGACGTGGTTCTCGAACTTGGCGAAGTTCTTCTGGAACATGCCGACCAGCAGGCGCGCTGTCTTGTCGAATGCCGCCTTGTCCTTCCAGGTCTTGAACGGATTGAGCAGATGCGGCTCGACGCCGTGCACCGAGGTCGGCACCGAGAAGCCGAAATAGGGGTCGGTGCGGAAATCGGCATCCTTGAGCGAGCCATTGAGCGCCGCGGTCAACAGCGTGCGCGTCGCCTTGATCGGCATGCGGCGGCCTTCGCCGTAGATGCCGCCGGTCCAGCCCGAATTGACCAGCCAGACGTCGACCTTGTGCTTCTTGATGTAGTCCTGCAGCAGGTCGGCATAGACCGACGGATGCCGCGGCAGGAACGGCGCGCCGAAGCAGGTGGAGAATTCCGGCTCGACACCGACCAGACCCTTCTCGGTGCCGGCAACCTTGGCGGTGTAGCCCGAGAGGAAGTGGTACATCGCCTGCGTCGGCGTCAGCTTGGCGATCGGCGGCATCACGCCGTAAGCGTCGGCGGTCAGGAAGATGATGTTCTTCGGATGCCCGGCGCGGCCGGTGCGCGAGGCGTTGGGAATGAACTCCATCGGATAAGCCGAGCGGGTGTTCTCGGTCTTGGAGCCGTCGTCGTAGTCGGGCGTGCGCGTCTCGGGATCGAACACTACGTTCTCCAGCACGGTGCCGAAGCGGTTGGTGGCGTCCCAGATCTGCGGTTCGGCTTCCTGCGAGAGCTTGATGGTCTTGGCGTAGCAGCCGCCCTCAAAATTGAAGATGCCGTCCGGGCCCCAGCCGTGCTCGTCGTCACCGATCAGAATTCGATGCGGATCGGACGACAGCGTGGTCTTGCCAGTGCCGGACAGGCCGAAGAACAGCGCGCTCTCGCCTTCATGGCTGACATTGGCCGAGCAGTGCATCGGCATGACGTTCTGCGCCGGCAGGTAGAAATTGAGCGTGGTGAATACAGATTTCTTGATCTCGCCCGCGTAAGAACTGCCGCAGATCAGCACGATCTTCCGCGTGAAATCGATCGCCACCATGGTGTCGGAGCCTTCGCGACCGCCGTGGCGTTTGGCGTCGGGCTTGAACGTCGGCAGATCGACGATGGTGAGTTCGGGAACGAAGCTGACGAGCGCGGAACGCTCGGGGCGGATCAAGAGCTGATGGATGAAAAGCGAATGCCAGGCCAATTCGGTATAGACGCGGGTCTTGATCTGGTATTTCGGATCGGCGCCGCCGTAGAGATCCTGCGCATAAAGCTTCTTGCCCTTGCAGTGCTCCTGGAAGTCGGCGAGCAGCGTGTTGAATTGCTCCTGGGTCATCTTGCGATTGCCGTCCCACCACACCGAATTCTCGGTGAGCGCATCGACAACCGTGTGCTTGTCCTTCGGCGAGCGGCCGGTGTGGTGGCCGGTCTCGGCGCAGAACGCGCCGCCTGCGACGATCGACCCTTCGCCGGCCGAGATGGCATGCTCGTAGAGCGCCGGCTCGGTCAGATTCCAGTGGACTGCGGTGAGATCTTTGAAGCCGAATTTGTCGGCGCCATAGGCACCGTTACGCACACCCGATTCTTGCACGCGAAATCCTCCCAAACAGACGAGCCGCTTACCCGCCAATCCCTCAACAGGCCATTGGGCCCTATGCGGCTATAAACTTTAGTATAGCCCCTCATTCCAAGGCGCGCGACCATAGTCACGAACAAACTTATTGCCAAGACCACAAGACCAAATGCCATGCGCGGCCGCCGGTCGGCATTGCGCTGCATCAATACCGCCGGCGGAAGTACTGCTGAAGTCTTGTAAATCAGTCGGCCCGATTCAATCGACCAAACCTTTGTCGGTCAGCCATTTTTGGATCAGGTCGGCGACCTGAGCATTGTTCTTGTCCATCATCAGCATGTGGGAATTTCCCTTGATGCCTATCTCGGGCAGATTAACCACATCCACTTTTCCGCCTGCCGCGCGCACCGCCTCGGCATAGTCGAGGCCGAGCTGGCGCATTTTCGGCCAGCGGCTATCGAGCGGAATGTAGTCGCCATAGACCACCAGCGTCGGGATGTTCTTCAGCTTCCCGGCCTCCGCCTTGTCGCCGGCTACCGCGGGCTCAACCGCGACCAGCGCCTTGATCTTGTCCGGCCGCGCCTGCGCCACCGTGAAGCCGAAGCGGCCAGCCTGGCTATGGAACAGGAGCACGCAGGGACAGATCTTGTCGACCAGCGCGATATAGGCGGCGATGACGGCGTCGTCGGTGTTGGTCCAGCGCGGCACGATTTGTTTGGTGAAATTGTCGTAGCCCTCGACCGGGAACTGGCTGCCGGGCAGCACCTTCATCTTGGCGGGATCGGCATTCCAGGAACCGGCACCCTGCCCGATGCGGAAGCGCTCGAACGGATTGGCTTTGGTCAGGAAGTTCGGCTCGCCCTTCCACACATCGGGCGAGGCGAAACCGGAGCGGCCGCGCTCGACCGCGTCCGAATTGTAAACGTCCCAGCCCTTGCGGATGAACATGTTGAGCCAGCCCTCGCGGCCGTCGGGCGTGGTCTCGTAGGTGACGCCGGTGAGCCCGCCGCCGTGCCACATCAGCAGCGGATATTTTCCCTTGCGGTTCTGCGGCAGGAAGTACTGCACATACATCGCCTCGACTTGGTAGAGCCCGTTCGGGTCGATCTTGGCCGGCACGCCGCCGGCGCCAAGCACGAGTTCCTTCACCGGTTTGCCGGTGATTTCCACCACGCGGCCGCCGACGTGGAACGAGCCCATGTCGCGCAGTGCGATCGGTTCGCCCGCCATGGCGGGAATCGTAGCCACCGTGAGCAATATCGAAATGAGGAGTTTGCGCATCGTTTCCACCCTCAAGATTTATTGTCGTTGCGGGCCCAAGTGTGGCGCATCCGTCGAGCATCCGCCATCACGGAAGCGTGCGCGCCGCCCGCGCGCGGCAGGCAAAAATCTTGGGCGGCGTCCCGCGATTCACACCGCGCGCGCCTGCTCGGCGAGTTGCTTCAATACGGCGCGCAGCGGCCCGGGCGCGGTGACGCGCTGCGGAAAGGCAAGCCGCAGCGCCATACGGCCGTTCTGCAATTCTATCCCCTCGGGATCGATGCCGACGCAGCGCCAGTCGCCGTCGGGCGCGCCGAGCAATTTGGCGGCGTAGAGCCGGCAGGCCTCGGCGTGGTCGGCGTTCATATGCGCGATGGCCTCGTCTTCGGCTTCGAGCAGCGGCGTGGCATCGGACATATCGGTGAGGATGTCCTGCGCGCTCAGGTCGACGATGCGGCCGAAGCCGGCGACCAGGTGTGCGCGCTTGATATCCATCCGATAAAACGCGAAGTCGCCAAAGCTCGCGAACATTTCGGCCTCCGGATGACGTCGTAGATAGGATGCTCGGGCCGAGGAATCGGCGTTCTTAGAGCATGTACCCATCAACATCACGCGCGCGCCTTCGAGCGGATCGCCGTCCTTGCGCTCGTCCAGCATCAGGGACACCCGGCTGTCGGCCAGCATGTTCTTGGTGTGCAAAGCGAGCGTCGACAGCAGCAACAGCGGCGCGCCGGAGGCGTCAGTCGCTACATTGACCAGCGAGCAATAGGGATCGCCGGAGCCCGGCATCAGCGTCGCCAGCGCCCCGGAACGGCCCTCGCGCAGGAGCTTTTTGGCGGCCAGCCGGGCATCGAAGGCATTATCGGGCTTCATGGCAGCGCCTCGGCGTTAACGATATGGGCTCGAAACGGCAATCTTCCGCCCCTTGGGCTTGAAATCCCAACCGAATCACATAGTTGTTGCAAAGAGGCCACATTTCAGACCCCGTTTATGGGCTTCAAAACAGGCGGGACGTCACGCCAAGAGGGGCTCCATGCCGACAATCGCTCTCGTCGACGACGACCGCAATATCCTCACCTCCGTTTCGATGGCCCTCGAAGCCGAAGGCTACCGGATCATGACCTATACCGACGGCGCCTCCGCGCTCGACGGCTTCAAGACCTCGCCGCCGGATCTCGCCATCCTCGACATCAAGATGCCGCGCATGGACGGGATGGAAACCTTGCGCCGGCTGCGCCAGAAGACCGACATCCCCGTCATCTTCCTCACCTCCAAGGACGAGGAGATCGACGAATTGTTCGGCCTCAAAATGGGCGCCGATGATTTCATCCGCAAACCGTTCTCGCAGCGCCTGCTGGTCGAGCGCGTGAAGGCGGTGTTGCGCCGCTTCAGCCCGAAGGACGCAGCGACCCAGAAAGAAACCGACGCCAAGGCGCTCGAGCGCGGCCAGCTTCGCATGGACCCGGAGCGGCATACCTGCACCTGGAAGAACGAGCCGGTCACCCTCACGGTCACCGAATTCCTCATCCTGCAGGCGCTCGCCACCCGCCCCGGCGTGGTGAAGAGCCGCAACGCGCTGATGGACGCCGCCTATGACGACCAGGTCTATGTGGACGACCGCACCATCGACAGCCACATCAAGCGGCTGCGCAAGAAATTCAAGCTCGTCGACGACAACTTCGAGATGATCGAGACGCTCTACGGCGTCGGCTATCGCTTCAAGGAAGCGTGACGCATCTATTATGATGCGACTGGACGGCGGACTGACGAAGCGTCCCGGCTTGCGGTAAAGTCACCGGGGCCGGTCAAACGCATGATCCCGAAAAGTAGGAACCGGTTTTCGGACAAGATCCTGCGTCAGTGAAGAGCCACCGATCAACCGGGCTAGATTGAACGACGTGCTCGATCGAACCGCGGAAATCCTGGCAAAGAACGCCAACGCCGAACAGCAAGGCGAGGACACGCCGCGCGCCGAGCATAAGCGCTTCGGTGCGATCCGGCGGCTCGCGCGTTCCGCCTGGCAGTTCTTCGTTTCGCAAAGTTTCTCCAGCCTCACCCGCCGCATCGTCTTCCTCAATCTTACCGGCCTGATCGCGCTGCTCACCGGCGTGCTTTATCTCTCGCAGTTCCGCGCCGGCCTGATTGACGCGCGCGTGGAAAGCCTACTGGTGCAGAGCGAAATCATCGCCGGCGCGATCGCGGCGTCCGCCACGGTGGAAACCGATTCCATCACCATCGATCCCGACCGGCTGTTGGAATTGCAGGCCGGCGAAAGTTACGGGCCGTCCGACGATTCGCTCTCCGGCATCGAATTCCCGATCAATCCGGAACGGGTCGCGCCGGTGCTACGCCGGCTGGTGTCGCCGACCAAGACACGCGCGCGCATCTACGACCGCGACGGCGTACTGATCCTCGACAGCCGCAACCTCTACGGCCGCGGCGACGTGCTGCGCTTCGACCTGCCGCCGCCGACCGCGGAAAAACCCGGCATCATGGAGCGCGCCTTCATCGCCATCCGCCGCTGGTTCGGCCGCGGCGATCTTCCACTCTACAAGGAGCTCGGACCGGAGAACGGCAAGGGCTATCCGGAGATCGGCCGGGCGCTCAACGGGCTGCATGCCAGCATGGTGCGGGTCAACGACCGCGGCGAGGTGATCGTCTCGGTCGCGGTGCCGGTGCAGCGCTTCCGCGCGGTGCGCGGCGCGCTGATGCTGTCCACGCAAGGCGCCGACATCGACGACATGGTGGAGGCCGAGCGGCTCGCCATCGTCAAGGTGTTCTTCGTCGCCGCCGGCGTGATGGTGGTGCTCTCGATGCTGCTCGCCGGCACCATTGCCGGCCCGGTGCGCCGGCTCGCGGAAGGCGCCGAACGCGTACGTCGGCGCATCCGCACCCGCGTCGAGATTCCGGATTTCACCCGCCGGCGCGACGAGATCGGCCATCTGTCCGGCGCGCTGCGCGACATGACCAGCGCGCTCTATAGCCGCATCGAGGCGATCGAGAGCTTCGCCGCCGACGTCGCGCATGAACTGCGCAATCCGCTCACCTCGCTGCGCTCGGCGGTGGAAACGCTGCCGATGGCGAAGACCGATCAAAACCGCAAGCGTCTGCTCGACGTGATCGAGCACGATGTGAAGCGGCTCGATCGCCTGATCTCGGATATTTCCGACGCCAGCCGTCTCGATGCCGAACTGCAGCGCCAGGAGGTTGCCACCGTCGATCTCGCCAAGCTGCTCGACGCGCTGGTGAAGGCCGCCAATGAGATCCGCACCGACGACGTGACCGTGACGCTCGCGTTCGAGGGCGCTGCGCTTTCGAAATTCCAGGTGCCCGGCCACGACTCGCGGCTCGGCCAGGTGGTCAGCAATCTGGTCGACAATGCCCGCTCGTTCTCAGTCCCGGGCGGCAGCGTGCGCATCACCTGCCGCCGGCTCAAGAACGAAGTCGAGATCGTCGTCGACGACGACGGTCCCGGCATCCAGCCGGAAGCCTTGGACAAGATCTTCGAGCGCTTCTACACCGACCGCCCGCATCAGGGCTTCGGGCAGAATTCCGGTCTCGGCCTGTCGATCTCCAAGCAGATCGTCGAAGCCCATGACGGGCGCATCTGGGTGGAGAACCGCACCGCCGTCGCCGTCCCGGGCGAGCCGCCACATGTGCTCGGCGCCCGCTTCGTGGTGCGGCTGCCGGCGATGTGATGGCGGCGGACGCTGCAACCATCCACGCCTCCGCCGTTCTGATCGGAGCGAAGGCGGTGCTGATCCGCGGACCTGCGGGCTCCGGCAAATCGCGGCTGGCGTGGAATCTGTTGCAAGCAAGGAGCCAATCAACGGAATTTAGCGCCCTGCCCTTCGCGCGTCTCGTGGCGGACGACCGCGCCTATGTGGAAGCCCATGCGGGACGATTGCTGGTGCGCCCGGCGCCGGCGCTGGCCGGAATGATCGAAGTCCATGGCCTCGGCATCCGGCGGCTGGCTTTCGAGCCGGTGGCGGTGGTCGCGCTGGTCGTCGATTTGGCGGCCGAGGATGCCGCCCGCCTTCCGCCTGCCGAGGCCGGGAAAGCCACTATTGCCGAGGTTAGCCTGCCGCGGCTGGCGGTCGCAGCCGGCATGGCTGCCCTGCCATTGGTGCTGGCATCCCTGAGGACAGCGCCGGCAGGCGATTGACCTCGGACCCGTTGTTGGGCTACCTCCGGCGCCGTCGATCCTGCTGGAAAAATTAACTATAACGGGCATAGGATCGCCCCCGCCGAAAACGGATCTTTGAGCCCTGCTTTGGCCCCGCCTTTCCGCAGTGCAACAGAGCGCTTATATAGCGAGGCAAGCCCTTGCAATGGGCCTTCGAATGGGCCTGAATGTGCGCCCTTTCGTGCGGCGCAGCGAAGTAGCGCCCGCGAGGAGTTCGGGATGATCGGCCTCGTATTAGTAACCCACGGGCGGCTCGCCATCGAGTTCCGCTCAGCGCTGGAGCATGTGGTTGGCCCCCAGCGTCAGATCGAGGCGATTACCATCGGCCCCGAGGACGACGTCGAGCAGTGTCGCAAGAACATCCTCGATGCGGTCAAACGCGTGGATAGCGGCGAAGGCGTCGCCATCCTGACCGACATGTTCGGCGGGACGCCTTCCAATCTCGCCATTTCGGTGATGAGCCAGCCGAAGGTCGAGGTGCTGGCCGGCATCAACCTGCCGATGCTGATCAAG
>DATBZY010000240.1:0-13533 GCA_036512915.1 Pseudolabrys sp. | reverse complement strand
GAATCGTCATAAGGCAGTTCCACGTATCTGACTGACTATCGGTAACGTTGCGCACGGCTCAAGTCCATTCATCCACAGCGTTTTCACCCGGCCGCTTGTTGCCTGCGCCTGATCCTTTCCGAAAACCGGTTCCCACTTTTCGGGATCAGGCGCTAGTGGGATAGATCGATGATCGAGCGCATCCTCACGGTCGGCGGCTTCACGCTGCTCTCGCGCGTCACCGGCTTTGTCCGTGACGTTATCCTGGCGGCGGTGCTCGGCGCCGGCCCGGTGGCCGACGCTTTTTTTGTCGCACTTCGACTGCCCAACCATTTCCGCGCCATTTTCGCCGAGGGCGCCTTCAATGCGGCCTTCGTGCCGGCCTATGCCCGTATTCGCGAGCAGGGCGGGCCTGAGCGTGCCGGGCAATTCGCCGACCGCATCTTCACGCTGCTGCTCGCCAGCCAGATCGTGCTGCTGGCCGTCGCATTGGCGTTCACGTCGGCGGTGATCGATGTGCTGGCGCCGGGCTTTGCGCACGATCCCGGCCGCTACGCGCTCGCGGTCGAGCTCACCCGCATCACCTTTCCCTATCTGCTGCTGATCACGCTGGTCACGCTCTATGGTGGCATCCTCAATTCGTTGCAGCGTTTTGCCGCCGCCGCTGCCGCGCCTATTCTGCTCAATGTCTCCCTGGTGCTCGCGCTCGCGCTGGCCGCGTTCTTTCCGACCGCCGGCCATGCGGCGGCCTGGGGGGTGCTGGTCGCAGGCTGCTTCGAACTGCTGCTGGTTGCCGGTGACGCAATGCGCGCCGGCGCTTTGACGAAGCTGCGCCGGCCGCGGCTCGATGTCGATGTTCGGCAATTTTTTCGCGCACTCGGCCCGGCGACGATCGGCTCGGCCGGCGTGCAGCTCGCGCTGTTCGCGGATACCATCATCGCCAGCTTCCTGCCGGCCGGCGCGCTCTCGGCGCTGTATTACGCCGACCGTCTCAATCAACTGCCCATTGGCGTCATCGGCATCGCGGCCGGTACCGTGATCCTGCCGGAAATGTCGCGCCGCATCGCGGCCGGCGACGAGACCGGCGCTATGCACGCGCAGAACCGTGCGGTCGAGTTCACCTTGCTGATGGCGATCCCCTGCGTGGCGGCTTTTTTCGTTATCCCGGAACTGATCATGCGCGCCTTGTTCGTGCGCGGGGCCTTCACCGCCGCCGATGCCGTCGCCGCCGGCCGCACGCTCTCGGCTTACGCCTTCGGTCTGCTGCCCTTCGTGCTGATCCGCAGCGCGATCGCGACCTTCTTTGCCCGCGGCGACACCGCGACGCCGGTGAAAGCCGCGCTGATCGCGGCGGCCGTCAATATCGCCTTCAAGTTTTTGCTGATGGGGCCGCTCGCGCAAGTGGGCCTTGCGCTGGCGACGTCAATCGGAGCTTGGATCAATCTCGGCCTGGTGGTCTGGTTCGCGATGCGCGCGGGCCACCTCACGATCGACGAGCGCCTGCGGCAATCGACGATCAAGCTGGCGGCCGCCGGTCTCGTGCTGGCCGCCGTATTGTGGCTGTGTGACGCGCCGGTCGCGCATCTGTTCGACGACTGGCATCGCCTGCGCGACGTTGCCACGCTCGCGGTACTGGCCGCGATTGGCGGCAGCCTTTATGGCGCTATCGTCCTTGCCCTGTTCGGGCGGGGCTGGCTGGCGGCGTTTCGAGCGCGCGTGCGTTGAGCCGCGCCCGTTGCTAAACCGCCAAGGTGGACATACCTGACGGCCACCGCTAAGTGACGGGTTCCCGTAAACGCTCGCCCACAGCTCCATGAACGGCTTCAGAAGCGCGAAATCCCCTGAGATACCAGCAACTTTACGGCGCCTGAGCGTCGCGCTGGCGCTTGCGACTTTGGTCGTAAGCTGCGGCGAAAGCCAGAAGCCGGCCGGCGGCCCGCCGCCGCCGGCAGTCACAATTGCCAAGCCGGTCAAGCAAACGGTGGTCGACCACGACGAATATGTTGGGCGCTTCATCGCGGTCGACTCGGTCGAAGTCCGTGCTCGCGTGTCGGGCTATCTCGAGGGCGTGCATTTCAAGGACGGCCAGATGGTCAAGCAGGGCGACCTGCTGTTCACGATCGACAAACGGCCGTTCCGGAACGCGGTCGACCAGGCACGCGCCAATCTCGTGCAGGCGAAATCCAATCTGGCTTATACCGAATCCGATCTTGCCCGCGGCCAGCAGCTTGTGCGCGACAAGACCATCACCGAGCAGACCTTCGAGCAGCGCTCGCAGGCGTTCCGCAACTCTCAGGCCGCGGTCAGCAATGCAGAGGCAGCCGTCCGGCAGGCCGAGCTCGATCTTGAATTCACCGAGCTGCGGGCGCCGATCAACGGCCGCATCGGCGACCGGCGGGTGTCGCCGGGCAACCTGGTCACCGGCGGCGCCGGCGGCAACACCACGCTGCTCGCCACCATCGTATCGCTCGACCCGATCCGTTTCGAATTCACCTTCGACGAGGCATCCTATCTCCGCTACGAGCGGCTTGCTAAGTCGGGCAGCGACGTCGCAAGCCGCAATGCCGGTGTGCCGGTGGCGCTCAAGCTCATCGACGAGCGCGACTTCATACATAGCGGCCGCATGGATTTCATCGACAACGTGATCGACCGCTCGACCGGCACCATCCGCGGCCGCGCCGTCTTCGACAATTCGAATGGCGTGTTCACGCCCGGCATGTTCGCCCGTGCGCAGGTGCCCGGCTCGGCGTCCTACCAGGCGCTGCTCGTTCCGGATGTCGCCATCGGCAGCGAGCAGGTGCGCAAATACGTCATGGTCGTCGACGGCGAAGGCACCGCGCGTCAAAAATATGTGACGCTCGGTCAGCTCGTGGGCGGTTTGCGGGCGATCAAGGACGGAATCGCTCCGGACGATCGCGTCATCGTCAATGGACTGGCGCGCGTGCGGCCGGGGCAGAAGGTCAACGCGCAAGAGCAACAGGCCGAACCCGGCAAGCCGGCTGGCAATGCCGCGCCGGCCTCGCCAGCCAAGACCGATTGAACGAGCGACATGCGCATCTCGCACTTCTTCATCGATCGGCCGATCTTCGCCTCGGTGGTGGCGATTGTGATCGTCATCTTGGGCGCCGTGTCGTTTGGCCGTCTTCCGGTCGCGCAATATCCTGAGATCGCACCGCCGGTCATCAATGTCGTCGGGCAGTATCCCGGCGCCAGCGCCGAAGCCGTCGCCGAGACCGTGGTGGCGCCCATCGAGCAGCAAATCAACGGCGTCGAGGGGATGCTGTACATCTCCTCCAACTCGACGGCCGATGGTCGATTTTCGATCGCGGTCACCTTCGATCTCGGCACCAATCTCGATACCGCGCAGGTGCAGGTGCAAAACCGCGTCGCCATCGCGCAGCCGCGCCTGCCGGCACAGGTTCAGCAGGTCGGTGTCACCGTCACCAAGAGTTCGCCCGACATTTTGATGGTGGTGAATCTGTACTCGCCCGACAAGTCGCGCGACGCGCTGTTCATTTCCAACTACGCCAATATCCAAATCAAGGACGCGCTGACGCGGGTCGACGGCGTCGGCTCGATCACCGTATTCGGCAGCCGCGACTACGCCATGCAGGTCTGGCTCGACCCGGACCGCATGCAATCTCTGAATCTGACCGCAACCGACGTCACCAGCGCGCTGCAACAGCAAAATCTTCAAGTCGCGTCCGGCGTGCTCAATCAGCCGCCGGTTCCCAACCAGCTGGCGTTCCAGGTGGCGGTGCGCACCTTGGGCCGGCTGTCCGAGCCGTCGGAGTTCGCCAACATCGTCGTCAAGCAGAGCGGCAACGCAGTGGTTCGGGTGCGCGATGTCGGCCGGGTCGAGCTGATTGCGCAGGACTATTCGTCCAATTCCTATCTCGACCGCGACCCCTCGGTCGCGCTGGCGGTGTTCCAGCGTCCCGGCTCCAACGCTCTCACCACCGGTACCGGCATCGTGCGGGCGGTTGAGGCCATGGCGAAGGATTTTCCGCCCGGCATCAAGCACGGTATTTTTTATAACCCGACCCAATTCATTCAGCAGTCGGTCAATGCGGTGGTCGAGACCATCTTCGAGGCGGTGCTGCTCGTGGTGCTGGTGATCGTGCTGTTCCTGCAGACCTGGCGCGCCGCGGTGATCCCGCTGCTGGCGATCCCGATCTCGCTCATCGGCACATTCTTCGCGATGACGCTGTTCGGCTTCTCGCTCAACAATCTGTCGTTGTTTGGACTGGTGCTGGCAATCGGCATCGTGGTCGATGACGCAATCGTCGTCGTGGAGAACGTCGAGCGCAATATCGCCGCCGGCATGACGCCGCGCGAGGCGGCCAACCGCACCATGGACGAGGTCGGCACCGCGCTCATTTCGATCGCGCTGGTGCTGTGCGCGGTGTTCGTGCCGACCACCTTTATCACCGGCATTTCCGGGCAATTCTACCGGCAGTTTGCGCTGACCATCACCAGCGCCACGATCATCTCGCTGATCGTGTCGTTGACGCTGTCGCCGGCCATGTGCGCGCTGCTGCTCAAGCCGCACGATCGCGGCCACAAGGACACATGGTGGGAAAAGCCGATCCACGGCTTTTTCGGCCTATTCAACAGGGGCTTCGCGGCGGTCGCGCGCGGTTATGCCTTGCTCGCCAAGCGTGTCGTGCGGTTCGCCGTCCTCATGCTGGTGGCCTATGTGGCGATTCTGGCGCTCGGCCTCAATGAATTTCGCCGCACGCCGCAGGGCTTCATCCCGCAAATCGATCGCGGCATTCTGATCGTCGCGGCCCAATTACCGCCCGGCGCGTCCTTACAGCGCACCGACGCGGTGATGCGCCGCGCCGCCGACCTCGTGCTGTCGACGCCAGGCGTGAGCCACGCCATCAATATCGTCGGCTTTTCCGGCGCGAGCTTCACCAACGCCTCGAACGCCGGCGCCATGTTCGTGGTGCTGGAGCCATTCGAGGAGCGCGCCAAGGATCCAAGGAAATCGGCCGCGGCCATTCAGGGTGCGCTGTTCGGCAGGCTCGCCGCCATCCAGGATGCGTTCATGGTGGTGGTGCTGCCGCCACCGGTCGCGGGCATCGGCAATGCCGGCGGCTTCCGCATGATGATCGAGGACCGCGGCGGCAACGATCCGCAGGCGCTGCAAGGTGCGGTTGGGGCGATGATGGGCCGCGCCGCGCAAACGCCCGGCCTGCTACAGGTGTTCTCGCTGTTCGAAACCGCAACGCCTCAGCTCTATCTCGACATTGACCGCACCAAGGCGCAACTGCTCGGCATCAACGTCGCGGACGTGTTCAATGCGTTGCAGGTCTATATCGGCTCGGCCTACGTCAACGACTTCAACCTGTTCGGGCGCACCTTCCGGGTCCAGGCGCAGGCCGACGCGCCCTACCGGCTGGTGCCGGAGGATGTGCTGGCGCTACGGGTGCGCAATTCCGCCGGTGACACCGTGCCGCTCGGTTCGTTCACCACGGTGCGCGACATCTCCGGACCGTTCCGCATGCCGCGTTACAACCTCTATCCGGCGGCGGAACTCGACGGCAATGCGGCCCCGGGCTATTCGCAGGGCCAGGCGATCGAAACGATGCAGAAACTCGCCGCCGAGGTGCTGCCGCAAGGCTTCAGCTACGAATGGACGACGCTCGCCTTTCAGCAATTGCGTGCCGGCAATACCGCGATCTTCGCCTTCGGACTCGGTGTCGTCTTCGTCTTCCTGGTGCTGGCGGCGCAATATGAGAGTCTGACACTGCCGCTGGCGGTGATCCTGATTGTGCCGATGTGTCTGGTGGCGGCGATTCTCGGTGTGATCATTCGCAGCCAGGACAACAACATCCTGACCCAGGTCGGATTCATCGTGCTGATTGCGCTCGCCGCCAAGAACGCGATTCTGATCGTCGAATTTGCCAAACAGCTCGAGGATAAGGGACGCGACCGCTTCGCTGCCGCGGTCGAGGCGGCCCGGCTGCGGCTGCGGCCAATCATCATGACCTCGCTGGCTTTTGTTTTCGGCGTGTCGCCGCTGGTCTGGGCGATCGGCGCCGGCGCGGAGCTGCGGCAGGCGCTCGGCACGGCGGTATTCTCCGGCATGATCGGCGTCACCGCCTTCGGCCTGATCTTCACGCCGGTGTTCTACGTGGTGTCGCGCTGGGTTGCGCTGCACTTGGCAGCGCGCCGGCAGCGGCCGCAGCCGACAAAATAGTCTAACATACGGCGAGGAAGTTTCGCCCATGGCAGCGATGAAATTCGGCTTCGGTCAGGCGCTCACGCGCAAGGAGGACGATCCGCTGCTGCGCGGGGCCGGGCGTTACGTGGCGGATGTCACGCCGGAGGCGACGCTGCACGCAGTCATGCTGCGCTCGCCGCATGCGCATGCCCGCTTCAGCATTCAAGAGCTCGAACGGGTGCGGGCGATGCCGGGCGTGCGGCTGGTGCTTGTTGCCGCCGATGTGGCGCATCTGGGGCCGCTGCCGACCCCAGGCGTGCTCCCTGATGTTGCGATCAAGGTGCCGCCCTACGCAATTCTTGCGCGCGACATCGTGCGCCACGTCGGCGACGCCATTGCCTTTGTGGTCGCCGACAGCCTCGATCGGGCCAAGGACGCCGCCGAGGCGATCACGGTCGACTGGCAGCCGCTGCCGCATGTGATCGGTGCGCTTGCCGCGCTCGCACCGGGCGCGCCGAAAGTGTGGCCCGACCGGCCGAGCAATCTCGCCTTCGAGACCGAGCTGGGCGACGCGCGCGCGACCAAAGCGGCGTTTGCGCAAGCCGCGCGCACCGTCGAGATTACGATTGTCAACCAGCGGCTGGTCACCAACTATCTCGATACCCGCGGCGTGATCGCCGAATACGACGGCGAGCGCTACACGCTGACGCTGGGCAGTCAGGGCAGCCACATCATCCGCGACATCATCTGCGGCGATGTGCTCAAGCTTCCGCTCGATAAAATGCGCGTGGTAACCCCCGACGTCGGCGGCGGCTTCGGCACCAAGCTGTTTCCCTATCGCGAATATGCGCTGGCCGCGGTCGCGGCCGAGCGCCTGCGCAAGCCGGTGAAGTGGATTGCCGATCGAACTGAGCATTTCCTTGGCGACAGCCATGGCCGCGACAACGTCTCCACCGCGCGGCTGGCGCTCGACGACAAGCACCGCTTCCTTGGCCTCGAGCTCGATATCGTCGCCGACATGGGCGCCTATCTGTCTTGCTACGCGCCTTACATTCCCTGGCTTGGTGCCGGCATGGCGACCGGCGCCTACGCTATTCCGGCAGCCCACGTGCGGCTGCGCGCGACCTATACCAACACCGTTCCAGTCGATGCCTATCGCGGCGCGGGGCGGCCGGAAGCCTCCTATCTGATCGAGCGGCTGGTCGATGCCGCGGCGCGCGATCTCGACACGGCGCCGGATGCGCTTCGCCGCAAGAATCTCATCAAGCCGAAGGCGATGCCGTACCAAACCCCGACGGGGAAAATCTACGACTCGGGCGATTTTGCCGGCACCATGGCGCGCGCGCAGGAGGTCGCCGATTGGAACGGCTTTGCCAAGCGCGCGGCTCAATCCAAACGCGCCGGCCGCCTGCGCGGCATCGGCATGGCCACCTATATCGAGGCCTGCGGTGCGAACGGGCCGGAAACCGCGACCGTGCGGCTCGATCGCGACGGCGATGTCACCGTGCTGATCGGCTCGCAGTCGACCGGCCAAGGCCACGCCACGTCTTATGCGCAACTGGTCGCTGAGCGGCTCGATTTGCCGCCGGAGCGCGTGCGCGTCGTGCAGGGCGATACCGATCTGATCGCGACCGGCGCCGGTACCGGCGGATCGAGCTCGATCCCCGTCGGCGGTGTTTCCGTCGACCGGGCGACCAAGACGCTTGCTGAACAGCTCAAGCAGCTTGCCGCCGACGCCCTCGAGGCAGCAGCGGGCGATATGGAAATCGCGGGCGGAACAATTCGCGTCGCCGGCACCGACCGCGTCATTACGTTTTCTGAACTGGCCGCGCATCCGCAAGCCAAGCCGGAACGGCTGCGCGCTGCGAGCGAATTCGCGGCCGATCAGCCGACTTTCCCGAACGGCACCCACATCGCGGAAGTCGAGGTTGATCCCGGCACCGGCGTCACCACGATCCTGCACTACGCCGTGGTGGACGATTTCGGCGCCACGCTCAATCCGCTGCTGCTGGCAGGCCAGGTGCACGGCGGCGCCGTGCAGGGCATCGGCCAGGCGCTGATGGAAGACACCGTCTACGATGTTGGCTCCGGGCAATTGCTCAGCGCCAGCCTGATGGACTACGCGCTGCCGCACGCCGCGCACGCGCCGTCGTTCGTGTTCGAAACCCGCAACGTGCCGTGCAAGAACAATCCGCTCGGCGTCAAAGGCGCGGGCGAGGCCGGCGCCATCGGCTCCTGCCCGGCGGTGATTAACGCGCTGGTCGATGCGCTCTGGCGCGCCTACCGTATCCGCCATATCGATATGCCGGCGACCCCGCAGCGGGTTTGGGCCGCGATCGAAAAAGCCCGGACCGCACGCAGCTTCTGAACAGGCGTGCCCATCCCCGGCGCGCTATGCCGGCGCGATCCTGTCGCGCCGGCGTGTCGATTCCTGCATGAGAATCACCAGCGTGGCCGGGGAGCGCCGATGATCAAGAGGCTGTTATTTCTGGCGGCGCTGGGGCTCGCGGCTTGCTGGTTCCTGACCATTCCCGCCACGGTGGCAGAGCACGCGCTGCCGGCCCACGCGCCCGATCTCGCCAACGGCAAGGAGATGTTCTACACCGGCGTTTGCGCGTCCTGTCATGCGGTGCCGAAACAGCCGGACAAGACGAAGCTGGGCGGCGGGCTCGCGTTGAATTCTCCGTTTGGAATTTTCTACGTTCCCAATATTTCATCCGATCCGAAGGATGGCATCGGCGCCTGGACCGAAGCGCAATTCATCACTGCGCTCAACAAGGGTACGTCGCCGGATGGCGATCACTATTATCCGGCATTTCCATACACCTCGTACCAACATATCCGCTTCGAGGACCTGCGTGATCTGTTCGCCTATCTCAAGACGCTGCCGCCTGTGCAGGGCCGCGTGCGCGATCATGATTTGCCGTTTCCGTTCAATATTCGGCGCACGCTCGGCATCTGGAAGGTTCTGTTTCTCGACGGCGCGCCGTTTACGCCCGATCCGTCGCAGTCGGCGCAATGGAACCGGGGCGCCTATTTGGTCAATGGCCCTGGCCCCTGCGCGGAATGTCACTCCCCGCGCAACGCTCTCGGTGCGGTGATCCCGGCTTTGCGCTTCACCGGAGGGCCGAGCCCCGACGGCCAGGGCGGCGTTCCCAATATCACCCAGTTTAAGCTCAAGAGTTGGTCGGAAGCCGACTTCGCCGCATTGCTCGCGGACGGCATGACGCCCGATGCCGACCGGGTTGGCGGCAACATGGTCGAGGTGGTGCGCAATACCTCGCAACTGACCACGGCGGATCGCATGGCGATGGCGACCTATCTCAAATCGCTGCCGGCGGTCGAAGGCCAGGCGCAGCCGAAGAAATAGCCGTCGATTACGGCCTTCGGTCGGGACAAGTCCGGCCATCGCGGTTATGTATTCGCGATGAATCTGTTCAAGGCCATCGGCTTCAAGCTGATTTCGGCGCTGCTGTTTGCCGCCATGTCGGCGCTGGTGCGCCAGCTCGGCGATGTGGCGCCGGTTGGGCAGATGGTGTTCTTCCGCAGCGCCTTCGCGATCCTGCCGGTGGTGGTGATCTATGCCATTCGCGGCGAGCTTGCGACCGCGGTGCGCACCGGCCGGCCGTTCGGCCAGCTCGGCCGCGGACTGCTCAGCGTCGGCGGCATGTTCACCAACTTCTCCGCGCTCACGCGGCTGCCGCTGGCCGACGCCACCGCGATCTCCTTCGCCTCGCCGCTGATCACCGTGGCGCTGGCGGCCATCATTCTGAAAGAGCACGTGCGCATCTATCGCTGGTCGGCGGTGCTGGTCGGCTTTGCCGGAGTGATCGTGATGCTGGTGCCGCATTTCGAGCTCGGCGCTTACGCGACCGCCGGGGTCGCGACCGCCGCCGCGGTCGGCTCGGTGTTGGCGCTGATCTCCGCGGTCTGCAACGCCGGCACGGTGATTCAGACCCGCCGGCTCACGCAAAGCGAGACCACGTCCTCGATTGTGTTCTATTTTTCGCTGGTGTGCGCGATCGCGGGTGCGCTGACGCTGCCGTTTGCCTGGCACTCACCGACCGGATCGGAACTGGTGGCGCTGATCTCGGTCGGCGTGCTTGGCGGCATCGCCCATATATTTCTCACCGAAAGCTACCGCCACGCCAGCGCGTCGGTGGTGGCGCCGTTCGACTATTCCGCGATGCTGTGGGCGCTGCTGCTCGGCTACTGGATGTTCGGCGAATTGCCGAGCGCGCTGGTCTATGTCGGGGCGGCCATCGTCGCCGGTGCCGGCCTGTTCGTGATCTGGCGCGAGCGCCAGCTCGACCTCAAACGCATGCCCGAGGCGGAAGGGCCGCCGATGCCGACTTGAAATTAAGCCTGAAACGCCTTGAAGGTGATGATGGTGTGGGTGTCCTTGATGCCGGGAATGCAGTGCACCTTCTCGTTGACGAAATGCCCGATGTCGGTTCCGGCATCCACATAGAATTTCACCAGCAGATCATAGTCGCCCGCGGTCGAATAGATCTCGGAGGCGATCTCGGCTTCGGCCAGCTCGTTGGCGACCTGATAGGCCTTGCCGAGCTGGCATTTGATCTGAACGAAAAAGGGGGTCATCTCGAAAGCCTCCGGCAGCCATGTTGGCTCGCGCATGATCTTATCCGAAAACCGGGTCCCACTTTTCGGGATCATGCACATGCAATCCAGCAAAAAGGCGCCGCGCTTGCAAGGCGTCTAGGTCTTACGGGCTTGCCTTGGAAGGCCGCGCGGACTAGGTATTGCGCAGCAATCTCGTGGGGTGTCCGGCGCTTGCCGGGCTGAGAGGCCGCTTCCGGGCCAACCCAACGAACCTGATCCGGGTCATGCCGGCGGAGGGAGCAGAGATGCGCCATTCCCAGGAAGTAGCGCGCGACGACGTGGCGCAAGCCGCGGCCGCGTTGCTTGACCGTTTGCGCGCGCGCTCCCCGCGCGTTCACTGCATCACCAATGCGGTGGCGCAGAATTTCACCGCCAATGCGCTGCTGGCCGTGGCTTGCGTGCCCTCGATGACGCTGTCGCCCGAGGAGATCGCCCCGTTCGTTGCTCGCTCGCATGCGCTTTTGGTCAATCTCGGCACCTTCGACCGCGAACGCCGCGAAGCAACCGAGATCGCGGTGGCAACCGCATCGCAGCACAACGTGCCATGGGTGCTCGATCCGGTGTTTGTCGATCGGGCGCCGCCGCGTGCGGCCTTTGCCCGCGACCTGGTCGCCCGCGCGCCCAAGGTGGTGCGGCTCAATCACGCCGAATTTTTCGCCTTGGCCGGGGCCAAGCCGACGCGCGAAGCCCTCGTTGCCTACGCCCGCGACAAAAAAATCACCATCGGGCTGTCGGGCGAGACCGACCTGGTCACCGACGGCGAGCGGGTCGCGACAATCGCTAACGGGCACCCGCTGATGGCCAAGGTAACCGCCATGGGCTGCGCCGCCTCGGCGCTGATCGCGGCTTGTCTTGGCGTCGAACAAGACGCCTGGCGCGCGACGGCCGCCGCGCTGGTGATGATCGGCGTTGCCGGCGAATTGGCGGCGACACAAGCGGAAGGTCCGGGGAGCTTCGCGGTCGCGATCATCGATGCTCTCCATAACCTCGATGGGCCGACGCTCATCGCACATGCGCGGGTGAATTGATGGATGTCGATCTTCGTCTCTATGCCGTTATCGATCCCGCCGTTGCCGGCGGCCGCACGCTCGCTGACTTGGCCAGCCGCATCGCGGACAGCGTGACGCTGGTGCAATTGCGCGACAAGCATGGCTCCACCCGCGCCATGCTGGAGGAAGCGCGCGCGCTGACGGCCGTGCTGGCGCCGCTGGATATCCCGCTGCTGATCAACGATCGCGTCGATGTGGCGCTGGCGGCCGAGGCCGACGGCGTGCATATCGGGCAGGACGACATGTCGGCGGCCGACGCGCGGCTGTTGCTCGGGCGCACCGCCATCATCGGGCTGAGCATCAAGACGGTGCAGCAGGCAGAGGCTGCGCCGCTCGAACATCTCGACTACGTGGCGATCGGCGGCGTGTACGGCACGACCTCCAAGGACAATACCGCTACGCCGATCGGCCTCGCCGGCTTGCGCGCGATCGTGCAGGCGATCCGCGCGCGCGATCCGAAATGTCCAATCTGCGCCATCGCCGGCATCAACGAGAGCAACGCCGCCGACGTGATCGCGGCCGGGGCCGATGGCGTGGCGGTGATCTCGGCGCTTTCGCTGGCGCCCGATCCGGGGAAGGCCGCGCAGAACCTGCGCGCCGTGGTGGACAGCGCGCTGGCGCGGCGAGGGCGGTCATGACCGCGGTTGCCGTCACCATTGCCGGCTCGGATTCGAGCGGCGGCGCCGGCATTCAGGCGGATCTCAAGACCTTCGCCGCGCTTGGCGTCTATGGCGCCTCGGTAATCACGGCGCTGACCGCGCAGAATACCCGCGGCGTCACCGCCATTCATGACGTGCCGGCGGATTTCATCGCCGCGCAGATCGATGCGGTGTTCTCCGATTTGAGTGTCGGCGCGGTGAAGATCGGCATGCTGTCGCAAGTGGCCGCGATTCAAGCGGTGGCGGTAGGTCTCGACCGCCATGGCGCCAAGAACATCGTGCTCGATCCGGTGATGGTCGCCAGCTCCGGCGACCGGCTGTTGGCGCCGGAAGCGATCGTCGTGCTGCGCAATGAACTTATTCCGCGCGCGCTGGTGGTAACCCCCAATTTGCTGGAGGCCGCCGCACTGACCGGCGCTAGCCCTGCGCGCAATGAAGAAGAAATGGAAGTGCAAGCGCGTCAATTATTGTCGCTCGGCGCGCGCACGGTTCTGATCAAGGGCGGCCACGGCGAGGGCGCCGACAGCGTCGATCTGCTGATCGGACAAGGCGAGGTGGTTCGGCTCAGCGCCAGGCGCATCGCCACCCGCAATACCCACGGCACCGGCTGCACGCTGTCGTCGGCGGTCGCCGCCGGGCTCGCCAAGGGCCTCGCTCTCACAGCCGCCACCCAAGAAGCCAAAGCCTACGTCACCGCGGCCATCGCCGCCGCGGATCAACTCAAGATCGGTCACGGTCACGGGCCGCTGCATCATTTTCATGCGCAGGCGCATGATCCCGAAAAGTGGAAACCGGTTTTCGGAAAAGATCATGCGCAAGAAAAAGGGAGACAACCATGACCACGCGACGCAATTTCACCATCGGGGCGGGGGCGGTTGCCGGTGTGCTAGCGGCGCCGGCGGTGGCGCGGGCGCAGACGGTGAAATGGCGCATGGTGACCTCCTGGCCGAAGCGGCTGCCGGGGCCGGGCATGTCGGCGGAGCGCGTCGCCGAGCGCGTGCGCACGCTCTCGGGCGGCCGGCTCGACATCGCGGTGTACGCGGCCGGCGAG
>DATBZY010000239.1:0-14017 GCA_036512915.1 Pseudolabrys sp. | reverse complement strand
GCATCAAGGTCACTGACGCAGAAATGGCCGCTCTCAACATCACCGGTAATACCTTCCACCCCGAGTGGAACTACACCATCTCACCAAGACCACCCAAAACCCCTAACCTGACGCAATAATTGTTGGGCGTCGCCTTAGCGGTTGGGACCTCGCTGTACGCAGCCCCGCATACGCGGCGGGAAAATGCGGCGGCACCTTTGTGACAAGCGGCGAGCGCGCGCCGACTTGCCCACAAGCGCGCGGGTCATCGCGCATTTTCGCTCACCGGATTCGCGCAATTTTGCTAAACGGAATGGCTGACAGCGGATTGCACCGGCATCGCCGGCAAGAACTTGGCGGGCAAGAACTTGGCGCGCAAGACCATTCAGGCGGCGGGAGGCATCGTGGTACGCGGTGGCGCGCGCCCGCGCGTCGCCGTCGTCCAGCGCAGCAAGGACGAACTCTGGGTGCTGCCGCGCGGCAAGCTCAAGCGCGACGAACGTGCGATGACCGGCGCGCGGCGCGAGGTGGTGGAGGAAACCGGCCATCGCGTGCGCGTGCGCGAGTTTCTCGGCGCCATCACCTACCGGGCGCGCGGCCGGCCGAAAGTCGTGCAGTTCTGGCGCATGCAGGCGGCGGCGCAACCGAGCCGCGACGTGATGAAGGACATCGCGGCGGTCGAATGGCTCAGCCTGGCCGCGGCGGTGCGGCGGCTGAGCTATCCGCTGGAGAAATTGTTTCTGCGCAATGTCGGCCGCCACGCGCTCAAACGCCGCAAGCGCCCGGCACGACGCAAGGCGCGCGCGCATGCCGCCAAGGCGAAGCCGCGGCGGCGGACATCCGGCAAGACGCGCGCTGGCAAGACGCGCGCCGGCAAATCGAACGCCGGCAAGCGCAGTTTGCGTGGCAGCAAAGTCCGATCGCGCGCTCGCAAATCCCGCACCGCCGCGCGCGCCGAACGCCGCACCATGCTGCGACGCATGCTCGCGCGACTTGGCGCGTGAGACTTGGGGCGTGAGACTTGGGGCGTGAGACTTGGGGCGTGCGACTTGGGGGCGTGCGCGCCGCCGCCGCAATTTGGCCTTGAGTGTTGCGGAAATTTAATCGGCACCCCCGCACAGGACGCCCATTCCCAACGCCCCATTCACCGCGCATTCACGAAAAGATGGAACCTATTGGCCAAGACGAACGTTACCGCTGCGGATGAAAACCGCAGGAGTTGAACCGATCGGTCGTTGAATGGATACGACCAAGAGAAACGGTCGTTCGATGGATACGACCAAGATAATTGAAGGTAGGTGCGCTATGACCAAGATGGCCAAGACCCTGACCGCTCTCGCGACCGTCGCGACGCTTGCCGTCGCGGCCGTGGCGGCTCCGCAACCGGCCGAAGCGCGCGGCGGACGTATCGCCGGCGGTATTATCGGCGGCCTCGCCGCTGGCGCTATCATCGGCGGGCTTGCCGGCCAAGGTTATTACGGCGGCCCCGGCTACTACTACGGGTCCGGCCCGGCCTATTACGGCGACTGCTACATTACCCGTCAGCGGGTTTGGGACGGCGACCGCTGGCGTGTGCGGCGCGTCAGGGTCTGCGACTAACCCTCAGAACGCGAAAAATGAATGAGAAAAGCCAGGATTCGGAAACGAATCCGGGCTTTTTCGCGCGCCGGGTTGAACCAGCGCCATTAAATTTTCGACATAGTTAGGCCTGCCTCTTTTACAGGAGCCGGGACAGGCTTTAAGCTTATCAGCCCGCGGTCGGCCCCGGCCGATTTGCACCCTGGAGGGAAACCCTATGAAGAAGGCTATTCTTGCGATCGCGGCGGCTGCGACCATCGCCGTGAGCACACTATCCGTGCCGACCCCCGCCGACGCCCGCGACCGCGGCTTCGGCCTCGGACTTGGCATCCTCGGCGGCGTTGTCGCCGGCGCCATCATTGGCGGTGCCATCGCCAATCACCCCGGCTACTACCGCTACGACGACTACGATGCCGACGCGCCGTACGACTGCCAGGGAGGCTACTGGGCGCGCAAGGCCTGGCGCGACCAGAACGGCAACGTCCATTACGGTCGCGCGCAATATTTCTGCCGTTAATCGTCACGTAACGGCCGTGGGTGCATGATCGGCGCCGATAGTTTTCGGCCCCAGGAGGCACTCATGAAACGTACGATCATCGCGCTCGCCGCGGCCGCCCTGGTGGCTGCGGCGATGCCGTCTCCGGCGCAGGCCCGCTGCGACGGTTGTGCAATCGGTGCCGGCGTCCTCGGCGGCCTGGCCGCCGGCGCTATCATTGGCGGTGCCATCGCCAACAGCCAGCCGCGCTATGTCGAACCCGCCCCGATCTACGCCGCCCCGCCCCCCGGCTATGCTGAGCCGCCGGAATATGTCGACGGGCCGGTGTGCCACGTCGAAAAACGCCAGGTCTGGGTCGAAGGTTACGGCTATCGCTGGCGCCGCATGGAAGTTTGCGACTAGCGCCGCATGTGGTCGAGCACGGCCGCGGTCGGCCAGCAGTCCAGCTTCAGCCCGTTGGCCTTCTGGTAGCTGCCGAGCGCGGCGCGGGTGAGCATCCCGGCCTTGCCGTCGATCTTGTCCTTGTAGAGCCCGAGCGCGGTGAGCCGCCGCTGCATCGACTCGACGTCCTTGGTCTTGAGCTGCGCGTTCTTGCTCCACGGCGTTTCGAATGCACGTGCGCCCGCGATGCGGTCGCTCAAGTGGCCGACGAACAGCACATAGAGATCCGAAAAATTGTAGTCCTTGATCACGTAATAATTTTTCGGCGTGAGGAAGGCCGGCCCGTATGTGCCTTCCGGCTGCAATAGCGATGCAGGCAAGGCCAATTCGGCGGCCCTTAAGCTTCGGCCATTGGCGAGCGTAAAGCCGCGCTTGAGCCATTCGCCAATCGGCATGGTGATTTCGGGAACGCCAATCGAACAATCGACAGTTTGAGGCGCACGTACTTCGTAAGCCCAGCGCTCTCCAGCCTGCCAGCCCTTGCCAGCAAGCTGTTTTGCTGCCGAGGCCAGCGCATCCGGCACCGATTGCCAGATGTCGGCGCGGCCATCGCCGTCGAAATCGACGGCATATTTGTAGAACTCGGACGGCAGGAATTGCGTGAGCCCCACGGCGCCGCCCCAGGACGAGCGCATGTCGGCGCGCGGCACGCCGTCCTGCAGCATCTTCAGCGCATGCAGGAACTCGTTACGAAAGAAATCCTTGCGCTTGCCGACATAGGCCTGCGTCGCCAGCACGCGGATGGCGTCATGCGGCAGCTTGTAGCCGCCGTAATCGGTCTCGCGCGCCCAGATCGCCAGCACCACATTACCGGGCACGCCGAACTCTTTTTCGATACGCGCCAGCGTATCGCGATGCTGCGTGGCGAGCTGACGCCCACGCGCGGCGAGGCGGTCGAAGGTCGGCTCGCGCAAATATTGCGCCGGCGTCTGCACGAATTCCGGCTGCCCGGGCGGCGCCTGTTCGGGCCGGCCGGGAATCGCGAGATCGGGCAGTGACAGATCGAGCTCGAGCCCGCGCGTGGCGGCGTCAAACGTTTGGCGCGAAACGCCGAGCGCTTGCGCTTGCGGCCACGTCGATTGCAGCCATTGCTGGAAGGCGGCGTCGGCGGCATGCGACGGCGCCGAATACAGGAGCGCTGCAATAAGGACTGCAAGTCGAATCATTTTGCGAGCGTAACCCTCGCGACTTGCAGCGTCATCCGTTCCTAGCGCTGTTCAGTTCGGCTTCGCGCCCGCAAACTTGACGACCTTTCCCCACTTCTCCGTTTCATCGGCGATCAGCTTGCCGAACTCCGCAGGTGAGACAGGAAGCGGTACACCGCCCAGCTCGATAATCCGCGCCCGCAGGCTGGCATCGGCGAGGCCGGCGTTAACCTCCCGGTTCAGTCTCTCGACGATATCGGCAGGCGTGCCTTTGGGCGCGCCGAGGCCGGCGAACGCGCTGGTCTCGAATCCTGGCAGGGACTCGCTCACGGTCGGAACGTCGGGGAGCGCGTCGAGGCGTTTTGTCGTGCAAACCGCCAAAGGACGCAGCCGCCCCGCCCGGATGTGCTCGATCGACGAGGGCATGTTGTCGAACATGACGTGGACCTGTCCGCCGATCAGGTCGACCAGCGCCGGCGACGCTCCACGGTACGGTACGTGCTGCATTTGGATGCCGGCCATCATAACTCGCCAGTAACATGGGCGACCGATCCGTTGCCGCCCGATGCGAAATTGATCTTCCCCGGGTTCGCTTTGGCGTAGGCAATAAACTCGGGAACCGTCTTAGCGGGGAAGGCAGGATTGACCTCCATCACCTGAGGCACCCGATAAATCCCCGCGACCGGCACGATGTCCCGGATCAGATTGAAATTGAGATTGTCGTAGAGCGTGGCGTTTATCGCGTTGTTGGCGCCAATGACCAGCACCGTATAGCCATCCGCCGGCGCGCGCACGACCGCTTCGACGGCGAGATTGCCGCCCGCGCCCGGCCGGTTCTCGACGACGAACTGCTGGCCGAGCCGATCCGATAGCTTTTGCCCGATCAGGCGGGCGAGAATATCGATGGCCTGCCCGGCGCCAAATCCCACGATCAAGCGCACCGGCTTTGCCGGATAGGTTTGTGCTCGCACCGCATGTGACAGGGCCGGCGGCGGCACCCGCGGCTAGTTGCAAGAACTCACGGCGGAGAAATTTCATTGCGCGTCCCCCCCAGTTCGATATCAGCGCACAGGGAAGTTTAACGCGAGAACTTCTTATATTTCAATCGGTGCGGGATAATCGAATCCTGCCCCAGCCTTCGCATCTTGTCGGCTTCATAGTCCTGGAAGTTGCCCTCGAACCACTCCACGTGGCTGTCGCCCTCGAACGCCAGGATGTGGGTGGCGATACGGTCGAGGAACCAGCGGTCATGGCTGATGATGACGGCGCAGCCGGCGAAATCCTCCAGCGCCTCTTCCAGCGCCCGCAGCGTGTCGACGTCGAGATCGTTGGTCGGCTCGTCGAGCAGCAACAAATTGGCGCCGGAGCGCAGCATCTTGGAAAGATGCACGCGGTTGCGTTCGCCGCCGGACAGTGTGCCGACTTTCTTCTGCTGATCGGCGCCTTTGAAATTGAATGACGCGCAGTAGGCCCTGCTGTTCACTTCCTTCTTGCCGAGCAGAATGATGTCCTGGCCGTTGGAGATTTCCTCCCATACGGTCTTTTTGCCGTCGAGACTGTCGCGCGACTGGTCGACATAGCCGAGGTGGACCGACTCGCCGATTTTGATGGTGCCGCTGTCCGGCTTTTCCTGGCCGGTGATCATGCGGAACAGCGTGGTCTTGCCGGCGCCGTTCGGGCCGATCACGCCGACAATGCCGCCGGGCGGCAGTTTGAAGGTGAGGTCGTCGATCAGCAGGTTGTCGCCAAAGGCCTTGGTGAGGTGCTCGAAATCGACCACATTCTGGCCGAGCCGTTCGGCGACCGGAATGGTGATCTGCGCGACGGTGTTCTGCTTGGCGTTGGCGATCTTGAGCAGCTCATCGTAGCGCTGATAGCGCGCCTTGGATTTGGCCTGCCGTGCCTTCGGGGTCGACGAAATCCATTCGCTCTCGCGCTCGAGCGTGCGCCGGCGCGCCTCGTCTTCGCGGCCTTCCTGCTCCATGCGCTTTTGTTTTTGCGACAGCCATGCGGTGTAATTGCCCTCGTAGGGAATACCGCGGCCGTGGTCGAGCTCGAGGATCCAGCTGGTGACGTTATCGAGGAAGTAGCGATCGTGGGTGACGATCAGGATCGCGCCGGGATACTTGCGCAGATGGCCTTCCAGCCAGTTCACGCTCTCGGCGTCGAGATGGTTGGTCGGCTCGTCAAGCAGAAGAAGATCGGGCTGGTCCAGCAGCAGCTTGCATAGCGCCACGCGGCGCTTCTCGCCGCCGGAAAGCTTGGTCACCTCGGCGTCGTCGGCCGGGCAGCGCAGCGCGTCCATCGCCAGGTCGACCTGCGAGTCGAGATCCCAGAGATTCTTGCTGTCGATCTGATCCTGCAGCTTCGCCATCTCGTCGGCGGTTTCGTCCGAATAGTTGGCGGCAATCTCGTTGTAGCGGTCGAGCACCGCCTTCTTGGCGGCGACGCCTTCCATCACGTTCTCGCGCACGGTCTTCGACGCATCGAGCTGCGGCTCCTGTTCTAGGTAGCCGACGCGCGCGCCCTCGGCGACGAAGCCTTCGCCGACGAACTCGGTATCGATGCCGGCCATAATGCGCAGCAGCGTTGATTTGCCGGAGCCGTTGACGCCGAGCACGCCGATCTTGGCGTCCGGGTAGAACGACAAATTGATATTTTCCAGCACCTTCTTGCCGGCCGGATAGGTCTTCGACAGACCCTGCATGTGATAGATGAATTGACGACCGTTCATTGACCTTTTGAAACCTCTGCTTACCCGGCCGGAATCCGCCCGCGCGCGAGAACGCACGCTGACGGGCGCTTTGTCGGGAAATTCGACGCTGATGTAGCGACCGCGGAACGCAAGGGCAAGCTTCGCCGCCCGTATTGTTTGCGGCGTTTCTTTCTTATCCCTCCCCCGCTTGCGGGGGGAGGGCGGCCGCGAGCATTCGCGAGCGACCCTCCCCTTTCAGGGGAGGGATAAGAAAGAGCCGCCGCAGCGGTAAAACTCTGGAAAGCCTGATTGCAAACTTGAGGCCCGACACGGCCGCCCGCCAACCAAGTTTTAACCGCTGAGCCCGCATGATCCCGCCTCACAAACCTGGCCGCCGGACGGGGCGAGCAAGGGACGTGCGGGCGAAAGCGTCCGCGTCGTGGTGGGGATTGCGTCATGGGTCGGGCCATATCGGCCATTTCGGGTTCCGCGGCGGCTTTGCTGCCCCGCCCGTTTGCCGGCATCGGCCAGGCGCTTGCCGCCTTCTGGCGCGATGTGACCCGCCACCTGTTCGACCACTACCGGCCCGAATTGCACTATATGCGCGGCCCCGGCCCCGCCTGGCGGGCCAAAAACTTCAACAAGCGGCCTTGACCGTCATTCCGGGACGGCCCGAAGGGCCGGGCCCGGAATCCAGAGCAGCAAGCACGGCGCATGTCACCCCTGGATTCCGGGTTCGCTCGCTTGCGCTCGCGCCCCGGAATGACAAGTGAGCCGCCCCCGGAATGACAACGAAACGATGTCGCCCTAAGGTGGCGTCGCCCGGGATGGTCCGGGCGAGCGCATGATCCCGAAAAGTGGGAACCGGTTTTCGGATAAGATCATGCGCAGGCAAATCAACTTCCAAGGGGCGCATGCGTATGGTTTGGGCAGCCATTCTCGACGACTACCAGAACGTCGCGTTGAAATTCGCGGACTGGTCCGCGCTCGCCAAGGACGCCGAGATCAAGGTCTTCAACGCGCCGCTGGGCGGCGACGATGACGTCATCAAAGCCCTGCAGGGCTTCGCCATCGTCAACATGATGCGCGAGCGCACGCCCTTCCCGCGCAAGGTGATCGAGGGCCTGCCCGACCTCAAGCTGCTCATCACCACCGGCGCCCGCAACAACTCCATCGACCTGAAGGCCTGCGCCGAGCGCGGCGTCACCGTTTGTGGCACCGGCAACGTCGGTAACCCGACCACCGGCGTCGCCATCGGCCTGATGCTGGAACTCACCCGCCGGATCGGCTTTGAAAACGCGCGTTTGAAGGCGGGGGAACCCTGGCAGGTGACTGTCGGCCGGGACCTTGAAGGCCTGACGCTCGGCGTGATTGGGCTGGGCAAGCTCGGCCAGCGCGTCGCCGGCGTCGCCAAGGCCTTAGGCATGAAGGTGATCGCCTGGAGCCAAAATCTGACACCCGACAAATGCCGCGAGGCCGGTGTGGACTATGCCGCGAAGGAGGACCTATTCCGCAACGCCGATATCATCACCATCCATCTTGTGCTGAGCGACCGCTCGCGCGGCCTCATCTCAGCGAAAGAGCTCGGCCTGATGAAGAAGACCGGCTACCTCATCAACACGGCGCGCGGTCCGATCGTTGACGAAAAGGCGCTGATCGCGGCACTGCAGAGCAAATCGATCGCGGGCGCCGGGCTCGATGTATTCGATGTCGAGCCGCTGCCGCACGATCATCCGTTTCGCCAGATGGACAATGTCGTCATCACGCCGCATCTCGGCTATGTCAGCGAGCAGAATTACCGCGGGTATTTCTCCGGTGTCGTCGAGGACATCCGCGCCTGGCTCGACGGCAAGCCGGTGCGGGTGATTAAGTAGTCTGGCTTGCGCGGGCTTGACCCGCGTTAGAGCCCCAGCAACCTCGCCGCATTGTTATACGCAATATCCGCGCGCAGGCTTTCCTCGAGCGGCACCGTGTCCATGAAGTGCCCGGCCTCCTGCGCGTCCTCGAACGGGTGGTCGGCGGAAAACATCACGCGCTCGCGGCCCATTACACTGATCGCGCAGGTTAGCGGCTCGGCCGAGAACATGCCGGAGAGCGTCACCCAGATATTGTCCTTGATGTATTGCGACGGCGGCTTCGGCAATTTCCAGCCGTACATTTTCGCGCGGCTGTCGAAACGCCAGAGCAGGTACGGCAGGGTCTCGCCGAGATGGCCGATGGCGAGCTTGGCTTTCGGAAACCGCTCGAATAGCCCGCTGACGACCATGCGCAGCGCGTGCGAGCCGGTCTCCACCCCCCAGCCCCACATCGGGCGGCTGAGAATCTTGTGGCCGGCAAGCACCGGCAGCGGCGCCACCGGGTCGGCCGGGTGCAGATAGATCAGCGCCCCTAGCGCCTCCGCCCGCTCCCAGAACGGATAGAGCGCGGGATCGTCGAGATATTGCCCGTTGGTGTGGCCGTTGATCATGGCGCCGCTCAGTTTCAGCTCGCGCATGCAGCGCTCGAGCTCGTCGGCGGCGGCTTTCGGGTCCTGCATGGCGAGATGGCCAAAACCGGAATAGCGGTCCGGACGCTTTTGCACCTCGCCGGCGAGGAAATCGTTCGACGCACGCGCCTTGCGCACCGCCGTCGCGGCATCGCGCTCGACCTGCACGCCGGGTCCGGAGATCGCCAGCACCGCGCGCGCAATGCCGGCCCGGTCCATGGTTTGCAGCCGGCGGTCGCCGAAATCGGTGAGGCAGTCGAACAATTGGGCGACTTTTGGCGGGGCGACATCGACCATGGTCGGCAGCCAGTAGTCCACCGTGCCGGGGTCCAAGAAATGCTCTTCCAGGGCGATCTTTTTGACCATTGCGTTTCCTCGCGTTTTCCTCTGCGCATGATCTTGCCCGAAAACCGGTTCCCACTGTTCGGGATCATGCGGTCTTGCGGCAGTGCAGCAGCGCCCGCCGATTTTTTTCGTTTTTATCTGTACCGCATATTGGGCTAACGTGTACCATGATGCAAGGCGGCCCCCAGGTCGCACGAGTATTGCGCACGGGTGCCGAGTTGTTGCCGATGAACCGCCACGTCACCAACGACAAAAGTCAGGTGCAGGTGATCGCGCGCGCGGCCACTATTCTGCGCGCGCTGGAAGATGAAAATGCGGGCTTAAGCCTCGGCCAGATCGCGCAGCGGGTGAATCTGGCGCGCTCGACCGTGCAGCGCATCGTCGCCGCGCTGGAAACCGAAAAGCTGGTGATCGCCGCGACGCCGAACGGACGCGTGCGGCTCGGGCCCACCATCCTGCGGCTGGCCGCCTCGGTGCGCAGCGACTTCATCTCACTGGCGCGGCCGTATCTCGAGCGATTGAGCGAAGAATTGCACGAGACCGTCGATCTCTCGACGGTGAAGAAGGACCACCTCGTGTTCATCGATCAGGTGATCGGCTCGCAGCGCTTGCGCACCGCCTCGGCCGTCGGCGAAACCTTTCCGCTCTACTGCACCGCCAATGGCAAGGCCCATCTCGCGCAGTTGTCCGATCCGGCCATCGAGGCGCTGATCGGCCGCACTTATGATTCGCGCACGCCGAAGACGCTCACCCGCATCGATGCGCTGCTCGCCGATCTGAAATCCGCGCGCCGCACCGGGGTTGCCTACGATCGCGAGGAGCATACGCTCGGCATCTGCGCCGTCGGCGTCGCATTGCAGGATCCGCTCGGCAATTCCGTCGCTATCTCGGTGCCGGTGCCGACCCAGCGCTTCCAGAACCGGCACACGCTGATCGCCGAACGGTTGATGACGACCAAGCGCGCACTGGAGACCCACATGAATTCCGCCGCCGCCTGAAGGCGGCGGGACTCGACGACAAACCCGTTTCGACAAACACAAGGGAGGATGCCGTGGCCAAAAAAATTCGCGGCGTGATGTTCGAAGAAAACCTCAAGAACAGCATGGGGCTGGAGTTCTACAACCTGTCCCACCGCTTCGGCTATCAGTCCCCGAACTGGCCGTATTTCGAGGACGTCAAGATCGAACGCATCCATTACATGGCGAAGTCGGGCGTGCTGTCGCAGCGCATCACGACCTCGATGCACAACACCACGCATATCGACGCGCCCGCGCACGTGATCCAGGGCACGCCGTTCATCGACGAAGTGCCACTGCCGCATTTCTTCGGCTCCGGCATCGTGGTGTCGATCCCCAAGAACAAGTGGGAGCCGATCACCGGCGAGGATCTCGAAAAAGCCTGCGGCAAGATCGTGCGCCCGCGCGACGTGGTGATCGTCAACACCGGCTGGCACAAATATTACGAGGACAGCGAGGACTATTTCTGCCGCTCACCCGGCTTCGTGCCGTCGGCCGGCGAATGGTTCGTGAAGAAGAAGGTCAAGGTGATCGGTCACGACACGCAGGCCAACGACCATCCGCTCGCCACCGCCATCGGCCCGCAACGCAATGGACCGCTGCACCCGCATCTGGCCGAGGAATACAAGGAATGGTCGGGCGGCCGCGACTGGAAGGACGATTTCCCGGAATGGGAGCCGGTGCACCGCATCCTGTTCAAGAACGGCATCATGGGCATCGAGAATGTCGGCGGCGACATCGACAAGGTCACCGGCAAGCGCTGCACCTTCGCCTATTTCCCATGGAACTGGGATCGCGGCGACGGCTGTATCGTGCGCTTGGTTGCCATCGTCGATCCCGACGGAAAATATCGCATCGAACGCGGGAGGAAATTCTAGCGCATGATCCCGAAAAAGCCTGCCCCCGGGCTTGACCCGGGGGTGGGGACCGGTTTTCGGAAAAGATCATGCGCAAAAAAATGTCAGGGACGTAATATTCACTCTGAATGGAGCAGACTCTCATGCACGTCAAACGGTTTTCCGACGCCAAGGCCTACGAGGCGCCCAATCACCGCGCCTGCACCTCGCTGCGTCTGTTCGGCGCCGAGGCCGGCGGCACCAAGGGCCTGATCGTCGGCTATTCGCACTTCCTGCCCGGCGGCGGCGCCGGTCCCGACGCCTCGCCGCCCGAGAAAGTCTATTTCGTGCTGCGCGGCGAGTTGACCGTGATCGTCAACGGCAAGGAGACGGTGCTCAAGGCCAACGATTCCTGCGTGATCGAGCCGAACGAGACGCGCGAGATCATCAACCGCGGCAACGAGGTTTGCTCGATCGTGGTCGCGGTGGCGATGCCGCCCGCGGCGAAGTAAGCGCGTAACAACAAGCACAGTGTCGTCCCCGCGAAGGCGGGGACCCAGTTCTCACCGAGAGTGCAGTGATTACTGGATGCCCCGCCTTCGCGGGGCATGACAACGGAGAGGAAACACCATGTCCGAAGCCTTCCTGAAAAACCCGCTCTCGCTGTTCGACATCAAGGGCAAGACCGCCATTGTCACCGGCGCCTCCGGCGCCTTCGGCGCATTATCCGCCAAGACGCTGGCGGGTGCCGGCGCCAATGTGGTGCTGGCCGCCAGCAAGGTCGACGAGCTCAAGAAGGTCGCGGCTGAGTGCGAGGCGCTTGGCGGCAAAACCGAGATCGTCGCGCTGCGGCCGAGCTCGGAGGAAAACTGCGACAGAATCGTCAAGGCCGCGGTCGACAAGTTCGGCCGCGTCGACATTCTGGTGGTCGCCTCCGGCTTGAACAAAGTCGCAAAAATCGTCGATCAGAAGCCGGAGGATTTCCTCGACGTGATGGACGCCAATGTCACGCAATCGTGGCTGATGGCGCGCGCCGCCGGCCGGCAGATGATCCGCCAAGGCCAAGAAGGCAAACCTGGCGGCAAGGTCATCCTGACATCCTCGGCGCGCGGGCTGCTCGGCCATCCGGCCGGCTACTCGGCCTATTGCGCGTCCAAATCGGCGGTGGACGGCATCACCAAGGCGCTTGGCTGCGAATGGGGAGACACCGGCATCACGGTCAATGCGTTGGGCCCGACCGTGTTTCGCTCGCCGCTCACCGCCTGGATGTACGAGGACACCGAGCGGGCGCAGACCGTGCGCAAGGGCTTCCTCGCACGCGTCCCGAAGGGCCGCTTGGGCGAGCCGGAAGATCTTGCCGGCCCGCTGTTGTTCCTCGCCTCGAAGGCGTCGGACTTCTACACCGGCCACATCCTTTACGCCGATGGCGGCTATACGGCGGGCTGACCCATGGCCAAAGCGCGCATCGCGGTGATCGGCGCCGGACTGATGGGCCACGGTATCGCGCAGGTGTTCGCGCTCGCCGGGCATGAGGTGACCATTTACGACTCGGTGATGGCGAGCCTCGACAGCGCCAAGTCGCGCATCCTTACGAATTTAAAAGACCTCGGCGACGATCAGAAAGCCGTTGAGCGGGTGACGCCGGTCGCCAATCTGGCCACTGCCGTGCGAGAGGCTGACTATGTGGTCGAGGCGGTGATTGAGGATTTGCCGCTCAAGCAAAAACTGTTTGGGGAGATCGAGAAACACGTGCGCCCGGACACGATTCTCGCCAGCAACACGTCGGTTATTCCGATCACCAAGATCATGAAAGGGCTCAAACGGCGCGAACGCGCAGTCGGCACCCATTGGTGGAACCCGCCCTTCCTGGTGCCGCTGGTCGAGGTGATCGAAACGAAATGGACGAGCGCCGCCACCATCGACTTCACCATGAAGCTGCACGCTGCCGCCGGCAAAAAGCCTGCGCATGTGAAGAAGGATGTGCCCGGCTTCATCGGCAACCGCCTTCAACATGCATTGTGGCGCGAGGCGATCGCGCTAGTCGAAAACGGCATCTGTGATGCCGAGACCGTGGACAACGTCATCAAGGCGGCGTTCGGCCGCCGGCTCGCGGTGCTGGGGCCGCTGGAGAATGCCGACATGGTCGGCACCGATCTGACGCTCGCGATCCACAAAATGGTGCTGCCCGATATCGACAGTCGGCCCGGTCCATCGCCCTATCTGAAAAAACTGGTGAAGGACGGCAAGCTCGGCTTCAAGTCGGGCGAAGGCTTCCGCAAGTGGAGCCCGGAGCAGCAGGCGGCGTTACGCTCCAAAGTTTTACAGCATCTTAAAAAAGCGCGCGCTCAAGATGGCTGAAGACGCCTGAACGGCGCGCAAAAACGAGAGGGAGGAGACAATGACTGATATCAAGACGATCTCGCGCCGCACTTTGGTCAAGACCGGTATCGGCGCGCTTGCGGCTCCCGCCGTTCTGCGCGTGCTGCCGGCGCAAGCGCAGTCGCTAACGATCAAGATCGGCCATGTCAGCCCGAAGACCGGGCCGCTCGCCGGCTTCGGCGAGGCCGACGGCTTCATCCTGCAACAGGTGCGCGACATCCTGAGCAAAGGTCTGGTCAACGGCGGCAAGACCTACAAGGTCGAGATCATCTCCAAGGACAGCCAGTCGAATGCCAGCCGCGCCTCCGAAGTGGCCTCCGAGCTGATCCTCGGCGACAAGGTCAATCTCATTGTGGCCTCGGCGACGCCCGACACCACCAATCCGGTCGCCGACCAGGCCGAGATCAACGAGGTGCCCTGCATCACCACCAACTGTCCGTGGCAACCGTATTTCTTCGGCCGCAAGGGCGACCCGAAGAAGGGCTTCACCTGGACCTATCATTTCTTCTGGGGCCTCGAGGATGTGATCGCCTCGTTCCTGGCGCTGTGGGACGAATTGCCGACCAACAAAGTGGTCGGCGGCGTGTTTCCCAACGATGCCGACGGCAATGCCTGGGGCGAT
>DATBZY010000238.1:0-4271 GCA_036512915.1 Pseudolabrys sp. | reverse complement strand
GCCTCGTCCTCGAATCCCATAATGGAAGGGCCTTGGTGCCGATTCCGAAGAGAAGCGCGAGCCCGTGAGCGACATCGACACTGCAGTGGTGGATAGTCTGAAAGTGATTGACCTCAAATGGCCGATTAGAGAAGCGGACGTGCCGCTCGCCGGGGCGGACTTCCGCCGTCTGCGCGCGGGCGTGACGATCGAGCCCACGACGGGAGCAAAACGCGAAGCCGGCTACCCATGAATTCCGTCACCGGCGTCACCCGGCGGTCGCTAATTGATCCATCTCAAGGCGGGATTCGCTCATCAGCTTACTGATTGCCTACCGGCGACTGGTCGGTCCTGGCAGCTTGCCAAAATGATATTCGAAGCTAGGACACCCTCATGTTTCAGGTGCGTTTCCATGGCCGCGGCGGTCAGGGCGTGGTGACGGCGGCGGAGCTTCTCTCGGTCGCCGCATTTCTTGAACAGCGCCACGCGCAAGCCTTTCCGAGCTTCGGCTCCGAGCGTACCGGCGCGCCGGTCGTGTCGTTCTGCCGTATCGATGACAAGGAAATCCGGCTACGGGAACCGATCCTCGAACCCGATGCCCTGATCGTGCAGGACCCGACGCTGTTCAAGGCGATCGACGTCTGCCAGGGCCTGAAGCCGAACGGCTATCTGCTCGTCAACAGCCATCGCAGCCTGGCCGATCTCCGCCTCGACGCGATTGCCAAGCAACTGCCCGCCGGTCACGTTCTGACGGTGCCGGCATCCGAGCTCGCGCTCAAGCATGTCGGGCGCCCGTTTCCCAATGCCGCGCTGCTCGGCGCATTCGCGCGTCTCACCGGCATCGTCCAGTTGAAATCGGTCGCCGCCGCGATCCGTGAAGCATTTCCCGAAAAAATCGCGGAGGCGAATATTGCCGCCGCCACCGCCGCGCATGACGCCGTCGCCCACGCCAACGCGGCCGCTTGAGGGATCATCGCCATGCTCAAACAAATTGAAGGCTCACGGGCGATGGCCGAGGCGATCGCGCTATGCCGGCCCGAGGTGATTTGCGCCTACCCGATCACACCGCAGACCCACATCGTCGAGGGCCTCGGCGAGATGGTGCGGACCGGCAAACTCGCCAAGTGCGAGTTCATCAACGTCGAATCCGAATTTGCCGCGCTGTCGGTCGCGATCGGCGCTTCGGCGGCCGGCGCGCGCGCCTATACCGCCACCGCAAGCCAGGGCCTGCTTTACATGGCGGAGGCCGTCTACAACGCCTCCGGTCTCGGCCTGCCGATCGTGATGACGGTCGGTAACCGGGCGATTGGCGCGCCGATCAATATCTGGAACGACCATTCCGACGCCATGGCGATGAGCGACGCCGGATGGATGCAGCTGTTCGCGGAGACCAATCAAGAGGCAGCCGACCTGCATATCCAGGCCTTCCGCTTGGCCGAAGAACTGTCGATGCCGGTGATGGTCTGCGTCGATGGATTTATTCTGACCCACGCGGTCGAGCGCGTCGAACTGCCGGAACAGGCAGAGGTCGATGAGTATCTGCCGCCCTATGAGCCGGTCCAGGTGCTCGATCCGGACGACCCGATCTCGATTGGCGCGATGGTCGGCCCGGATGCCTTTACCGAGGTGCGCTTCCTCCAGCACTATAAGCAGACGCTCGCCCTGCGGCTCATCCCCGAATTCGCCGGCGAATTCAATAAACAGTTCGGCCGCGACTCCGGCGGATTGCTGCGCATCTACAAGGCGGATGACGCCGAGGTGCTGGTCGTCGCCATGGGTTCGGTCAACGGGACGATCAAGGACACGATCGACGAGATGCGCGCGGACGGGATTCGCATCGGTCTCGTCACGCTGGTGGCGTTCCGTCCGTTCCCGGTCGAGCCACTGCGCAAGGTTCTGGTCGGGCGCAAGCACGTCGTCGTGGTGGAGAAAAGTCTCGCCGTCGGCATGGGCGGCCAGCTCGCGCTGCATGTCGACCTTGCCCTGCGCAATGTCGCCGGCGCCCCGCAGGTGCACTCGGCGGTGGCGGGTCTCGGCGGGCGGCCGATCACGCGTCATTCCTTGCACCGTCTGTTCCGCCAGGCGCTGGTGCAGTCGTGGGAAGGCACGCATTTCCTCGACCTCAACGAGGAGATGATCGCCAAGGAGCTGCATTATGTCCGCAAGGTCCGGCGCTCCGGGCCGACGGCGGAAAACATCCTGCGACGCCTCAGCACTGGCGCGCAGAAACCAGCGGCGGAATGAGGAAGCGGCAGATGGACGATAGCACCAGCTTGGCAGCGACGCAGAAACTGCGCTTCTATCAGAAGGGAACCTTCACCGTCGGCAATCGCCTCGCCTCGGAGGCGGATCGCTCGGTGCAGGCCTCGACCGACCGATCCAATGCATTGACCTGCGGGCACCGCGCCTGTCAGGGCTGCGGCGAGGCGCTCGGCGCCCGCTACGCGCTTGATGCCGCGTTGCGCGCGACGGGTGGCAATCTGATTGCGGTGAACGCCACCGGATGCCTGGAAGTATTTACGACGCCCTATCCGGAAACCTCGTGGCAGATTCCGTGGGTTCATTCGCTGTTCGGCAACGCTGCCGCGGTCGCGACCGGAGTTGCCGCCGCCATGCGCGTGAAAGGACGGCCGCAGGTGCGGGTGGTCGCGCAAGGCGGCGATGGCGGCACCACCGATATCGGCTTCGGCTGCCTGTCGGGCATGTTCGAGCGCAACGATGACGTGCTCTATATCTGCTACGATAACGAAGGCTACATGAACACTGGCGTGCAGCGCTCGTCGGCGACGCCGCCGGCGGCACGCACCGCGACGACGCCGGCCATGGGACCGGAGCCGGGAAACGTTTTCGGCACCGGAAAGAGCGTGCCAAAGATCGCCGTCGCTCACGGCATCCCCTATGTTGCCACTGCCACAGTCGCCGACCTGCACGACCTTGAGCGCAAGGTGGTGAAGGCGATGGGCATTCATGGCGCACGCTATTTGCATATCCATGTGCCCTGCCCGCCCGGCTGGGGCTCGGCCTCGCAGGATACGATCCGGCTGGCGCGGCTCGCGGTCGAGTGCGGGATGTTCCCGGTGTTCGAAGCCGAGTACGGCGTAGTCACCGGCAGCCGCAAGATCCGCCGCCGGGTTCCCATCGACGAATATTTGAAGCTGCAGCGCCGCTTCGCCCACCTCTTCATCACGGACGAGGGCAAACGACGCATCAGTCAGCTGCAGGCGGTGGCCGACCGCAACATCGCCGAGTATCGTCTGCTCGATCAGCAGGGAGACGCTTAATGGAACATCCCTTCGCGATCAGCCTTGATGTCGGCAGCAGCCTCGCCAACCTGACCGGGTCGTGGCGCACCTCGCGGCCGGTCTATGTCGACCGTTTGCCGCCCTGCAACAATGCCTGTCCGGCCGGCGAGAACATTCAGAGCTGGCTCTATCACGCCGAATCCGGCGACTACGAAACCGCATGGCGCACATTGACGATTGACAACCCGATGCCAGCGGTGATGGGCAGGGTGTGCTATCACCCCTGCGAAAGTGCTTGCAATCGGGCGCAAGTCGACGAAGCGGTCGGCATCAATTCGGTCGAGCGTTTCCTCGGCGACGAGGCGATCCGCAACGGCTGGCGATTTGCGCCGCCGCTGGCCGATAGCGGCAAGCGCGTGCTGGTGGTTGGCGCGGGTCCTTCCGGCTTGTCCGCCGCTTATCACCTGCGGCGAATGGGGCATGCGGTCGAGATCCGCGAGGCCGGGCCGTTCACCGGCGGCATGATGCGTTTTGGGATTCCCAAATATCGTCTGCCGCGCGACGTGCTCGACGCCGAGATCAACCGCATTATCGACCTCGGCGTCGTCATCAAGCTCAACATCAAGGTTGACCGCGTCGTCGAGAGCATGCGGAACGGCCGCTTCGACGCAGCATTCCTCGCCGTCGGCGCCCATATCGGGAAGCGCTCCTATATTCCCGCCGGTTCCGCTGCAAAGATTCTCGACGCCGTTGCTCTGCTGCGATCAATGGAAGGCGAAGACAAGCCACTGCTCGGCCGCCGCGTCGTCGTTTACGGCGGCGGCAACACCGCCATCGACGCCGCCCGCACTGCCAAACGGCTTGGCGCGACCGAGGCGATCATCGTCTATCGCCGTACCCGCGATCGAATGCCGGCGCACGACTTCGAGGTCGAGGAAGCGCTACAGGAAGGCATCATGATGAAATGGCTCTCGACCATCAAGCGCTTGGACGAGGGCACACTCACCGTCGAAAAGATGCAACTCGACGAGAAGGGTTTCCCGCAGCCGA
>DATBZY010000237.1:0-11181 GCA_036512915.1 Pseudolabrys sp. | reverse complement strand
GCGGAACCACGCCATCTGCAACAGCTTCTCGCGCGTGACATCGAACACGAAGGCGGTGACGCCGACGCCGAGCAGCTTGGCGACGATCAGGACGCCGGCGGCGGCCAGCCAGTTGCGCTTGGCCAGGAAATAGACTTCGAGAAATTTCAACGGCAGCAGGAAGATGAAAGGGATGACGAAGACCATCAGCGTCGCCCACGGCGGCAGGTCTTCGATCAGTCGCGCCAGTCTGTCCTTGAGCTTGCCCCAGGGCACCAGATTGACGGCGCGCGCGACGATGGGTTCGAGATGATCCCATAGCCACGCTTCAGCCAAGAACAGCAGCGCGAGCACGATCCAGAGCGGGCGAAGCAGGTGGCGGCGCATGCTGCGATGTTAGCCCCGGCAAGCCGCCGCAATTAAGGCGCCCTATTTCTACCTCCCCTGAAAGGGGGAGAGCCAGCCCTCGGGCTTGACCCAAGGATCGCCCGCCGAAGGCGGGCGGGTGGCGTGGCATGAAAGCACAGAAGCAGCCCCACCCGGCTCGCTTCGCTCCATAGCCGATGCTTCGCATCGGCGTCCATGAAATAGGAACGGCGGCCGAAGGCCGCCTATGCCCTGCCCTGAAGGGGAGGGATAAGAAACTACATATGAATCGCGCGTTTCGCGACCGCCATCGCCGCTTCCTTCACGGCTTCCGGCAGCGTCGGATGGGCGTGGCAGGTGCGTGCGATGTCCTCGGCGGAAGCGCCGAATTCCATGGCGAGGGCTGCTTCCGCGATCATGTTGCCGGCGTCGGCGCAGATCAGTTGCACACCGAGCACGCGGTCGGTCTTGGCATCGGCGAGGATTTTGACGAAGCCATCGGTGGTCAGGTTCACCTTGGCGCGGCCGTTGGCGCTGAACGGAAACTTGCCGATAGTGTAGGCGACGCCGGCGGCCTTCAGCTCGTCTTCGCTTTTGCCGACGGTGGCGATCTCCGGGAACGTGTAGACCACGTTCGGGATGGCGTCGTAATTCACGTGGCCGGCCTGCCCGACCAGGATCTCGGCCACCGCCACGCCTTCATCCTGGGCTTTATGCGCGAGCATCGGACCGGCGATCACGTCGCCGACCGCCCAGATGCCGGGCACGTTGGTGGCGTAATAATGATCGACGGCAACGCGGCCGCGCTCGTCGAGCTTGACGCCAAGCTCCTTCAGGCCAAGCCCGTCGGTGTAGGGCACGCGGCCGATGGCGACCAGCACCACGTCGGCCTCGATGGTTTCCGAAGCGCCACCTTTGGCCGGCTCTACTTTCACCTTCAGGCGTTTGCCGGAGGCGTCGACCGCAGTCACCTTCGATGACAATTTGAAAATCATGCCCTGCTTCTCGAACAGCCGCTGGGCCTGGCGGCGGATCTCGCCGTCCATGCCGGGCAACACGCCGTCGAGAAATTCCACCACGGTCACCTGCGCGCCGAGCCGGCGCCACACCGAGCCCAGTTCAAGGCCGATAACGCCGGCGCCGACCACCAGCAGGCTCGAAGGCACCTTGTCGAGCGCGAGCGCGCCGGTCGACGACACGATGCGCTGCTCGTCGATCTCAATGCCCTTGAGCTTGGCCACGTCGGAGCCGGTGGCAATCACGATGGACTTGGTGTCGAGCGTTAACGTCTTGCCGTCGGCGCCTGTGACCTCGACCTTGCCGGGCGCGCCGATGCGCGCGAGCCCAAGGAAGGCATCGACCTTGTTTTTCTTGAGCAGAAAATCGACGCCCTTGACGTTGCCGTCGACGCCCTGGTCCTTGAACGCCATCATCGCCTTGAGGTCGAGCTTGGGCGCGGACACGCCGATGCCCATCTTGCTGAAGCTGTGGCCGGCCTGCTCGAACAGTTCGGAGGCGTGCAGCAGCGCCTTCGACGGGATGCAGCCGACATTGAGGCAGGTGCCGCCAAAGGTGGCGCGCTTCTCGATCACCGCGGTTTTCAAGCCGAGCTGCGCCGCGCGGATGGCGCAGACATAGCCGCCGGGGCCGGTGCCGATGACAATGAGGTCGTAGGCCATCAAAAATACTCCGAACTCTCAATCGTCAATGTCACAGATCCAGAACAATCCTTGCCGGGTCTTCCAGGTTTTCCTTCACCCGCACCAGGAACGTCACCGCCTGCTGGCCGTCGACGATGCGGTGGTCGTAGGAGAGCGCCAGATACATCATCGGCCGCGCCTCGATCTTGCCGCCGACCACCACCGGCCGCTCCTGGATCTTGTGCATGCCGAGAATGCCGGACTGCGGCGCATTGAGGATCGGCGTCGACAGCAGCGAGCCATAGACGCCGCCGTTCGAGATCGTGAAGGTGCCGCCCTGCATCTCGTCGATCGTGAGCGAACCCTCGCGCGCGCGCTTGCCCAAGTCGGAAATCGTCTTTTCAATGCCGGCGAGCGACAGCTGGTCGGCATCGCGCACCACCGGCACCACCAGGCCCTTCTCGGTGCCGACGGCAACGCCGATGTGGTAGTAATTCTTGTAGACGATGTCGGTGCCGTCGATCTCGGCGTTGACCGCCGGGATATCCTTCAAGCCCTGGATACAGGCGCGCACGAAGAAGCCCATGAAGCCGAGCTTCACGCCGTGCTTCTTCTCGAACAGATCCTTGTATTGATGGCGCAAGCCCATCACCGCGCTCATGTCGACCTCGTTGAAGGTCGTGAGCATGGCGGCGGTGTTCTGCGCGTCCTTCAGCCGGCGCGCGATGGTCTGACGCAGCCGCGTCATGTGCACGCGCTCTTCGCGCGCGGCATCGTCGGCGGGCGACGGCGCCCGCATCTGCACCGGCGCCACAACCGGCGTTGGCTGCGCAGCGGCGCGCTCGATCGCTGCCATAATGTCGCCCTTGGTGACCTGGCCGTGCTTGCCGGAACCTTCCACCCTGGAGACGTCCATGCCGCTTTCCGCCGCCAGCTTGCGCACCGAAGGCGGGGTCGGCATCGCGGGCGAGCCCGCGGCTATGGGCATGTCGGCGGCTTTCGTTGCCGGAGCGGGCGCTGCTTTCGGCGCCTCGGCCGGTTTGGCGGCGGGCTTGGCAACGCTGGCAGCGGCGCCTTCCTTGATCTGGCCGAGCAGCGCGCCAACGCCGACGGTTTCGCCGTTCTTCGCCGCGATGTCGGAGAGCACGCCGGCGGCCGGCGCCGGCACTTCCAGCGTGACCTTGTCGGTCTCCAACTCGACCAGCGGCTCGTCCACCGCCACCGCCTCGCCCGGCTGCTTGAACCATTTTCCCACGGTCGCTTCGGTGACCGATTCGCCGAGGGTGGGCACGCGGATGTCAGCCATGGTTCAATCCTTTAGAAATCGCGTGCGCGCGGCATGCGCGTTAGCCGAGCGCTTCGTCGAGCAATTGCTTGAGCTGCACAAGATGCTTCGGCATCTGCCCGACCGCGGTCGAGGCGGAGGCCGGACGCCCGGCATAGCGCAGGTGGCGATGCTTGGCGCCGATCTGGTTGAGCACCCATTGCAGGAAGACATCGACGAAGAACCACGCCCCCATGTTGCGCGGCTCTTCCTGGCACCACATCATCTCCGCCTGCTTGAAGCGCGACAGCTCGTGCACCATCGCCTTGGACGGGAACGGATAGAGCTGCTCGATGCGCAGCAGATAGACGTCGTCGATGCCGCGCTTCTCGCGCTCCTCGTACAGGTCGTAATAGACCTTGCCCGAGCACATGATGACGCGGCGGATATTGTCGTCGGCGACCAGCTTGATTTTTTCGTTCGGCAGCGCTTGCGCGTCGTCCCACAACAAACGGTGGAACGCGGTGCCGGCCGCCATCTCGTCGAGCGGCGAGACCGCGCGCTTGTGGCGCAACAGGCTCTTCGGCGTCATCAGGATCAGCGGCTTGCGGGTGTCGCGCTTCAATTGCCGGCGCAGGGCATGAAAGTAGTTCGCCGGGGTCGTGATGTTCGCCACCTGCATGTTGTCCTCGGCGCACATCTGCAGGAAGCGCTCGAGCCGGGCCGAGGAGTGCTCCGGTCCTTGGCCCTCGTAGCCGTGCGGCAGCAGGCAGACGAGGCCGGACAGCCGCAGCCATTTGCGCTCGCCGGAGGAGATGAACTGGTCGAACACCACCTGCGCGCCGTTGGCGAAATCGCCGAACTGCGCCTCCCACAGCGTCAGCGCATTCGGCTCGGCGGTGGAATAGCCGTATTCGAAACCGAGCACGGCCTCTTCCGACAGGCTCGAGTTGAGCACCTCGAAGCGCGCCTGGCGCTCGCCCAGATGGTTGAACGGCGTGTGGCGCTCCTCGGTGTCCTGATCGAACAGCACCGAATGACGCTGCGAGAAGGTGCCGCGCTCGCTGTCCTGGCCGGACAGCCGAACCGGGTGGCCTTCCTCGAGCAGCGCGCAGAAGGCCAGCGCTTCCGCGGTCGACCAGTCGATGCCCGCGCCGGTCTCGATTGACTTGGCGCGATGATCGAGAAAGCGCTGGATGGTCTTGTGGACCTTGAAGCCTTGCGGAACGGCGGTGATTTTTTTGCCGATCTCGCGCAGGGATTCGAGCGCGACGCCGGTATTGCCGCGGCGCGGATCCTCGGCTTCGCCCGCCGCCTTCAAGCCCGCCCAGCGGCCGTCGAGCCAATCGGCTTTGTTCGGCTTGTAGCCCTGTGCCGCCTCGAATTCGGCGTCGAGCCGCGCACGCCAATCCGCCTTCATCTTCTCGACTTCGCCGGCGGTGACGACGGCTTCGGCGATCAGCTTCTTGCTGTAGATTTCCAGCGTGCTCGGATGCGCGCGGATCTTCTTGTACATCAGCGGCTGGGTGAACGAGGGCTCGTCGCCTTCGTTGTGGCCGAAGCGCCGATAACAGAACATGTCGATGACCACCGGCCGCTGGAACTTCTGCCGGTATTCGGTCGCAACCTTGGCCGCAAACACCACCGCTTCCGGATCGTCGCCGTTCACGTGGAAGATCAGCGCCTCGATCATCTTGGCGACATCGGACGGATACGGCGAAGACCGCGAGTAGCGCGGATAGGTGGTGAAGCCGATCTGATTGTTGACGATGAAATGCAGCGAGCCGCCGGTGCGGTAGCCCTTCAGATCCGAGAGCCCGAAGCATTCCGCCACCACGCCTTGGCCGGCGAAGGCGGCGTCGCCGTGCATGAGCAGCGGCATCACCATGGTGCGCTCGTCCGGCTTCGCGCCGTGCTGGTCCTGCTTGGCGCGCACCTTGCCGAGCGTCACCGGATCGACGATCTCGAGATGCGACGGATTGGGGGCAAGCGACAGGTGCACCTGGTTGCCGTCGAACTCGCGGTCCGATGACGCGCCCAGGTGATACTTCACGTCGCCGGAGCCTTCGATCTCGTCCAGCGTGGCCGAACCGCCCTTGAATTCGTGGAACAGCGCGCGGTGCGGTTTGCCCATCACTTGCGTGAACACATTGAGTCGACCGCGATGCGGCATGCCGAGCACGATTTCCTTCACCCCGAGATTGCCGCCGCGCTTGATGATCTGCTCGAGCGCCGGGATCAGCGATTCCGCGCCGTCGAGGCCGAAGCGTTTGGTGCCGGTGTATTTGACGTCGAGGAATTTCTCGAAGCCCTCGGATTCGACCAGTTTGTTGAGGATGGCGCGCTTGCCTTCGCGCGTGAAGGTGATTTCCTTGTCGCGGCCCTCGATGCGCTCCTGGATCCACGCCTTCTGGGCGGCGTTGGAGATGTGCATGAACTCCACGCCGAGCGTCTGGCAGTAGGTGCGGCGCAAGATCGCGACAATCTCGCGCATCGACGCGAATTCGAGGCCGAGCACCTTGTCGAGGAAAATCCTGCGATCGAGGTCGGCCTCGGTGAAGCCGTAGGAACGCGGGTCAAGCTCTTCCTCGTTCTTCTCCGGCTCGAGCGCGAGCGGATCGAGCTTGGCGTGGAAATGGCCGCGGATGCGGTAGGCGCGGATCAGCATCAGCGCGTGGATAGAATCGCGCGTCGCCTGCATGACGTCGGCGGAGGAGAGCTCGACGCCCTTAGCCTGCGCCAAGTTGCCGAGCTTGGCGGAAATTTTTTCGCCGATGCGCTTTTCGGTTTCCGCCCATTGGCCGTCGAGCGCAGACACCAGATCGCCGTCGGCACGCAACGGCCAGTTGGGTTTTTTCCAGGACGCGCCCTGCGCGCTTTTGACGACGTCGGCGCCCTCGTCCTTCAGGCTCCGGAAAAAATCTTGCCACTCGGCGTCGACCGCGGCGGGGTCGGCCTCGTATTTGGCGTAGAGGTCTTCGATGTAGGCGGCGTTGCCGCCATACAGGAAGGAGGTGCGGGCGAAGGCAGAATTGGCGTCCTGGCGGGACATCGGCGGTTCGATCCTTGCGCGGCTAAATTCGCGCATTTTGCTTGCGCATGATCTTTTCCGAAAACCGGTTCCCGCTTTTCGGGATCATGCGCTCGCCGCCGGCCATAGCCCGAGGGGCCAGCATCCGGCGGCGGCTTGCTGTTTTAACGCTATTTATGACGTCTGTAAGTCTACGAAAGACCTAAGACTGAATCAGGATTTCAGTACTTCGACCAGGGTCTTCCCGATTCGAGCCGGGGACGGTGATACCTTAATTCCCGCCGATTCCATTGCCGCAATTTTGGACTCAGCGTCGCCTTTGCCGCCGGAAATGATGGCGCCGGCATGGCCCATGCGCCGGCCGGGGGGCGCCGTGCGCCCGGCGATAAAGCCGACCGTGGGCTTCTTGCGGCCGCGCTTGGCCTCGTCTTTCAGAAACTGCGCAGCGTCCTCCTCGGCCGAACCGCCGATCTCGCCGATCATGACGATGGCTTGCGTGGCCTTGTCGGCCAGAAACATCTCCAGCACCGCGATGAATTCGGTGCCCTTGACCGGATCGCCGCCGATACCGACCGCGGTGGTCTGCCCCAGCCCTTCGCGGGTGGTCTGGAACACCGCCTCGTAAGTGAGCGTGCCGGAGCGCGAGATGATGCCGACCTTGCCGGGCTTGAAGATATTGCCCGGCATGATGCCGATCTTGCATTCGCCCGCCGTCATCACGCCGGGGCAATTCGGCCCGATCAGCCGCGACTTCGAACCCGCCAGCGCGCGCTTGACCTTGACCATGTCCATCACCGGGATGCCCTCGGTGATGCAGACGATGAGCGGGATGTCGGCCTGGATCGCTTCGCAGATCGCGTCAGCCGCGCCCGGCGGCGGTACGTAAATCACGCTGGCGTCGCAGCCGGTCTGCTCGCGCGCTTCGGCGACGGTGTTGAACACCGGCAGATTGAGATGGGTGGCGCCGCCCTTGCCGGGCGAGGTGCCGCCGACCATCTTGGTGCCGTAGGCAATCGCTTGCTCGGAATGGAATGTTCCATTCTTGCCGGTGAAACCCTGGCAGATGACCTTGGTGTTCTTGTCGATGAGGATGGCCATTACGCGGCCTCCTTTACGGCTTTGACAATTTTCTGTGCGGCGTCGTCGAGATCGTCGGCCGAGGTCACGTTGAGCTTGGACTCGGCGATGATCTTCTTGCCGAGCTCGACATTGGTGCCTTCCAGCCGAACCACCAGCGGCACTTTCAAGCCCACTTCCTTCACCGCCGCCACCACGCCTTCGGCGATCACGTCGCATTTCATGATGCCGCCGAAGATGTTGACCAGAATGCCTTTCACGCTCGGATCGGAAGTGATAATCTTGAACGCCGCCGTGACTTTCTCTTTGGTCGCGCTGCCGCCGACATCGAGGAAGTTCGCCGGCGAACTGCCGTAGAGCTTGATGATGTCCATGGTCGCCATCGCCAAGCCGGCGCCATTGACCATGCAGCCGATCGAGCCGTCGAGCGCGATGTAATTGAGATCGTGCTTCGACGCTTCGGTTTCCTTTTCGTCTTCCTCGGTCAAGTCGCGCAGCGCCACGATATCGGGATGACGGTAGAGCGCGTTGCCGTCGAAACTGACCTTGGCATCGAGGCAGATCAGCTTGTTGTCCTTGGTTACCACCAGCGGATTGATCTCCAGCAGGCTCATGTCCTTGGTGGTGAACGCCGCATAGAGCTTGGGCAGGATGCCCTCGACCTGCTTGACGAGATCGCCGCTGAGCTTGAGCGTCTGCGCCACGCGGCGGCCGTGATGCGGCATGATGCCGGTGGCCGGATCGACCGAGAAAGTCATGATTTTCTCGGGGTGGCTCTTGGCGACTTCCTCGATATCCATGCCGCCTTCGGTGGAGACGACAAAAGCCACGCGCGAGGTTTCCCGGTCGATCAGCGCCGAGAGATAGAACTCGCGGTCGATGGCCGAGCCTTCCTCGACGTAAATGCGATTGACCTTCTTGCCCTGCGGGCCGGTCTGATGGGTGACCAGCGTCGAGCCGAGGATGCGTGTGGATTCTTTCTTCACGTCGTCGATGGATTTTACCACCTTGACGCCGCCGGCCTTGCCGCGCCCGCCGGCGTGAATCTGCGCCTTCACCACCCAGACCGGGCCACCCAGTGCCTGGGCGCCCTTGATCGCCTCATCGACGGTGAACGCCGGCACGCCGCGCGGCACCGGCACGCCGAATTCGCGTAACACCGCCTTCGCCTGATACTCATGGATGTTCATGTCATGCTCCCGGCAAAGGCCGGCTTGTTCTAGTTGCCGAGATTGGGCGCGATCTTCTTGCAGGCTTCGACCAGGCCCTGCACCGAGGCCGTCGACTTTTCGAACATGCCGCGTTCGGCGCCGGTGAACTCGATCTCGACGATGCGTTCGACACCCTTGGCGCCGATCACCACCGGCACGCCAACATAGAGGTCTTTGATGCCGTATTCGCCGTTGAGCCAGGCCGCGCAGGGCAGCACGCGCTTCTTGTCGAGCAAATAGCTCTCCGCCATCGCGATCGCGGAGGCCGCCGGCGCGTAGAAGGCCGAGCCGGTCTTGAGTAGGTTGACGATCTCGGCGCCGCCATTGGCGGTGCGCTTGACGATTTCGTCGACGCGCGCCTGCGTGGTCCAGCCCATCTTCACCAGGTCGGGCACCGGAATGCCGGCCACCGCCGAATAGCGCGTGAGCGGCACCATGGTGTCGCCATGGCCGCCGAGTACGAAGGCGGTGACGTCTTCCACCGAGACGTTGAACTCGTCGGCGAGGAAATAGCGGAAGCGCGCCGAGTCGAGTATGCCGGCCATGCCGACAACCTTCTGCTGGGGCAGGCCGCAGCATTTCTGCAGCGCCCACACCATGGCGTCGAGCGGATTGGTGATGCAGATCACGAAGGCATTGGGCGCATATTTCTTGATGCCGGAGCCGACCTGCTCCATCACCTTGAGATTGATGCCGAGCAGATCGTCGCGGCTCATGCCGGGCTTGCGCGGCACGCCGGCGGTGACGATGCACACGTCGGCGCCTTCGATCGCATCGTAGGTATTGGTGCCGGTGAGGCGGGAATCGAAATCGTTGACCGGCGAGGATTGGGCGATGTCCAGCGCCTTGCCTTGCGGGATGCCTTCCATGACGTCGAACATCACGACGTCGCCGAGCTGTTTGAGGCCGATGAGGTGGGCGAGCGTGCCGCCGATCTGGCCGGCGCCGATCAAGGCAATTTTGTTACGCGCCATGGTGGGAAAACTCTCGACTTGCTGAAGCCGCGGGGCGCGGCCGAGTGGTGGGTTATCCGGTCCGGCTGGCCGCGACAAGCCGCCGAAAGACGGGGGTCGCCCCCATCCGGCATCTTGTATACATTATACCAACAGACGCGTGGCCGCGAGTCCAGAGCCGATTTCTACATTCGCGCCGCCGTGGACTTACCGGCCGGTATCGCGGCAAGATCGGCGCGGGGATTCGAGGGCTCAGGGCGTGAGCATGGGGCGATTTTCCGCGCGCGGGATTTGGCGTGCGCTCGGGCCGGGACTCGTGACCGGCGCGGCCGACGACGATCCGAGCGGCATCGCCACCTATTCGCAAGCGGGAGCCCAGTTCGGCTTTGCGCTGTTGTGGACCGTGTTCCTGACGCTGCCGTTCATGGCGGCGATCCAGATCATCAGCGCCTGCATCGGCTGGGATACGCGGCAAGGGCTTGCCCACAACATCGCGCGCGTGCTTCCGCCGGTAGCGCTGTATCCGCTGGTGGCGTCGTTGCTGGTGGCCAACACCATCAACATCGCCGCCGATCTGGCGGCCATGGGCGAGGCCTTGCGCCTGGTCGCCGGCGGCTCCGCGCTTGTCTTTGCGGTTTTGTTCGGGATCGCATGCCTCGTCGCCGAGGTGCTGATCCCCTATCACCGCTATGCCCGCTATCTAAAATTGCTGACGATGGTCCTGCTGTTCTATGTCGCAGCAGCCTTCAGCGTGCACATCCCGTGGGGCGAGGTCGTGCGCCAACGGTGTTGCCGAGCTTAAGTTTCGATCGCGATCTGATTTTGATGGTGGTCGCGATCTTCGGCACGACCATCAGCCCCTATCTGTTTTTCTGGCAGGCATCGCAGGAGGCGGAAGAATCACGACTGAGCCATCGGCACATGCATGCGGAGAATTCGGATCTGAAGAAGAATTCTTTCAGGACCATCTCGATCGACACCTGGGTCGGCATGTTCTTCTCCAATCTCATTGCCTTCTTCATCATCGTGACCACGGCGGCGACGCTGCATACGCAAGGAATCACCCATATCGATACTGCCGCGCAGGCCGCCGAGGCATTGCGCCCGATCGGCGGGCCGCTGACATTCGCGCTGTTTGCCGCCGGCATTATCGGCACCGGTTTGCTGGCGGTGCCGGTGCTGGCCGGATCGGCGGCCTATGCGGTCGCCGAAGTGTTCAAATTGCGCGGCAGCCTGGAGCTGCCGGCCAGCCGCGCCATCGGCTTCTATGCCATCGTCGCCGCCGCCACGATCGGCGGCTCGGCGCTGCTCGTCACCAAAATCGATCCAATCGCGATGCTGTTCTGGACCGCGGTGATCAACGGCATCGTCGCGGTGCCGATCATGGCTGCAACGATGCTGGTGGTCTCCAGCAGGCGCGAGGCGCGGCTGGTGGCGCTACCGCGCTGGCTCATGATCCTGGGCTGGCTCGCCGCAGCGCTGATGGCGCTCGCGGTTGTGTTGCTGATCTGGTCGAGCTTCTAGAGCATTTTCCGTTTGCGCTGAATCGAATTCTCCGCAGTAGGATTCCCAAAAGGGCGGATTTGAGCGAGTCTTCTGCGTCTGATTCGCGGAGGCTCGCCATGACGAAGGCCCTTTCGAACGATTTGCGTGAGCGAGT
>DATBZY010000236.1:0-2184 GCA_036512915.1 Pseudolabrys sp. | reverse complement strand
GCCGGGGCCGACGTGATTATCGGCGGCCGGCTCGCCGATCCGTCCCTGTTTCTGGCGCCGATCGCGCATCGCTTCGGCTGGGACGCCACCGACATGGCGCGCATGGGCGCAGGCACGTTGGTCGGACATCTGCTGGAATGCGGCATGCAGGTGACCGGCGGCTACTTCGCCGACCCGGGGGTCAAGGATGTCGCCAACCTAGCGCAGTGCGGCTACCCGATCGCCGAAGTGCAATCCGACGGCAGCGCGGTCATCACCAAACTCGCCGGCACCGGCGGCTGTGTGAGCACGCAGACCGTGAAGGAGCAACTGCTGTACGAGGTGCACGACCCGGCGCACTATCTGACTCCCGATGTGACCGCCGATTTCAGCCGCGTTGAAATCGCAGCGGCCGGCGACAATCGCGTCAAGGTGTCGAACGCCTCCGGCACGACACGGCCGGCCACGCTGAAAGTAACGGTCGGCTTCGACGGCGGCTTCCAGGGCGAAGCGGGCGTGAGCTATGCCGGACCGGCCGCGCAGGAACGCGGGCAATTGGCCGCCGACATCGTGCGAGAGCGGATGTCGCGCCTGCACGGCAACAAATCCGAACTGCGCGTCGACCTGATCGGAGTCAGTTCGCTGTTCGCGACGGCGGGCGTGCGCGCCACTGAGGCGCAGGACGTGCGGCTGCACGTGGCGCTGCGCTCGCGCGCCAAGGAAGACGCCGAGCTCATGCTGTGGGAAGTGGAATCGCTGCTGTGCTGCGGCCCGGCCGGCGGCGGCGGCTATCGCGGCGCGATCGCACCCTGCGTGATGACGAAGTCGGTTTTGATTCCACGCGAACGCGTCAAACCGACCATGACAATGGTGGTCGCATGAACTCCCCGCGCCGCAACGCGCGCCGGATCGTCCGCGACATCGCCCATGCGCGCGCCGGCGACAAAGGCAACACATCGAACGTCAATGTCTGGGCTTACGAGCCCAAAGATTTCGAGCTGCTGAAACGCACGCTCACGGCTGAGCGCATCAAGCGAACTTTTCCTCACCTGATTCGCGGCCAGGTCACGCGCTACGAGCTGCCGCATTTGTGCGGCCTCAACTTCGTCATGCAGGACGCGCTCGAGGGCGGCGTCAACGCCTCGCTCAATCTGGACTCGCACGGCAAGTCGTTCAGCTATCTCCTGCTCGGGCTGGAATTGGACGAGCAAGACGCGGATAGATCGTGATACTACCGCGTGGCTGCCCTGCAGTCGAAGGTTTGACAGCACTCCGCCGCCCATGTTTTTTGTGCGCGCAACACGCGCGCCCGCGCAGTGAACAAGCTTTGTGTCGTCAGAGGAGACGCCCATGATCGTCGATTTCCAGCATCACTTCACGCCGCGTGAACTGTTCAAGGAGGATCTGGGCGACAAACTGATCATCGCTTTCGACGAAACCGGCGCGCCGAGCTACACCTCGCACAAATTGCTCTACGATCTGGATGAACACATCCGCATGATGGACATGGCCGGCATCGATGCCGCCTTCCTGACCAGCGCCTCCGCGATGTGCGCCGATCTCGAGCGCTCGAAACTGGTCAACGACAAGGCCAAACAAGCCGAGCGCGACTACCCGGGCCGCTTCATCGGCGCCGCCCATGCCCATCCGCTCGGCGGTGCGCAGGCTTTCAAGGAGCTGGCGCGCTGCGCGCACGAGCTTGGTTTCCCGGGCGTGGTCATCACGTCGGAGGCCGATGGGCTGTTCCTCGATGCCCCGGAATTCGAACCGTTCTGGACGGAAGCCGAAAAACTCGGGCTGTTCGTTTTCGTGCATCCGGCGCTCAAGCTGAATTTCCCGCAGCAGTTCAATGCCTACGACACGGCGCGGTCGGTCGGGCGTGAATTCTCGCTGATCATGGCCACGATCAGGCTGGTCAATGGCGGCGTGTTCGACCGCCATCCGTCGCTCATGGTGCACATGGCGCATCTCGGCGGCGGCATCGCTTCCATGCTCGGCCGCATCCGCAGCTATCAGGACAAGGATTTCTGGGGCCTGCGCGGCAACGCCAAGCATGGCCGCACCGGCGCGAAGGACTTCGACTATTACCTGCGCCATAACTTCATGTTCGACACCGCCGGCTTCTGCGGCGCCATCGGCAGCGTCAAGACGGCATTGGTGGAGATTCCGGCCGAACGTCTGGTGTTCGCCACCGACTATCCGCAG
>DATBZY010000235.1:0-3456 GCA_036512915.1 Pseudolabrys sp. | reverse complement strand
GCTGGTGCAGGACGAGGCGCTCAAGCGCGCCGATGCCCGCATTCGCGAATTGACCGGCGAGGATGACGGCACGCGCGACAGCGGCGGCTTTCTCGACAGCATGCGCAATGCGCTGACGGGTCGCCCCGCCCACACGTCGGTGCCGACCGTGCGCGCTGCCACCGCGAGCGAGCCCGACCCGCGCTGGAACAGCGGCGGCGCACTGCCTGCAGCGGCGCCGTCGGCTGCCGCGCTTCCATCGCAAGGCGGCTCGTTCCTCGGCACCGCGGCGGCGTCGGCCGCTGGCATGATCGGCGGCGCGCTGCTGCTCAACTCCATCAGCTCGATGTTCGGCCATCGTGCCGGCGCTTTCGCTGCCGATGCCCCGGCGCCGGACTCCCCCTGGGCCGGCAACGCCGCCAATAGCGATCTCGCACGCGATGCCGGATTGAATGATATCGGTGGTGGTGGCGCTGCAGGCGGCGCGCATGGCGCCGGGCTGTTCGACAGCGGCGACACGCATGACACCGATATTGCGGATCTGGGCGGCGACTTCGGAGGCGGTGACGGCGGCGATAGCGCCTAATATGCGCTAGAGCACCACAACTTTAGTGCCGAGCTTCACGCGGCTGTAGAGATCGATGATGTCCACATTGCGCATGCGGATGCAGCCGGACGAGACGTTCCGGCCGATTGTCCAAGGCTCGTTTGAGCCGTGGATGCGGTAAAGCGTCGAACCGAGATAGAGCGCGCGCGCCCCCAGCGGATTATTCGGACCGCCGGCCATGAATTTCGGCAGGCCGGGCTGGCGCTCCAACATCTCCTTCGGCGGCACCCAGTCCGGCCATTCCTTCTTCGTTGTGATCGTGTGCTCGCCCGACCAGGTGAAGCCCGGCCGGCCGACGCCGATGCCATAGCGCATCGCTTTAGCCCCGGGTTCCACCAGATACAGGAAGTGCTGCGGGGTATCGATGACGATGGTGCCGGGCTCTTCCGTGCCGTGATACTCGACCTCCTGGCGCAGAAAGCGCGGATCAATCGAGTAGCCCTTCGGCTCCAGCATGGGATCGACGGCCGGCCCGGTGTTGACATAGATCGGCTGCGCGCCTCGGGCGGCATCGGGATAAATGGTCGGCGGCAGCATGACTTGCCGCTGCGGCGCGTTGTCGCCGAACAGAAATTCGATGAAGCCGCCGCCGAGACGGCCCCGCATCTCCGGCTGCGGCGCCACCACGACCATCGGCGGCGTCGAGGGCATGACCTGGCCGGGCGGCGCAATCAAGATCGGCTGCGCCAAGGCGGCGCTGCTCGCGAACAACCCGACGAGCAATAGTGGAACCATCGAACGCTGCATTGACGCACTCTAAGTTTTCGCCAGATGCGGAGTACAAAGCGAAACAAACACCGTTTGGTAAACCACGCCGCCGGGTTCGCGTGATTGCCGCGCTTGCGTGCGCGTTTCGTCGCGTCACGTTTATTTTGGGTAAAACGCTATCCGTCATGGTTAATGCTTGGTTCGCTTATTGGCGCATGATCTTCTCCGAACACCGGTTCCCACTTTTCGGGATCATGCGCTTCACGCCGCAACCCAGCGTTAATCGCCGTTGAGATAAAACCACAGCGTTGGGGATGCGAAGGGGGCGTGGCGTGCAACGCAAAGTTTTCCGCGTCGAGCAGATGTTTGCCGGTGGGCGTGCGGCCGCCGCAGCGGTAGACCCCGCCGAGCAGCGTCACCTCGTCGACGGACTCAAGGCATTGCGGGCGCTCGCCGAACGGCGCGACGGCACCGCCGCCGAGACCGTGCAAAGTCTCAAGCGCGAGCTTGCGCTCGTCCACGACGCCGTCGCCCGCAACAAGCGGGACCTTGCCGCGCTCATCGGCGACGGCAAGGAGCGTCGGATGCCGCGCGCGGCCGGCGAACTCGGCGCCGCGGTCGACGGCATGGAAAAGGCCACGCAGAAGATTCTGAAATCGGTCGAGATCGTCGACGACAGCGCCAAGGCGCTCGCCGCCACGTGCAAGACCGACTATGAGCGCGGCCTTTCACAGGACATCCAGGACCACGTGGTGCAAATCTACGAAGCCTGCAATTTTCAAGACCTCGCCGGCCAGCGCATCGGCAATGTGATCGGGACCTTGAATGCGATCGAAGAGCAGATGGCGGCGATGCTCGATCGCTGCAACAGTGCCGGCGGAGCGGCGCCGTCACCTGCGAAGGCCAAGTCTGCGTCCGGTTACGGGCTGCTCAACGGTCCCAAGCTCGACGGCGATGCCGGCCACGCCAGCCAGCGCGACATCGACGAGATGTTCGGATAATTCTTGCGCATGATCTTGTCCGACCTTCCTCAGCCCGCCGAAGCGGGCTTCGCGAAGGCGGAAAACCGGTTCCCACTTTTCCGGATCATGCGCTAGCGCGGCCGCCGGATCAGGATAAAGCAGACCAGCGCAGTCGCGGCGAAGCCGGCGGCGAGCGCCAGCGCCGCCGGATCGGATGTGCGCTCGACCACGAACGCCATCACCAGCGGCGCCGCCGCCTGCATCAGCAGGAACGGACCGGCGAGCCGGCCCATCAGCCGCCCATAGCCGGAGGCGCCGAACAGCGCCAGCGGCACCGCGCCGCGCGTGATGGTGACGAGCCCGTTGGCGCCGCCGAACAACAGGGCGAACGCCGCCGCTACCGGCGTCGATATGCCCAGAACCGCCAGCATCACGAAAGCACACAGCAAGACACCGAGCGCGAAGCGCACCACCCACAGCGGATGCAGATTGCGGCCGAAGGCGAATTCAATCAGCCGCGCGCCGACCTGCGCCGGCCCGAACAGCGCGCCGATCCAGACCACGGTACCGGCATCGATGCCGGAGCGCGCGAAGATCGCCAACAGATGCGCGGACAAGCCGGATGGAACGAAGGCATAGGCGGCAAAAGCCGACGCGACCAGAATGAACGGCAGTCCGTGCGGCGGCAGCACGATAGCCGGCGCCTGCGTGTCGCTGTGCTTCGGCATGTCCGTTTCGACGCGACCGCGCGGCAGCGCCAACGCATGCAGCGGCGCGGAGATGCAGGCCAGCAGTGCGGCATAGACCAGATATGTGCCGCGCCAGCCGACGGCCTCAAGCAGGAAATGCGTCGCCGGCCAGCTCACGGTCGAGGCGAAACCGCCGGCAAGCGTCAGCGCGGTGATCGGCCGGCGCGCGCCGGCGCCGAAGATGCGGCCGAGCGTGGCGAAGGCGGAATCGTACAGGTTCGCCGACATGGCGGCGCCAAGCACCATCCATACGCCGAGATAAGCGATCGGATTATCGACATAGGCGATGAGGACGAGCCCAAGCGCGCCAATCAGCGAGCCGATGGTCATCGTCACATGGCCGCCGAAACGATCGATCGAACGTCCGACGTAAGGGGCAATCAGCCCGGCAACCAGCAACGCGACCGAGAAGCCGCCCATGGTGAACGACATCGACCAGCCGCGCTCGGCC
>DATBZY010000234.1:0-9735 GCA_036512915.1 Pseudolabrys sp. | reverse complement strand
GATCCGCGCACGGTTGAGAAGCACAGCACCAGATCGAGGCCGCGCTCGGCAAAATCATAAGAGCCGCGATACGGCGTGTTCTCCAGCATCAGCGACACGCGCAGGCGCGGCTGCACCTTGGCAAATGCGATCACGGCGTCGGACAAATGCATGGTGCCGAACGATTTCGGCGCCAATAGCTTGAGCATGCCGACCGGCTCCAGGCGCGTGCGCAGGATCGAGCGCTCGTTGCTTTCGATGTCGCGGAACACCCGCTCGCAGAATTCGAGATAGGCGGTGCCCTCCTCGGTGACACTGAGCGAGCGCGTGGAGCGGTTGAGCAGACGCACGCCGAGCCGCGCCTCCAGGTCGCTGACATGGCGCGACACCAGGGCACGCGACAGACCGAGCTGGCTTGCTGCGATCGTGAAGCTGCCGGCGCGCACCACGCGCACGAAGCTTTCCATGGTGCGGAAGCGGTCCAAGCGCCCTCCTTATTGTTGTACAATATGCAACAATAGTGTGCGCATTTAGCGGCTTCTGCGCGCTAATGTCAAAGCCTATAGTGTGCGACAAGGACAAGCGCGTGATCCCAAAAAGTGGGTACCGGTTTTCGGAAAGGATCACGCGCAAACCGTAAGAAGGCGCGCGGCAAACACGCGCCAATTCGTAGGGAGAACGTCAGCCGGAAGCCGCCCGCGACCGCAACGGTCGAAGGTGCGACGGCTTGAACACATCACATGTCAGTTTCCAGGCCAGGCCAGGCGCAAACCGCCACCTCCGCGGTCGATCGCCCCATTGCGGCCGGCGTCAACGCCGCCGGCTTCGGCAGCGACGTGGTGGCCGACGCGCTGCGCGCGCTCGACATTCCCTACATCGCGCTCAATCCGGGCGCCAGCTACCGCGGCCTGCACGACAGTCTGGTCAACTACCTTGGCAATGAGCGGCCGCAGATGCTGCTCTGCCTGCACGAAGAAAGCGCGGTGGCCATCGCGCACGGCTACGCCAAGGTCACCGGCAAGGCGATGGCGGCGGCGGTGCATTCCAATGTCGGCCTGATGCACGCCACTATGGCGATCTTCAACGCCTGGTGCGATCGCATGCCGATGGTCATTCTCGGCGCTACCGGGCCGGTCGACGCGGTGAAGCGGCGGCCGTGGATCGACTGGATCCACACCGCGCGCGACCAGGGCGCGCTGGTCCGCGGCTATACCAAATGGGACGATCAACCGGGCTCACCGCTTGCCGCGCGCGAAGCCGTGTTGCGCGCGAACTGGATCGCCAACACCGCACCGTGCGGGCCGACTTACGTCAATCTCGATGTCGAGTTGCAGGAATCGAAACTGCCCGAACCGGTGACGCCGATCGACGCCGGACGTTTCATGCCAAACGTCGCAAGCGCTCCGCCCGCCGATGCCATCGCGGCGGCCGCCGAACTCCTACGTAATGCCAAGCATCCGGTAATCCTGGCCGGCCGGGTGTCGCGCGATCTCGATGCCTGGAACGCACGCGTCGCGCTCGCCGAGCGGCTGAATGCGCGCGTCATCACCGATCTCAAAATCGCCGCGTCCTTCCCCACCGATCACCCGCTGCATGCCGGCGCGCCCGGCGGCACCGTGCTGGCGCCGGAAGCCGTCGAGGCCATCCGCACCGCCGATGTGATCCTGAGCCTCGACTGGCTCGATGTGGCGGGAACCTTCAAGAATGCCGGCGGCAATGTCACCGCCAAAGTCGTGCAGGTCTCGGTCGATCACCATCTGCACAATGGCTGGAGCATGGACTATCAGGGCCTGCCGCCGGTCGATGTGTTCATTGCCTGCGAGCCGCAGGCCGCCGTGCCGGCATTGATCGCAGCGCTCGGGCCCGGCAGCCCGCGCGCCGTCGCTTCCGCGCCGAAGGAATTTCCCAAGCCCGCCGGCGACAAACTCACCGTCGACCATCTCGCAGATAGCCTGCGCCGCGCGGTCGGCGAGCGGCCGACCTCCCTCACCCATGTGTCGCTGTCGTGGAACGGCGCGAGCTGGGCGTTGCGCCATCCGCTCGACTATCTTGGCTCCGACGGCGGCGGCGGTGTCGGCGGTGGCCCCGGCATTTCGGTCGGCGCGGCATTGGCGCTCAAGGGCTCCGGCCGGCTGCCGGTCGCCGTCTGCGGCGATGGCGATTTCCTGATGGGCGTAACCGCGCTCTGGACGGCGGCGCATTACCGCATTCCGCTGCTGATCGTCGTCGCCAATAATCGCTCCTTCTTCAACGACGAACTGCACCAGGAGCGCGTCGCCCGCATGCGCAACCGCCCGGTCGAGAACCGTTGGGTGGGCCAGCGCATTTCCGAGCCCGACATCGACCTAGCAGGCATCGCTCGCGCCCAAGGTGCGCAAGGCTTCGGCCCGGTGAGCGCGATCGGCGATCTCGCGCCCACTTTTGCGAAGGCAATTGCGGCGGTCGAGGCTGGCGCGGTGGCCGTGGTCGATGTGCGCGTGGAACCGGGCTACACTGCCGCGATGACCGCGGTGATGACCCGCAAAAGCGAATAGGAAGCCGATGTCGCCTGCGCCAGCACCGCAACCCGATGACGCCATCCTGGTGGTGGATGACATCGTCGTGCGCTTCGAGACGACGGAAGGTACCATCACCGCAGTCGATGACGTCTCCTTTAAGGTTAAACCCGGCGAATTCTTCTCCGTGATCGGCCCCTCAGGTTGCGGCAAATCGACCCTGTTCAACGTCATCGGCGGATTGCTCAGCCACCACCAGGGCGTGGTCAGCGTCGCCGGCGAAACCATTTCCGGCCCGCACAAATCGATCGGCATGGTGTTCCAAGAGGAATCCACCTTTCCCTGGCGCACGGTCGTCGACAATGTCGCCTTCCCGCTCGAGCTCGTCGGCATGCCGAAGCACAAGCGCATCGAGCGCGCGCGCCATTTCATCGCGCTAGTCGGTCTCGACGGTTTCGAGAATCGCTATCCCGGCGAATTGTCCGGCGGCATGCGCCAGCGCGTCTCGCTGGCCCGCACGCTCGCGTCCGAGCCGAAAATCCTGCTGATGGACGAGCCATTCGCGGCGCTCGACGAGCAGACTCGGCTGCTGCTCGGCGACAAGGTGTTGCAGATCCAGCAGCAGTTGAAGCAGACCACCCTGCTGATCACCCACAACATCACCGAAGCGGTGCAGATGTCCGATCGCATCCTGGTGATGACCTACCGGCCCGGCAGGGTGAAGCGCATCGTCGATATCGACCTGCCGCGCCCGCGCACCTCAGAAGTCGTCAGCAGCGAGGCCTTCGGCCGCTACGTCGCGAAAATCTGGGCCGATCTGCGCGAGGAAGCGAGCCGCGGCATGCGCGACGAGGAATCGCACGTCTTGCATCACGAGGGTGCAGCGTCATGACCGCAGCCGCGCTCACCAAGCATTCACCATGGCGTGGCCTTGCGCCCGCCATGGTCGGCCTTGGGGTGGTTGTGGCTTTCTTTCTGGCGGTCGAGCTTCTCATCCAGATCGGTGTGCTCAACCGTTTCATCATCCCGCCGCCATCCGAGATCATCGGCAGCTTCGGCCGGGTGATTGTCGAGGAGCAAGTCTTCAGCCGCTTCCTGCTGACCCTCGGGGAATGCTTGACCGCCGGCGTCATGCTCACGGTGTTCGGCGTCGCCGGCGGCGTGCTGATGCACCGCTTCAAGCTCCTGCAGCAGGCCTGCGAGACCTGGGTCGCGGCCATGGCCTCGGCGCCGATCGTTCTGATGTATCCCCTGTTCCTGGTGATCTTCGGGCGCAACGTCTGGACCATCATCATGATGGGCTTCGTCGCCGCGCTGCCGCCGGTGATCCTGAAGACCATCGAAGGCATTTCCGGCACCCGCAAGGTGCTGGTCAATGTCGGACGCAGCTTCAACCTAACGCCCGCGCAACAGTTCTGGAAGATATTGTTTCCGGCGGCGCTTCCGACGATTTTCGTAGGCGTGCGGTTGGGATTGATCTTTGCGTTGATCAATATCGTCGGCGTCGAATTCCTGATCAATTTCGGCGGTCTCGGCCAGCTCATCAACGAGCTCGCCGAACGTTACGACCTCGCCGGCACCTATGCCGCGATCTGCTTCGTGATCCTGGTGAGCGTGCTGTTCTTCATGGCGCTGGAAAAGGCTGAACGATGGCTGAGACCGGTCGACTGAGACAAGCGGCGGTTGCCGCCCCGGGGTTAAGCCCGGTGATGCTGCTGCGCATCGCCATCATCCTCTCGATGCTGGCGGTCTGGGAATTCCTGTCCCATTCCGGCTGGCTTTACCGCGACGTGGTGCCCTCGCTGCTCGCGATCGGCAGCGCCTTGGCCGAACTGTTCGCAAGCGCAGATTATTATTTCCATCTGTCGGTCACCGCCGCCGAAATCGGCACCGCGCTCGCCATCGGCGGCCTGGCGGGCGTCGCGGTCGGCATCCTGCTCGGCGCTAACCAGTTCATGTCTAAGGCCTTCGAATCCTATCTCTACTATCTCGGGCCGACGCCGAAGATCATTTTCTTCCCGATCATGATCATGTGGTTCGGGGTCGGCCCGGAATCCAAGATCGCGCTCGGCACGTTCTCCTGTTTCTTTCCGGTGGCGCTCAACGTCGCTGCCGGCATGCGGCAGATCGACAAGGTGCTGATCCGCGTCGGCAAGAGCTTCCGCGCCAATTCCTGGCAGATGGTGGTGAAAATCTATCTGCCGGCGATGCGCCATCCGATCATCAACGGCATCCGGCTCGGCCTGGGCGTGGCGCTGATCGGCACGCTGCTCGCCGAAACTAAACTGTCCAACAAAGGCATCGGCTTCCTGATCATCCAGGCCTACAGTATTTTTGACATGCCGCGCATGTACGCCATGCTGATCGTGCTGTTCGTACTGGCGATCGGCGCCAATGCGCTGGTCGGCCGGTTCGGCGGCCTGCACGACATCAAGCGACTTTAAAAAATCTGAACAAACGGGAGGAAATGACATGAAACATATCCGACAGCTTGCGGGCGCCGCGGCGATTGCCGCTATTGCTCTCGTCCATCCGGCCGCGGCCGCCGATAAGCTCAAGATGACCGTCGGCCAGCGCGGCAACTGGGATACCGCGGTCCTGCATCTCGGCGACAAGGCCGGCATCTTCAAGAAGCACGACCTTGAGCTCGACATCATCTACACGTCCGGCGCCGGCGAGACGCTGCAACCGATCGTCTCCGGCAGCGTCGACATGGGTTTCGCCGTCGGCACGCACGGCGCCATGGCGGCCTTTTCCAAGGGTGCACCGGTCCGCATCATGGCGGCGGAGGCGACCGGCGCCGCCGACTATTGGTACGCCAAGAATCCCGCGATCAAGACGATCAAGGATGCCGACGGCCACAGCATTGCCTTCTCCACCAATGGCTCGTCGACCCAGAGCATCGTCCGCGCCTTTATCAATGAATTTAAGCTGACCGCCGCCAAGCCGACGGCGACCGGCAATCCGGCCGCGACGCTCACCACGGTGATGACCGACCAGGTCGATATCGGCTGGGCCTCGCCACCGTTCGGCCTCAAGGAGATCGAGGACGGCAAGATCCACATCGTCGCCAAGGCCACCGATGCGGCAATGGTGCGCGGACAGACCATTCGCGTCAACGTCGTCAATGCCGAGACGCTGAAGAACCGCAAGGCGGTGGTCGAGCGCTTCATGCAGGCCTATCGCGAATCCATCGACTACATGTATTCCGGCAATCCGCAGGTGATCAAAGACTACGCCGAGTTCGTCAAAGTGTCGGAAACGATGGCGAAACGCGTGCGTGACGAGTTCTTCCCCAAGAGCTTGATCAACCCGGACGAGATCAAGGGTCTGGATTCGTTGATGGCCGAGGCGGTTAACCTGAAATTCATCTCGGCACCGCTGACGAAAGAGCAGACAGCCGAGCTGATCCAGATCCCGCCACGCAAGAAGTAATATTGAACCGCGAGTGCCCGCCATGACCACCGCCGTGTCTCCGCAGGCTGCTTCGGCGCAAGCCGTCGTGCTGCCGAAAAATCGCGGCGCCTATTACGGCGGCGCCTGGCACGAGCCGAAATCCGGGCGGTTCGTAGATTCGATGAGCCCCGGCACCGGACTCTCGCTCGGGAAGGTGGCGGACGCAGGCAGCGAAGATATCGATGCGGCGGTGGCGGCGGCGAAGGCCGGGTTCAAGGAATGGCGCCGCGTGCTGCCGCTCGAGCGCGCCAAGATCCTGCGGCGGATCGCGGAAATCCTCCGGCAAAATGCCAACGAACTCGCCATGATCGACGCCGCCGACTGCGGCAATCCGGTGCGCGAAATGGTGAGCGACGCCATGATCGCCGCCGCGCAGATGGAATTCTTCGCCGGCTTCGTGACCGAGATGAAGGGCTCATCGATACCGATGGGGCCCGACGTGGTCAATTTCTCGGTTCGCGAGCCGCTCGGCGTCGTTGGCCGCATCATTCCGTTCAATCATCCGTTCATGTTCTGCGCCGGCAAATCGGCGGCGCCGCTGGCCGCTGGCAACACCGTGATCGTGAAGCCGCCGGAACAGGCGCCGCTCTCCTCGCTCCGCCTCGCCGAACTGATCGGCGGGCTGCTGCCGCCCGGGGTATTCAACGTCGTGCCGGGCGGGCGCGAGGCCGGCCAGCGGCTCGCCAGCCATCCCGACGTGGCCATGATCGCGCTGATCGGCAGTGTGCCCACCGGCCGCGCGGTGATGAAAGCCGCCGCCGACACGGTCAAGCGCACGATGCTGGAGCTCGGCGGCAAGAACGCGCTGATCGCCTATGGCGACGCCGATCCCGACGAGGTCGCTGCTGCTGTGATCGGCGGCATGAATTTCACCTGGTGCGGGCAATCCTGCGGATCGACCAGCCGCGCCTTCATCCACGAGAAAATCCACGACGCGGTGATCGAACGCATCAAGACGCGCATCGCCCATTTCAAGCCGGGCATCCCCACCGATCCGGCCACCACCATGGGCGCCATCATCTCCAAGACGCAATTCGACCGCGTGGTGAGCTACATCGACGCCGCCAAAAAGGAAGGCGCGCGCGTCATCGCCGGCGGCGGCAGGCCGGCCGATCCGGCGCTGGCGAACGGATTCTATATCGAGCCGACCATCTTCGCCGACGTGAACATGTCGATGCGGATTGCGCGCGAGGAAATATTCGGCCCCGTGCTCGGCGTGTTCAAATGGAGCGACGAGGCCAAGATGCTGGCCGAGGTCAACCAGGTCGAATACGGGCTCACCGCCTCGATCTGGACCAATGATCTCAATACCGCGCACCGCACCGCCATGGCGGTGGAAGCCGGCTATGTCTGGATCAATGAATTCGGCAAGCACTTCCTCGGCGCGCCGTTCGGCGGCTTCAAGCAGTCAGGCCTTGGGCGCGAGGAATGCTTCGAGGAGATGCTGAGCTTCACGCAGGAGAAGAACATCCACGTGAAGCTAAAGCCGGCGAAGCCTTAATAATTAGCTTGCGCATGATCTTTTTCGAAAACCGGTTGCCACTTTTCGGGATCATGCGCTAAAGCTTGAACGACTCGTGCGTGCCGGGATGGAACATCTCGTCCACCTTAACCAGCCGCGGCGACAAGCCTTGCGAATGGTGGTGACGCAGGAAGGTCTCCAGCGTCTTGCGGTTGGGCGCGATGCCGTAGGACCAGAAATCCTGCCCCATCAGCGCGCGCGCCTCGCCCAGGCGTTCCTCGATAAACGGCAGCGTCACCTTGGTGGCCGAAGTATCGCTCAACTGCTCGAGCGCCACCGCCTTGGATTGTTCGAAGGCCTTGAGCACCGCCCCCGGCAACCAGGGATGCTGCTCGGCCAGCGAGCGCCGCACGCCGACCAGATGCATGATCGGAAACACGCCGGTGCGCTTGAAATAATCCTTGGCGGCCGCCACCGGGTCGGCGAATAGCCAGCCGACATTCGGCGTATTCTTCGGCAGCGACGGCGGCCGCGGCGCGATAAAGCCGTCGATCGCGCCCTCCGCCAGCAGCGCGGAGATCGACTTGCCCGCTGGCGCATCCTCGAGCTTCACGTCGGGCTGCAGCTTGATGCTGATCTTTTCCGGCCGGTCGGCATCCTGAATGCCGCCGCGCACCCACTGGATATCGGACGGCTTGACGCCGTAGTCGTCTTCCAGAATGGCGCGGGCCCAGACATTGGCGGTCAGCTGATATTCCGGCACGCCGACCTTTTTGCCCTTGAGGTCGGCCGGCTTTTTGATGCGATCGGTCCGCACATAGATCGAGGTGTGGCGGAAGGCGCGCGAGACGAAGGCCGGCACCCCGACATAGGGGCAATTGCCCTGGGCGGTCTTGACCGTGAAGCTCGACAGCGACAGTTCGCAGATGTCGAATTCCGTGTGACGGAAGGCGCGGAAGAAGATTTCCTCCGGCGACAGTGTCATGCAGGCAGGCGTCACGCCGTCGATCTGCACGGTGCCGTCGATCAGCGCACGCGTGCGGTCATAGGGGCCGACGGCGAGAGAAAGATTGAGTTTGGCCATGGGGCGTCCGGGCTAGGTTTCACTTAACGACGCGAGTCATAGGCGAAAGCGTGCGTCGACGCAAAACGCCGGCCGCCAGCGCGGGATACCGAAAAAGCCGCCTCGCCGCATTCCCGGCCAGAGCTTATGGTCTTATAGCTATATATCATCTCGTCAAAACCGGTGGAGATCGATGCTGTCCATTGCGCGCGCCGCAATCCTCGTTGTCGCCGTCTGGACGAGCGCCGCCAATACCGCCGTTTTGGCCGGCGACCTCGCCGATTTCAACGCCGCGGTCGAGGCTGCGTCCGCGCATAACCGGGCGGCGATCAGCTATTTGCGCACCGGCAATACCGATCAGGCGTTGCTCGAAATCGAGCGGCTGCGCGCGGCCTGGGGCAAACTGGTCGAGCGCTTTGCGGCCAAGCGGCCGCACGCCTTTGAGGGCAATCCGCTTTACAGCACTCTGTTCACCGGCGTGAGCGCGCGGCTGGTCGCCGCTGATTTCATGCTCAAATCAGGACGGCCGGAGGCCGCCAGCTCTTCGCTCACCGCCATCCGCGGCGATCTCTACGAGTTGCGCAAGGCGAGCGGCATCGTGGTGCTGGCCGACTGCGTGCGCGACGCCACTACGATCATGGACGCGCTCATGGTCTACAACGACCGCGCGCTCGACTTCGCCAAGCCGGAGACGCGTTTCGGCATCGCCAACAAGGCGTCGATCTACAGCACTGTGCTCGACCGTTGCGACGGCATCGCCAGCGAAGCGGTACGCCAGGCGCCGGAGTTTCGCCGCCTGATCGACGGCGCCAAAGCCGGCCTCGCGCTGATCGCGCAGGCGATCGCGACGCGCGACGGCGACCTGCTGCATCGCGTACTGATCGAGCTGCGCTCGTTCGATAATCTCTTGGCCTTGCGGTTTGGGTGAAGGTGCAGAACGCGCGCAATTATTTAAAAAATATTCCGCACAATCGATTGATCTTCTGTATTCTGGCGCCGCCGGAATGCGATCATGGGTGTACGAATGGAATTGCAGCATCTCGATAGGCGCGACCGCTCGCATGAACTCGATCGTATGCTCGGCAACGCCAAGCGCGCCAGCCAATTTCTCAAAGCGCTCGCGCATGAGAGCCGGCTGATGATCCTTTGCATTCTGGCCGAGGGCGAGAAGTCGGTGAGCGAATTGGAAGAGCTGCTCAGCTTGCGCCAGCCAACCGTGTCGCAGCAACTCGCACGTCTGCGCGCGGACGGCCTAGTGTCCACGCGCCGCGACGGCAAAA
>DATBZY010000233.1:0-8318 GCA_036512915.1 Pseudolabrys sp. | reverse complement strand
ACGCGCCGGCGTCGGGCGTGCCCACCGGCTTGCCTTCGTACAGGATCGAGGTGCAGCCGTGGAACAGCGGCGCATAGACGATGTAGCTGTGGCCGACCACCCAGCCGACGTCGGAGCCCGACCACCACACCTCGCCCGGATTGACGCCGTAGAGATTCTGCATCGACCATTTGAGCGCGACCATGTGGCCGCCATTGTCGCGCACGACGCCTTTCGGGATGCCGGTGGTGCCCGAGGTGTAGAGAATGTAGAGCGGATCGGTCGCCAGCACCGGCACGCATTCGGAGGTCTTGGCGAAGTTGACCGCGTGCTCCCACACCTTGCGCCAGTCGTGGTCGCGGCCTTCCACCAGCGTGGCCTGGCATTGCGGGCGCTGCAGAATGAGACAGGTGGCGGGCTTGTGCTGGGCGAGCTTGATCGCCTCGTCGAGCAGCGGCTTGTAGGGAATGACGCGGGCGCCCTCGATGCCGCAGCTGGCCGACAGGATCACTTTCGGCTTGGCGTCGTCGATGCGGGTGGCCAGCTCTTTGGCGGCGAAGCCGCCGAACACCACCGAGTGGATGGCGCCGAGGCGCGCGCAGGCCAGCATGCCGATCACCGCTTCCGGCACCATCGGCATGTAGAGGATGACGCGGTCGCCTTTGCTGACGCCGAAGTCGCGCAGCATGGCGCCCAGCAGTTGCACCTCGGACAACAGGCGGCCGTAGCTGAAGGTGAGCGTCTGCCCGGTGACGGGCGAATCGTAGATCAGCGCCGCCTGCTGGCCACGCCCGGCCAGCACGTGGCGGTCGAGCGCGTTGAAGCAGGTGTTGCAGGTGGCGCCCACGAACCAGCGGCCGTAGATGCCGGCGCTCGGATCGAAGATCTTTTTCGGCTTCTCGTACCAGTCGATTCCCGCCGCCGCCTCGGCCCAGAACACTTCCGGGTTGCGCTGCCAGTGCGCGTAGACGTCATGATAGCGGCTCGCGAGCGCGTCCATGGACTTAAGCCCCCCGGTGTTGTCCTTGGCCGCGATTGTGGAACGGCCGGCATGCGCAAACAAGGCTGGCGCGGGGCGCGCGGCTCGGCTTTGATCCCGCGCAAATTGCCACCACCTTCGCTCAGGTAGAACGGCCGGTGCGCTTCTTTACCTTTCCCCGCATTGCGGGGCGAGGGGCAGAAAGAGTCTCCCGTGACCATCATCACCGATCCCCTGTTCTATCTGCTGGCCGTGCCTTCGGTAGTCGCGCTCGGGCTGTCCAAGGGCGGCTTTGTCGGGGTCGGCCAGATGGCCACGCCGATGCTGGCGCTGGTGATGCCGCCGCTGGAAGCCGCCGCCATCATCCTGCCGATCATGCTGGTGCAGGACGCCACCGCGATGTGGGTCTACCGCAAGGACTGGAACGGGCGCATCCTCGCCATCATGATTCCGGGCGCGATTGTCGGCATCGGCATCGCTTGGGCTTTGGCCGCGCATATTTCCGACGCCGCGGTGCGCGTGTTCATCGGCGTCACCACCATCGCCTTCGTGCTGTCCAGCTGGATTGGCCCGACGCGTATCAGCACCGACGTCGGCAGCGCGAGCGTGCCCGGCGGCGTGTTCTGGGGCGCCTTGTCCGGCTTCACCTCCACGCTCTGCCAGGTGGGCGGGCCGCCCTATCAGATCTACGTGCTGTCGCGGAACCTGTCGAAAATGACGTTCGTGGGCACCACCGCGTTCTTCTTCGCCATCGTGAACGCGCTCAAGGTGATCCCCTATTTCGCGCTCGGGCAGTTTTCCAACACCGGCTTGGGCACCTCGCTGGCGCTGCTGCCGCTGGCGATCGCCGCCAACGCGCTCGGCTTCTGGGTGGTGCGCATTACGCCACAGGAGGTTTTCTTCAAGATCACCATGGTGCTGATGTTCGTGATCTCGATCGAGCTGCTGCGCAGCGGCGTGACCGATATTTTGCGCGGCTGACAAGCGTGCGTGCCTTGGCTACGTTATCGCCCGAGGGGACACCACCCATGGCGAAAACGCCCTACGACACCGATCTCGAGCGCAATCCGGCCAATTACCAGCCGCTGACGCCGCTCGGCTTTCTCGCGCGCGCGGCCGCCGTGTTCCCCAGCCACACCGCCATCATCCATGGGCCGCTGCGGCGCTCCTACGCGGAGTTCTACGCCCGCGCGCGCCGGCTCGCGTCCGCCTTATCAAAGCGCGGCATCAAGCGCGGCGACAGCGTCTCGGTGCTGCTCGCCAATACGCCGGCGGCGCTGGAATGCCATTACGGCGTGCCGATGACGCAGGGCGTGCTCAACACGCTCAACACCCGGCTCGATGCGCCGATCATCGCCTTCTCACTCGACCACGCCGAGGCGAAGGTTGTCATCATCGATCGCGAATTCTCCACGGTGGTGAAGGAAGCGCTGTCGCTCTGTAAAGTGAAGCCGCTGGTGATCGACTACGACGATCCGGAATACAGCGGCCCAGGCGAGCGGCTGGGCCAGATCGAATACGAGGAATTCGTTGCCAGCGGCGATCCCGACTTTGCCTGGAAGATGCCGGACGACGAATGGGACGCCATTACGCTCAACTATACGTCCGGCACCACCGGCGATCCCAAGGGCGTGGTCTATCACCACCGCGGCGCGCATCTGCTCGCCATGGGCAATGTCATCACCTGCGGCATGCGGCAGCATCCGGTTTATCTGTGGACGCTGCCGATGTTCCACTGCAACGGCTGGTGCTTCCCGTGGACGGTCTCGATCGTCGCCGGCACCCATGTCTGCCTGCGCGCGGTGCGCGCGGGCGTGATGTATGACGCCATCGCCAATCACAAGGTCACGCATCTGTGCGGCGCGCCGATCGTCATGGCGGTCTTGCTCAACGCAACGGCGGCCGAGAAGAAGCCGCTGCCGCATGTGGTCAATTTCGCGACCGCCGCCGCGCCGCCGCCAGAGGCCGTGCTGGCCGCCATGAAGACTGCCGGCTTCAACGTCACGCACGTCTATGGTCTCACCGAAGTGTACGGCCCGGCGGTGGTGAACGAGTGGCACGACGCCTGGGACGCGCTGTCCGCGCCTGAGCAGGCGGCGAAGAAGGCGCGCCAAGGCGTGCGCTATCCGGTGCTGGAAGCGCTCGACGTGCTCGACCCGGAAACGATGCAGCCGGTCGCCCGCGACGGCGAAACGCTGGGCGAGGTGATGATGCGCGGCAATGTGGTGATGAAGGGCTATCTCAAGAACAAAGCCGCTACCAGCAAGGCCTTCGCCGCCGGCTGGTTTCACACCGGCGACCTCGGCGTGATGCATCCGGATGGCTACGTCCAGCTCAAGGATCGCTCGAAGGACATCATCATCTCCGGCGGCGAAAATATTTCCTCGATCGAGGTCGAGGATGCGCTCTACAAGCATCCCGCCGTCGCCGCCGTCGCGGTGGTCGCCAAGCCCGACGACAAATGGGGCGAGACGCCCTGCGCCTTCGTGGAATTGAAACCGGGCACGCAGGCCAGCGCCGACGAGCTGCTGCAATGGTGCCGCCAGCATTTGGCCGGCTACAAATGCCCGCGCACCGTGGTGTTTGCGGAGATCCCGAAGACCAGCACGGGCAAGGTTCAGAAATTCATATTGCGCGAGATGGCGAAGGCGGTGTGAGCAAGCTGCGTGCGGCACGAGTCGCGGCTGTCAGCCAGAACTGCGTTTACTTGGGGGGCTCATCTTGAACCTAAATCACTTCACCAGCACCGAGCGGATCGAGGGTTTCAGCGACGGCGTGATCGCGATCATCATCACCATCATGATCCTCGAATTCAGGCTTCCGGAAAGTGCGCTCGACCAGGGATTGTGGCTGGGCATCGTCAAGCCGATCGCGCCCAAGATCATGAGCTATGCGCTGAGCTTTTTGGTGCTCACCATCATGTGGATCGGGCATCACACCCTCATGCACAGTGCGCGGTACGCGACCCCAACATTGATGTGGTGCAATAATAACCTGCTGTTTTGGATGTCGATGGTGCCCTTTGCCACGATGCTGCTCGGCGAGCACCCGTTCACGCCAACAGCGGTCGCGCTCTACGGCGCGGCGCTCGCGGCCACCGCGTCTAGTTTCACGTTTCTGCGCTGGCGCGTGATGGTGGAGAGCGATTTTCGCGGCAAGGCCTTGCAGTTTCATCAAACCGTCCAGAAAAGGGCTGTCACTTCGGTATTGTTGTATTGCGCCGCCATCCCGCTGGCGTTTGTTTCGGTCTACATTTCGTTTGTGATATTCATATCCGTACAGATGATGTTTTTTTATCTGGCACATCTGGCTTACGAGAAGATTATTGGCTGGCGCGTGAACGTCCGAAAAATCAAAGCCGTTTAAGACAAGATAAACTACAAATGCCCGCGCACCGTGGTGTTCGCGAAGATCCCGAAGACCTCGACTGGCAAGATATAAAAAATCAAATTGAGAGAGATGGCGAAGGCGGTGTGAGCCGCAAGGCAGTGGACGGCGCGCGCGCGCTTCGCTAGTATTTATTTCGGACGGGGGCATGGGCGGCCGCAAGCAGCCCAACGGTTCGGCGAGACGCCCTAACCAATGGAGACCTCCTCGATGTCCTATTCGCGCCTGCTGTTCGCCGGTCTATGCGTCAGCAACATTTTGATTTTCTCGGGCTACGCCGCGGCGGCAACACTCAATCTCAAACCCGGCCTGTGGGAAATGACCACGACCGGCGAGACCAAAGGCGCGCCGCCGATCCCGGCTGACGTTCTCGCCCAAATGCCGCCGGAGCGGCGCGCCAAATTTGAGGCGGCCATGGCAGCCAACGCAAATCGGACGAGCGCGCCTCATGCCAACAAGCAGTGCATCACGGAAAATAGCCTGCAGCGCGGGCTTAAGGTGGACGACAACAAAAATGAAAGCGGGTGCCAGCAGACAGTGGTATCGAGCACCGCGTCGGTGATGGACATGCGCATGAATTGTACGAGCCCGCAGCGGAGCTCGTCCGGCACGTTCCATTTCGAAACCGCCGGCCCCGAAGCGGTAAACGGCACCATCAATATGACCATCAGCGACGGCGCTCACAGCATGACGATAAAGCGCGTTATTCAGGGTAAATGGCTCGGCGCCGATTGCGGGAACTTGAAACGCGCCGGCGACTGAAGCGGCCCAGCGCTAACGGAATAAATACGGCGTAAAAAAAGCGGCGCCAACCGCCTCAGCGGTTGTCGGACTCGCCCGGCCGGCCGAGCGGGTCGAACATGCGGTCGTTGTTGTAGCGCTGGTCGAACGAACGCTGCGGGCCGAACTGGAAGGTGGTGTTGCCCTGGCGGAGCGTGGTCCCGCCGCCGGTGCCGAAGCGCGAGCCCTGCCGGTCAGGATCGACATATTTCGCCGAACCGTCGCTATTGGTGTTGCTCTGGTCGTCGAACGTGAAGGCATGCGCCACGGGCGCGGCCGCCAGCGCCAGGCCGAAGGCGGTAACCAGCACGGCGATGCGATGACGCGACCGACACAACGGCAAGAGGTTCATGGGCGAGAAGTTCATGGCGCCCTCGCTGGTTTCATTTAACTTTTAACAGGTTTCGTCCGGCTTTGCGAAGCAAGCCAAAACAATATGGCTGCACGGCGGCAACGCGTCCATCTATCATTCGCACGGATTCGACTGGCGCGCTTCTTGCGTCATGCTTGTTAGGATTTTCCGCAGCCCATTGGAGGACGATACATGCCGATTTCCTTGCCAACGCGCCGAACCGACGCCAAGCCCGCCGGCGAAAGCTTTTTGCTCAAGTCGATGCTGGTGGCATCGGCGCTGTTCGTCGGCACGCTGCTGGTGGCCAGCGCGGAGTTCAATTTCTCGCCAATTGCTCATTCCCTGAGCGAAACCGAGGCGGCGCTGCGCCTGATGCAGTGACCTTTCGTTAGTGGATATGGATTATTCTGATGGTGAAGGTTTTGTTGCGAACGGCCTTGCAAGCCGTGAATGCCGGGGTCAACCAGATGGAGACACCCCTTGCCGACAGCCTTGCCGCGACCACGGCGCGTTGAACCAAAACGCAGCCATTTCGGCGTCGCGCTCAACGCCTTCATGGTGATGAGCGCGCTCATCCTCACCTTCATCGTGCTGGTGCGCGAGCAGCGCTACGCCATGGGGGAGCCGGGAATCTTCGCCGACGCGATCGTACAAATGACGCAGCAAAGCGCGCCGGTTCGTGCCGGCGACCGGGCGGTCATTCCACCTTCAAATTGAGCTTGTGCACTAGCACGCTCCATTTCGTCTCTTCGCGATCGATGTCGACGGCGTAGGCCTCGGGCGTGCCGGGCAGCGCGTCGGCGCCTTCGGTGGCCAGCCGCTTCTTCACGTCCTCGGAAGCGAGCGCGGCGTTGAGTTCCTTGTTCAGCCGCTCGATGATCGGCTGCGGCGTGCCGACCGGCACCGCCAATCCGTAACGCAGCGCCACGTCGAAACCGGCCACGCCGGCCTCCTGCACCGATGGCAGATCCGGCAGCAGGCTGGAGCGTTTCGGGCTCGTTACCGCTAGCGCGCGCAAGCTGCCGGCCTGGACGTTGCCGATGGCGGCCGGGATCGGCACGAACATCATCGGGATATGGCCGCCGAGCAGATCGCTCATCGCCGGTCCGGTGCCCTTGTAGGGAATGTGCTGCAGCTTCGTGCCGGTCGCGTTGGCAAACAATTCGCCGGCCAGATGGTTGGCGGTACCGACGCCGGGCGAGCCGTAGGCCACGGGTGCGGGCGCCGCCTTGGCGTAGGCGATCAGTTCGGCCACTGAATGGACCGGCACCGAAGGATGCACCACCAGCACGCTCGGCGCGGTGCCGATCATGCCGATCGGCGCGAAATCCTTGCGCGGATCGTAGCCGGCATGGGCATAGAGACTGGGCGCAATCGAGAGCGTGCCGGTATAGCCGAGCAGGATGGTGTAGCCATCCGGCGAAGCCTTCGCCGCCGCGCGGGTGCCGATGGTGCCGCCGGCGCCGCTGCGGTTTTCAACCACGATCTGCTGGCCGAGCGTGACCGCCATCTTGTCGGCGACGTTGCGCGCCATCACCGTGGTGCTGCCGCCGGGCGGGAACGGAACGATCAGCGTGATCGGCCGGCTTGGATAATCGTCGGCGGCGGCAAGCTGCTGCGCGCCGATCAGCGCCAGGCCGGCGACCGCCAGAATTCTCAGAAATGACGGCATAGCGGCCTCTTCCCGTTTTCGCTTTATTCCACCTTCAGCCCGAGCTTGTGCACCAGGCTACCCCACTTTTTTTCTTCCTTGTCGATGTCGGCGGCGTATTCGGCCGGCGTCGAGGTCAGCGGGTCGCCGCCCTCGGCGTGGATGCGCTGCTTCACGTCGTCGGTGCCGACCAGCTTGCGCAATTCGACGCTGAGCTTGTCGACGATCTCCTTCGGCGTGCCGGCCGGCGCCAACAGGCCGTAATGCAGCACCGCCTCGAAGCCCGGCAAGCCGGACTCATCAAAGGTCGGCACATCCGGCAGCAGCGAGAAGCGCTTGGCGCTGGTCACCGCGATGGCGCGCAGCTTGCCGGCCTGGATATTGCCGAGCGCCGGCGGCAGCACGCTGAAGGCGACCGGCACGTGACCGCCGAGCAGGTCGTTCATCACCGGCGCCGAGCCTTTGTAGGGAATGATGGCGATATCGATGCCGGCCTCGGCCTTGAACAGCTCGCCGCACATGTAGCCGCCGGTGCCGAGCGCCGAGGTGCCGAGATTGAGCTTGCCCGGCTCTTTTTTGGCGAACGCAATGACATCAGCGATCGACTTGGCCGGGAACGACGGATGCGCCAGCAGCGCCACCGGCATGGAGGCGACCAGGCCGATCGGCGCGAAGTCCTTGCGCGGGTCCATGCCGAGATTGACGTAAAGGCTGGGATTGATCGAGATCGTGCCGGTGTGGCCGAGCAGCAGCGTGTAGCCGTCGGGCGCGGCTCACGCGACAGCGCGGGTGCCGATGGTGCCGCCGCCGCCGCCGCGATTTTCGACCACCACCTGCTGCTTGAACGCCTCCGATAGCTTGACCGCCACCACCCGCGCCATGGCGTCGACGCCGCCGGCGGGCGGATAGGGCACCACCAGCGTGATCGGGCGGTTCGGATAGTCGGCAGCGCTGGCGCCGCAGAGGCCTGCGAGCGTGCAGGCGAGCGCGGCGAATACGCCCAGCGCGCGGTTCAAGATTGTGGCGTCGGCAAATGGGCGCATGACATCCTCCCCCAAAATTTCGTGGCTTCAATACCACGACTTGGGCCGTGAACCGGCCGCTCTCCGCAACCTAACATTATAATGCAAATCCGAAATGCAAAACCGCCGGCTCGCGGGGCAGAACTCGGGTAAACCCGAGCTGCCCCG
>DATBZY010000232.1:0-2346 GCA_036512915.1 Pseudolabrys sp. | reverse complement strand
ATTAATCGCCAACTTACAGCGTTTCGGGCGACGAGTTCGCACCCAGGCCTTCTCATCCGCCAGCGCCGCTCGGTAGCGATCATGGCCGCCATTCCGGCTGAGTTCTCGGCTCACCGTCGACGGCGAGCGGCCCAGTAACCTCTCGCCCGACATGCTCCGACACGAACAGTACTGCTAATGAAAAAGATCACATAAATCGCTATGTGCAATGATGCAAATCAATGGGTCAGGTTTGCTGATAGAGTTGTATCAACCGGAACATCACTCCCGCCATTTGTCCGCTTTGGGTCCAGGCTGTGTGAAAACTCATACATCCGGGAAATGTAGAAAATAAAATTCTCTAACATGGCATCCAACCGTATGTCCGCAGCATTATCAGTTCTCATGACGCGTAATTTCTCCAAAATATTTCTACGCGCGCGGCGAGCGTTGGAGTTTTCACATGGCCTGGGTCATTCGCTACCGATGCATTCCGCGTCAGTGCCAAACAATGTCCACTTTGCGCCGAAAGCGACCATTCAAGGCATGGGTCCGAATTGCCGCTAAATGCCAGAAGCCGACGTCAATAATTATCTGGTATTCTCACCAAGCATGCCCCGCGTTCTTTTCGCCTTCATTGGACTAATGCTTTGCTCGCCCGCTTGCGCCCTGACCGGCACTGCGCCGCCGGCGAGCGGCTTCGCGGCTCGGCCGATTGTGATGGTGGTCGATCCGCGCGGCGACCTGTGCACCGGCACTGCGCTTACACGCGACCTGGTACTCACTGCCGCCCATTGCGTGGCGGGCAAACTCGACTACCAGGTCAAGACCTACCAGACCGGACAAACGATTTCCGTGCGCGCGATCGCGCTGCACCCGCGCTTCGATCTGGCAAGCTATGCCGCGAGCCGCGCCACCGCCGACGTGGCGCTGCTCAAGCTCGCCGCGCCGCTCGCCGACCTAGTGACGCCGGCCAGCCTCGCGCCCGCGCGCCGCTTCGCCGTGGGCGAGACGCTGACCGTCGCCGGCTTCGGCGTCACCGCCGCCGGCACCGCGCGCGGCTTAGGCATCCCGCGCATGGCCAGGCTCACCGTCACCGGCAAGCCCGGCTCGCTGCAAATCCGTCTTTATGATTTGTCCACGCGCAACCTGCGCGGCGGCCTCGGCGCCTGCACCGGCGATAGCGGCGCGCCTGTCTTCGAGCCCGCAACCGCCGGAGTGATCGGCGTCGTGAGCTGGTCAACCGCGCCCGGCGACCAGGAAGGCTGCGGCGGCCTCACCGGCGTCACGCCGCTCTTGCTCTATCGCTCCTGGATAGTGGACACGGCGCGCAACTTCAATTCGCCGCTGGCGCCGTAATGATCATGCGCCGCTCGACCGGCCGCCTTACTTTCCGGCGCGCTTTCGACCGATAGTTGGGCGAGGGGCTCAGACGATAATCGCATTTAATTTCAGGGGGCGTTGCGATGAAAGACTTGAGTGTAGCCGCCGTGCTGGCGATCGCGCTGTTGACCGCCGTGCCGACCTTGGCCAGCCCGCTGACCGATCTAGCCTTAACCAGCCCGCTGACCGCGCAAGGCGTAACCCGCGAGCTGATGGTCGAGATCATGACCAGGCATGGCCTGCCCGCCCGGATCGACAAGGACAGCAAAGGCAACATGATCGTCAAGAGCCGGGTCGCCGAGGTCAATTTCGACGTCTATTTCTTTGATTGCACCGATGGCGGCTGCCGCGAAATTCAGTTTGCCGCCGGCTGGACGAACAGCACTGCGTCCCCAGCCAAGATCAACGAGTGGAACACCAACAAACGCTACCTGCGCGTCTATTCGAAGCCCGGCAAGGTCATCTGGGCCGAGCAGGACGTCATCGTCGGGCGCGGCACAACCGAGAATATCGACGAGTATGCGTTCCGGTTTCCGGGCGTTGAATGAATCTATTTCACGCCATAGCCGGCATACGTCTCGGCGATTTTCGCATCGATGGCCTTGGCGGCCGCCAGGTCGTCATCGCCGCTTCCGCCTCGCTTCTTGTTCTTGGCTACGCCGCGGCCGTACAGTGAGCTGGCAAGCCTCGGGTTAAGCTTGAGCGCTGCATCGAAGTCGGCGGCGGCCTTGTCGAAGTTGCCGGATTTCAAATTGGTGAAGCCGCGGCTGTCGAGCGCGTCGGCGTCGTCTGGCTTGAGCCGCAGCGACTCGTCGCAGTCCTTGAGCGCCTGTTTCAATTGCCCGGCGATGGCGCGCGCCCTGCAGCGTGAATTCCAGTAACCCGCATATAGCGGATCGAGCTTCGACGCCTGGTCGTAGTCCTGGATGGCGCGGCCGTAGTCCTTCTTGTCGTCATACGCTTGGCCGCGGTCATTGAAATAGG
>DATBZY010000231.1:0-20375 GCA_036512915.1 Pseudolabrys sp. | reverse complement strand
AATCGATTTCCAGACCGATCCCGCGCGCTATCGCCACTGGCGCATCGAGTGCGACGGCGACATCGCCTACCTCATCATGGATGTCGATCAGGCCGGCGGACTCTCCGACGGCTATGAGCTCAAGCTCAACTCCTACGATCTTGGCGTCGATATCGAACTCAACGACGCCGTCCAGCGCCTGCGCTTCGAGCATCCGGAGGTGCGCTGCGTCGTCATCAAGTCCGGCAAGGACAATGTGTTCTGCGCCGGCGCTAATATCCGCATGCTCGGCAAGGCGACGCACGGCCACAAGGTGAACTTCTGCAAGTTCACCAACGAGACACGGCTCGCCATCGAGGATGCCAGCGAAAATTCCAAGCAGATTTATCTGTGCGCGATCAACGGCAATGCCGCCGGCGGCGGCTATGAGCTGGCACTCGCCGCCGACCACATCATGCTGGTGGACGACCGCCGCTCGGCGGTCGCGCTGCCCGAGACGCCGCTGCTGGCGGTGCTGCCGGGCACCGGCGGCCTCACGCGCGTCACCGACAAGCGCAAGGTGCGGCGCGACCGCGCCGACGTGTTCTGCTCGATCGAAGAGGGCATCCGCGGCACCAAGGCGGTCGAATGGCGGCTGGTGGACGAAGTGGTGCCCAATTCGAAATGGAATGAGACGGTCGCCGCCCGCGCCAAGGACTTCGCCGCGCGCTCCGATCGGCCGACAAACGCCAAAGGCATCGCGCTCACGCCGCTCGACCGCAAGATTGAGGCCGACCGGGTGTCCTATTCGCATGTCGATGTGGAAATTGATCGCACGCGCGGGCTCGCAACCATCACTGTGCGCGGGCCCTCGCAAGCGGTGCCGGCCTCGATCGAAGCCGCGCATGCGCTGGGCGCCAAGTTCTGGCCGCTGACTGTCGCGCGCGAACTGGAAGACGCTATCTTGCATCTGCGCGCCAACGAGGCGGCGATCGGCGTCGTGCTGTTCCGCACCGACGGCAATGCGCAAGCGGTGGTCGATTACGACGATTTCCTTGCCAAGGCCAATGGCGATTGGCTGATGCGCGAAATCCGCCATTATCTCAAACGCGTGCTCAAGCGCGTCGACGTGACGCCCAGAAGCTTCATCGCGCTGATCGAGCCCGGCTCGTGCTTTGCCGGCACGCTGGCCGAGTTGGCCTTCGCCGCCGATCGCGCACTGATGCTGATCGGCACCCGCGAGGGCGACAACCGCAGACCGGCGGCGATCACGCTGGGCGCCGCGAATTTCGGCTCCTATCCGATGGGCAATGGGCTCACGCGGCTGCAGACCCGCTTCCTCGGCGAGCCGGATACAATCAAGCGCGCCAAGGACAAGATCGGTATGGCGATTGAAGCCGAAGAGGCCGCGGAGATTGGCCTGGTCACAGCCGCTTACGAGGATTTCGACTGGAAGGACGAATTGCGCGTCATGCTGGAGGAACGCACCAGCTTCTCGCCCGACGCCATGACCGGCATGGAAGCCAATTTGCGCTTCGCCGGCCCGGAGACGATGGAAACCAAGATTTTCGGACGACTGACCGCCTGGCAGAACTGGATCTTCCAGCGGCCGAACGCGATCGGCGAGCAAGGCGCGCTGAAGCTCTACGGCAGCGGCGTGTCGCCGACCTTCGCAAAGGAAAGGGTGTAGCCATGAATATCGTCAACGTCGATTACGACGGCTTGATTCCGAATAATGTCGGGCTCGGGCAGGATGTGCGCGTCAAGCACGCACTGGAGAAATGGCATCCCGGCTACATCAACTGGTGGAAAGACATGGGGCCGGAGGGTTTCCAGGAGTCGCTGGTCTATTTGCGCACGGCGGTCAGCGTCGACCCGAAAGGCTGGGCCAAATTCGACTATGTGCGCATGCCGGAATATCGCTGGGGCGTGCTGCTCGCTCCGCAGCTGGAAGGCCGCAAGATTCCGTTCGGCCGCCATCGCGGCGAGGATGCCTGGCAAGAAGTGCCGGGCGAATACCGCGCCATGCTGCGCCGCCTGGTGGTGATCCAGGGCGACACCGAGCCGGCCTCGGTCGAGCAGCAGCGTTATCTCGGCAAGACCGCGCCTTCGCTCTACGACCTGCGCAACCTGTTCCAGGTCAATGTCGAGGAGGGCCGTCACCTGTGGGCGATGGTTTATCTGCTGCAGAAATATTTTGGCACCGACGGGCGCGAGGAGGCGGAAGCCCTGTTGCAGCGCCGCTCCGGTGACCCCGACACGCCGCGCATGCTCGGCGCCTTCAACGAGAAGACGCCGGATTGGCTGTCATTCTTCATGTTCACTTATTTCACCGACCGCGACGGCAAGATGCAGCTCGAAGCGCTGGCGCAGTCCGGTTTCGATCCGCTCTCGCGCACCTGCCGCTTCATGCTGACCGAGGAAGCCCACCACATGTTCGTGGGTGAAACCGGCGTCACCCGCGTCATCCAGCGCACCTGCGAGGCGATGAAGGCTGCCGGCATCGACGACCCCACCAACATCGAGGCGGTGCGCAAGCTCGGCGTCATCGACCTGCCGACCATCCAGAAGAAGGCGAACCTGCACTTCTCGCTCACGCTCGATTTGTTCGGCAACGAGATCTCGACCAATGCCGCCAACGCGTTCCACGCCGGCCTGAAAGGCCGCTACCGCGAGGACCGGCTCAAGGACGACCACCAGCTCGAGAACGCCACCTATCCGGTGCTGCGCCTGGTCGACGGCAAGATCCAGGCCGACGATTCGCCGGCGCTGTCGGCGCTCAACATGCGGCTGCGCGACGACTACGTGGTCGACTGCAATGTCGGCGTCGGCCGCTGGAACAAGGTGATCGAGCAGCTCGGCATCCCATTCCAGATCAAGCTGCCGCACGTCGCTTTCCACCGCCACATCGGCGAATTCTCCAGCATCAAGGCGGACGTGGACGGCAACCTGCTCAGCGACGCGGAATGGAACAAGCGCCGCGGCGAATTTCTGCCCTCCGACGGCGACCGCGACTTCATCGAAAGCCTGATGCAGCCGCAGCTCGAGCCAGGCAAGTTCGCCAGCTGGATCGCGCCGCCCAAGCTCGGCATCGACAACAAGCCCGGCGAATTCGAGTACGTGAAAATAGCTTGAGGCGTCAGCGCGCCGATGCTTCCAGGTCTTAGTCGCGCAGCTTGAAGCGCTGAATCTTGCCGGTGGCGGTACGCGGCAAATCCGTGCGCAACTCGATCCAGCGCGGATATTTCCACGGGGCGGCGTGCTCCTTGACGTGGATTTTCAGTGATTCGAGCAGGCTCTCGTCGGCGACATAGCCGTTCTTGAGCACGATGAAGGCCTTCGGCTTGACCAGTCCGTCGGCGTCTTGCTTGCCGATGACGGCGGCTTCCAGCACCGCCTCGTGCGAAACGAGGGCGGCCTCGACGTCGAACGGCGACACCCACATGCCGCTGACCTTGAACATGTCGTCGGTGCGCCCGCAGTAATAGTAGTAGCCGTCGGCATCGCGGCGATATTTGTCGCCGGTATAGGTCCATTCGCCGACGAAGGTGCGGCGGCTCTTGGCGCGCTGGTTCCAGTAGCCTTCGCCGGCCGACGGCCCGCGGATGATCAATTCGCCCATCTCCTCCGCGCCGAGCTCGCGGCCCTTGTCGTCGACGATGCGTGCCTCGTAGCCGGGCACCGGCTTGCCGGTCGAGCCGTAACGAATCTGGCCCGGCCGGTTGCTCAGAAAAGTTTTCAGCAACTCGGTGGAGCCGATGCCGTCGAGCACATCGACGCCGACGACCTGGCGCCAGCGCTCGCCGATAGGGGCCGGCAGCGCTTCGCCGGCGGACACGCATAATCGTAGCCGGTCGGAGCCGGCGCCGGCGCAGATATCGGCATGCGCGAGCAGGGCGGGATAGAGCGAGGGCACGCCGTAGAAGATCGTCGGCCGATGCTTGCGCATCATCTCGAACACCGCTTCCGGCGACGGTCGGTACGGCCACAGCGCGGCGGTGGCGGCGACCGACAGCGGGAAAGTCATGGCGTTGCCGAGCCCATAGGCGAAGAACAATTTCGCCGCCGAATGCACAACGTCGTTCTCGGTGATACCGAGCACGCCTTGGCCGAACAGCTTGGCCGTCGCCATCAGGTTGGAATGGACGTGCTTGACGCCTTCCGGATCGCCGGTCGAGCCGGAGGTGTAGAGCCAGAACGCCACTTCGTCCGACACCGTGTCGGCGGTGAACGGCGCAGCACTCGCGGCGGCGATGATGTCCGCGAACAGATGCACCTCGCGGCCGGGGGAAGGCGGCCTTGTCGTCGGCGATGGCGCCGACCAGGATGATGGTGCGCAAGTGCGGCAGCCGGTCGATGATCGGCCAGATCGCCTGCGCCAACGGCATGGCGGCAACCAGCGCTGATGCGCGCGAATCCGCCAGGATGTAGCCGTATTGCGACACGTTGAGGAAGGTGTTGAGCGGGAGCGCGATCGAGCCTGAGCGGATCGTGCCCCAGAACGCCACCGGGTAATCCACGGTGTCGTGTAGCAGCAGGGCGACGCGCTCCTCGTGCCTCAGGCCGAGCTGGCGCAAGGCATTGGCGAAGCGGACGCTGCGCGTTTGCAACTCGCCATAAGTGAGCGAGCGGTCGGGATCGATGAACGCGATCTTGGCCCCGAGGCCGCGTGCCACATTGGCGTCAACGAAATCGGAGACGGCGTTGTAGGGTCTGCGCTCGGTGAAATTGTCCAGCACGCCGATCCCCTTTTTCCCGTCAGCTTTCGAACAATCGCGTCAGCAATCGCCGCGCCAGCACGCCGGCGACGCGCCGGCGGTAATGGCCGGGCGTGAAGGTGGTCTTCATCGGCATGATCTGGTCGCGCACCAGCGCGTCGAGGCCCTTGAACACGCGCTCGTCGAGGCCGCCGCCGCACAGCGTGGCGGTGCCTTCGAGCAACACGGGGCGCGGATTGGTGCCGGTGAACGCCACGCGTAGGTCGGCGAGCGTGTCGCCCGCGCGCCGCAACGCGACCGCCACGCCGGCGACCGGATATTCGATCGAGCGGCGGATGCGGATCTTGTCATAGGCCGAGCGCAGGCCGGCGTATTCCTGGCGCGCACCGCGGTGACGATTTCGCCCGGCCGCAGCGAAAGATAAAATTTGCCGTCGCCTTGCGTCTCGGTGACGGCTAAGTCCTGGCGCGCAAAGCCGATATAGAGCTTGTTGAGCGGGATGCTGCGGCGGCCGTTGGGTCCGGCGATGTCCACTTCAGCGTCGAGCGTGAGCAGAGCAGGCGCCAGATCGCCGCTGAAAGTCGCAAAGCACACGCCGAGGCTTTTCGGCGCCACATGGCAGACGGTGCCGGTGGTCTTCAGGCAATGGTTATTGGCGGTGCGCCACCATTCACTCTGATTATAAAAGATGCAGCGGGTGTCGAGGCAGAGATTGCCGCCGACCGTGCCCATGTTGCGGTGGGTGGGGCCGGCGATGAAGCCTGCGGCCTGCGCCAGCGCTGGATAATGCTGCACGACGGCCGGGTGTTCGGCGAGCGCGGTCAGCGTGACGGAGGCGCCGATCTCGATTGTGTTTTCGTCGGCATGAATCGCCTGCAGCCCCTCGACCCGGTTCATGTCGATCAGCACCGGCGGCGCTACGATGCCGCGCCGGATATTGACCACCAGATCGGTGCCGCCGCCGAACGGCTTGCTGTCGGGATGTTCCGCGCGCGCCGCGATCGCCTCGTCGAGCGTGGTCGGATTTAATACGCGGAATTCGGGGAGGGCATCCATCACGCGCCCCCGTTGCCTTTTGCGAGCGCACGCTTGCGCTTTTCGATCGCCTCGAACACGCGGTCGGGCGTCACCGGCAGGTCGTTGAAGCGGATGCCGATGGCGTCGGCGATGGCATTGGTCAGCGCCGGCAGAAATGCGGCGACGAGCCTTCGCCCGCCTCCTTGGCGCCGAACGGCCCGTGCGGATCGTTGCTCTCGACGATGCCGACCTCGATCGGCGGCGAATCCTGGATGGTCGGCACGCGGTAATCGAGCATATTGGCGGTGATCATCAGCCCGTCGTGATAGGCGGCTTCCTCGCTCATCGCCTGGCCCATGCCCATCCAGACCGAACCCTGCACTTGGCCTTCGACGGTGAGGCGATTGAGCGCCTTGCCGCAGTCATGCGCCACCCAGACCTTGTCGACGGTGACGACGCCGGTTTCCTCGTCGACGCTGACTTCGACCACCCGCGCGGAATAGCTGTAGCCCATGGTGCCGCCGATGGCCGCGCCGCGATATTTCCTGCCGCCGTGCGATTCCGGAATGGTCGAGTAGTTGCCGGTGACCGTGATGGTGCCGCTGTCTTTCAGCGCCTCGGTCACCACCTCGTCGAAACTCGCGCCCTTGTCCTGTGCGCCGGCGCGATAGAGTTCGCCCAGGCATTCGATATCCTCGGGGCGCGCTTCCAGCTTGCGAGCGGCGGCGGCGGTGAGCAGGCTCTTGAGGTTGCGCGCCGCATCGAGCGCGGCGTTGCCGACCATAAAGGTGACGCGCGAGGAATACGAGCCGTTGTCCTTCGGCACCACTTCGCTGTCGCCGGTGACCACGCGCACGCGCGACAGATCGAGGCCGAGCACTTCGGCCACGGTTTGCGCGAGAATTGTTGTGGAGCCTTGCCCGATATCGGCAGCGCCGGACAGCACCACGATCGAGCCGTCGAAATCGAGCTTGATCTTGACGGTGGCGTGCGGCTCGCCCGTCCAGTTCACTGGCTTCGAGGCGCCGCTGATGTAGTGCGAGCAGGCCATGCCCAAGCCCTTACTAAGTCCTTTGCCTTTGGCGAGCTTGCCCTTGCGCTGCGTCCAGCCGCTTTCCTTTTCCACCCAGTCGAGGCATTCCGGCAGGCCGTAACTGTTCACCATCAGATCGTTGTCGGTGAAGGTCGGCGCTAAGCAGATTGGCGCGCCGCACCTGGAACGGATCGAGCCCCAGCTCGCTCGCCATCTGGTCGATGAGGCTCTCGAACGCGAAGCGGATATCGACGGTGCCGTGACCGCGGAATGCGCCGCAGGGCGGCGTGTTGGTGAGCACGCGCCGGCCGACATATTTGACGTTATGTAGGTCGTAGATGGCGTAGAGCATCGAGCCGGCATAAAGGATCGTCACCACGCCGTAGCCGGAATGGGCGCCGCCGCGCTGGTCGCATTCGCATTCGACCGCGGTGATGCGGCCGTCCTTGCGCATGCCGATCTTGAGGCGGATGTCGGTTTCCGGCCGGCCGCGATGGGTGATGAAGGTTTCCTCGCGCGTGGTCACCAGGCGCACGGTGCCGTTGGTCTTGCGCGCCAGTAGCGCCGCGATCAATTCGATGTTCAGCGTCTCGGTCCGGCAGCCGAAGCCGCCGCCGACTTGCGGTTTGATCACGCGGATGCGCGACATCTCCATGCCGAGGATTTGCGAGAGCATGAGATGGACGTAGTAGGGCACCTGCGTGGAGGCATGCACGGTCATGCGCTCGCGCACCGCGTCGTATTCGGCGACGGCGGCGTGGATTTCCATTTGGTTCTGGCAGACCTCGGCGCAGTTGTAGCTGCCCTCGCGCACCAGATCGGCTGCGGCAAAGCCCTGCTCGATACTGCCGAGCTCGAACAGCACGTCGCGCTCGAGATTGCCGGGCTTGTTCTGATGCAGCGCGACCGCATCCGGCGCCAGCGCGGCCTTGGCAGTGTAATAAGCCGGCAATTCGCGCACCTTGAACTTAATGCGGCGCAGGGCCTCGCGCGCGGTGGCGTCGTCGACGGCGGCGACGGCCGCCACCGGCTCGCCGCGATAGCGCACGCGGTCGCGCGCCAGCGGATGCTCGCTGCGTGCGACCGGCAGCACGCCGAAAGTCTTGTCGCAGTCGGCGCCGGTGACGATAGCCTTCACGCCAGGAAGCTTGAGCGCCTCGGAAACATCGACTTCGACGATTTCGCCGTGCGAATAGGGGCTGCGGTAGATGCGCCCGGCCAGCTGGCCGGGCTGGATGATGTCGGCAGTGTATTTGGCGCGGCCGGAGACTTTTTCCGGCCCGTCGATCATCGGCACATAGCCGCCGATGTTGTGCGCCGAAACGATCTCGTTCACGGCGACACGCCCTGTGCATTGAGCGTAGCGGCGTATTGCACCGCCTCGATGATCTTCACATAGCCGGTGCAGCGGCAGATATTGCTGCCGAGCGCTGCGATGATCTCCGCTTCCGTGGGCTTGGGATTTTTGCGCAGCAGACCGGCCGACGCCATGATGAAGCCGGGCGTGCAATAGCCGCATTGCGCGCCGAGCTTCTCGTGGAAGCCGCGCTGCACGGCGGACATCTGCCCGGCATGGCCGAGCGACTCGATGGTGTCGACGCGCCGGCCCTGCACGGTCGTCGCCAGCGTGAGGCAGGACAGCACAGGCTTGTCGTCGATGAGGACGGTGCAGGCGCCGCATTCGCCGCCGTCGCAGCCGGTCTTGGTGCCGGTCAGCCCGACTTTTTCGCGCAGATAATCGAGCAACAGGATGTTGTCCGCGACCGCGTCGGCGCGGTCACGCCCATTGAGCCTGCACTCAAGCAGTCGGGCCAAGCGTTTCTTCCCTTGCGGCGCGTGTTAACGATTCGCGCTTCGTTTGGTTGTTGAGGTTACGACACACCAGGCCGCCGCTCCCCTCCAGGCCAATTACCGGGAATGGCTGGAACGGTTACCCCACGGCCAAGCGGGCGATGACATCGGCAGGAATCGCGATGCCGCCGATCTTTTCCGGGTTCGTCTTGTCGCGCGCCGCCCATACCCGGGTCTCCTCGCCCTCGACCGCAAGCTCGCCGTTGATCGACACGTGGTGCTCGATCTCGAAGCTGGAGCGGTGGAACTCGCTCACCCGCGAGGCGATCTCGATCACGTCGCCGAATTTCGCCGGTTTGAGAAAATTGGCGCGGGCGTCCACCAGCAGAATGCCCACGATGCCGAAGGTCTTCGCCAGTTCATGCGCCTTCACGCCGAGTGCGGCTTCGAACAGCGTCCAAGTGCTGACGTCGAACATCTCGAAAAAACGGCTGTTAAACACGATGCCGGCGGGGTCGCATTGGCCCCATTCGATGGTCAGTTGCCTGCGGTTGGTGAAAGACGCCACGTCAATTGCCTCCGGCACTGTGATTTTCACGCATCATTCTAGTCGCTGGCCGCGGCGCGGTAAATTGTCAGCGCCGGGCAGGCTTCTTGCGCTTGCGAGCGGATATGCGCTTGACCGTGCGCTTGGGTTTGCGCGGGTCGGGCCATTCCAGCACTAGTTGCGCGAGCAGTTCGACCGGCGAGGAGCGTCGGCGTCGGCGCATCGCCTGTTTCGGCCCCACCGGCAGATGCGGCGAGGTGTCGAGCTCCTCCAGCAGCCAGTCGAGATCGTCGGGCGCGATTACCCAGTGCTTGGGCGAAAACCGCGCCAGCGAGAACGGCTTTGAAAAAGCCAGCATCGATTTCTTGCCGCCCGGCAGGCAGTATTCGTGCGCATAGGTCATGGCGAGCTCGCGCGCGCTGCGATAGATCGGATCGCGCCAGCGCAGGATGGCGTGATTGGTCTTGCTGATCGCGCCCCAAAGCCCGCCCTCCTTGAACAGCGTGACGATGTGATCCTGGTCGCTCGGCAGCGCCTGGATGTCCAGCAGCCACGCCCGTTTGCCGTGATAGGCGAGCGCGGCGGCCGCGAGTATCGCGCCCTCCGAGCAATGCGCCATGCGCGTTTGCAGCACGCGGCGCGGCGACATGGCGCTGTCGCCGGTAAGCTCGAAATTGGCCGGCAGCCGGTCGAGAAAGGTTTGAATCTTTTGCGGCGTGTCGAGGCGAGCGAACACGCGATGCTCGGCCGGCGTCAGCAGCGCGCGCAGCGCGTTTCGGAAGGCGATGGTGGTCATGTTCGCTGCAATTCTATGCGGGCCCGCGCGCGCGGCGGAGCGCCGCGACCGGCGGCTCCACAGTTAAGTTGGCGTCCGAACGAGTCCGTGCGGGCCGAGGGATCCGGTGCTCGGTGCCCGCGTGCGCCTCGCATGCAGCATTTTAGCTATGGAACTCACGGGAATTGGCGGTACCGGCGTTCTCCAGAGACCGGCGTTGGAAGGAAATAGTTGCGCCATTAGAGGCATAAAACAGGAAATATTTTCTTATTTTTGGGCGGTTATTGCGCCTACGAAGAATAGTCTTCTATTTAGCGACTCCTGTCGATCGCACCGGAGTTGACCGATGACCGATGTCCCCCACGAGCCGCGGCGCTTCCTGGCGCGCTTCTCGCTCGATAGCTGGGCCGTGGCAATCGCCACGGCCCTCATTGTCCTGATTGTTGCCGGCGTGTTGCCGCGCGTTCCGTGGTGAGGCGCCGATGACCATAGCCGTCGCCACCGCCCCGCGGTTTTCCGTGTCCCAGCGTTTCGCCGAGCTTTTGCCCGGCGTGGTTTTGCTGCTGACAATCGGTTTTGCCGGCAAACTGATCGAGCAGAGTATCGCGGCCTTCGGCAAGGCCAACCATATGGCGCTGCCGAATATCGAATACGTGCTGTGGGCGATCGTCATCGGCCTGATCATTGCCAACACCGTCGGCGTGCCGAAAATCTTTAAGCCCGGAATCGCAACTTATGAATTCTTCCTCAAGCTCGGCATCGTACTGCTCGGTGTGCGCTTCCTGCTCGGCGACGTGCTCAAGCTCGGCGGCATCAGCCTGGTCGCGGTGGCGCTCGAGCTCACGATCTCGATCGTGCTGATGACCTGGCTCGGCAATGCGTTCAAGCTGTCGCCCAAGCTCACCAGCCTGCTGGCGGTCGGCTCCTCCATCTGCGGCGTCTCCGCCATTATCGCCGCCAAGGGCGCCATCAATGCCAAAGACGAGGACGCCTCCTTCGCCATCGCCGCCATTCTCGCGCTTGGCGCCATCGGCCTGTTCACCTATCCGCTGATCGGGCATTTCATCGGGTTGAGCGAACACGCCTACGGACTGTGGGCGGGCCTTTCCATCGACAACACCGCGGAAGCGGTTGCCGCCGGCAATCTGTGGTCGGAGCAGGCCGGTAAGATCGCCGTGCTCGCCAAGACCACGCGCAACGCCACCATCGGCTTCGTCGTGCTCGGTTATGCGATCTACTGGGCGACCAAGGGCGAGGCGAGCACGGTCGACAACAAGGTGGCGTTCCTATGGCAGAAGTTCCCGAAATTTGTGCTCGGCTTCATCGCGATATCGCTGCTGGCAACCTTCGGTGTCTTCAGCAAGGAGCAGGCCGCCGACATCGCCAACCTGTCGCGCTGGGCGTTCCTGCTCACCTTCGCCGGCGTGGGCTTAAGCACCGACTTCCGCGCCATGCGCAAACAGGGGCTTTATCCGTTCATCGTCGGCGCGGTGGGTGAAATCGGCATCGCGCTGGTGACGCTCGGCATTGTCGTCGCCATCCAGCCCTGGTTGCCGGTCTGAGGTCGAAAAGCATGTCGTCTAGCTTTGCCACCATCCCGAAGACCGCGCCGTTCACCGAAGAGGACGTCGCCCTGCTCAACCGCGTGGTCGGAACAGCAAGCCCGATCCAGCGGGCGTGGCTGGCGGGATTCCTGGCGGGCTTCGATGCGTCGCAGGCGGGCGCGGCGCAGCCGGCGGCGCCGGCGCGTCCGGCCGAGCCGCTGACCATCGTCTATGCCAGCGAGTCCGGCAATTGCGAGACGCTCGCCAACAATCTCGCCAAGGCCGCGCGCAAGAACGGCCTCAAGCCAACGCTCATCGACATGGCCGATCTCGATTTAGCCCAGCTTAGCGCCGCGAAACGGCTGGTGGTGATCGCCGCCACATGGGGCGAGGGCGATCCGCCCGCGCGCGCCGTGCGCGCCTACGGCGAATTGATGGGCGAGGGCGCGCCGTGCCTCGACGGCATCGAATTCGGCGTGCTGGCGCTGGGCGATACCGCTTATGTGGAATTCTGCGCTATCGGTAAGAAAATCGACGAGCGGCTTGCTGCGTTGGGTGCAAAGCGCGTGGTCGAACGCGTCGATTGCGATCTCGATTTTGCCGAACCGGCAGCGCGCTGGATTGGCGATGCGGTCAAGGCGCTGGCGCCGCCGGAGGCCGGCCGTGGCCGCGTGATCGAAGTCGATTTCGGGGCTAAGCCCGCCGCTGCGCCCAATACCGATATCGTCGAGGCTGAGATCACCGAGCACGTCAATTTAAATTCCTCGCGCTCGGATAAGGAAACCATCCATCTCGCGCTCGCCTTCGAGGGCGGGGCGCCGGCTTATGAGCCGGGCGACTCACTCGATCTCTACGCCGAGAATGATCCGGCCTATGTCGACGAGCTGTTGAAGCTGGCGGGGCTGTCCGGCGACGACAAGCTACGCAGCGAGCTCATCACCGCGCGCGACGTGACCACGCTCTCGCTCAAGACCGTCGAGACCTACGCCGCGCAGACCGGGCATCAGTACGTCAAGACGCTGATCGCCGATGGCCAGGCGAAAGAATGGATTGCCGGCCGCCAGCTGATCGACTTGATCGCGACCTTCCCGATCCCGCTCACCACGGAACACCTCCGTGCGCTAACGCGCTCGCTGGCGCCGCGCGCCTATTCGATCGCGTCTTCGCGCCGCGAGGTGGGCGAGGAAGCGCATCTGCTGATCTCCGCCGTCCGCTACGAGAGCCACGGCCGCGTGCGCAAGGGCGTTGCTTCCAACTGTGTGGCCGAGCGCCTCAAGCGCGGCGGTCGCGTGCGGGTGAAGCTCAAGCCCAACAAGCATTTCGCGCTGCCGGCGCTCGACCGCGACATCATCATGGTCGGCCCCGGCACCGGCGTTGCCCCGTTCCGCGCCTTCGTGCAGGAGCGGCGCGCGACGCAAGGCTCCGGCCGAAGCTGGCTGTTCTTCGGCGACCGCCAGTTCACCCACGACTTTCTCTATCAGCTCGACTGGCAGGAGGCGCTCAAGGACGGCGCGCTCACGCGCATGGACGTCGCCTTCTCGCGCGACACCCCTGAGAAAATCTACGTGCAGCACAAAATGTGGGAGCAGCGCCGCGATTTGATCGAATGGCTCGACGGCGGCGCGCATTTCTACGTCTGCGGCGACGCCAAGGCGATGGCCAAGGACGTGCGCGCGACGCTGGTGCGCGCTTACGCCGACGTGAAGGCGCTGTCGCCGGCGGCCGCCGAGCAGGCGGTGGCGACGCTGGAGCGCGAGAAGCGCTACCTGCAGGACACTTATTGAGCCTGCGTCAACTGGAAAGCCAATGACCGACGAAGTTTCGCGCAACGAGCGCATCAAGGAAGCCAGCGATTACCTGCGCGGGACGCTCGCCGAGGGTCTGCGCGCGGAAATCACCGGCGCCATCGTCGAAGACGATCAGCAGTTGGTGAAATTCCACGGCATGTATCTGCAGGACGACCGCGACCTGCGGTCCGAGCGCACACGCAAGAAGATGGAGAAGGCCTTCGCCTTCATGATTCGCGTGCGCATTTCGGGCGGCGTTTTGTCGCCGGTGCAATGGCTCACGCTCGACCAGATTGCGCGCGATTATGGCAACGGCAGCATGAAGCTCACCACACGGCAGACGGTGCAGCTGCACGGTATCATCAAGTCGAACCTGAAAGCGACGTTGAAATCGATCGACGCGGTGCTGCTCAATTCGATCGCCGCCTGCGGCGACGTCAACCGAAACGTGATGTGCAACCCCAATCCCAGCCAGTCGCGCGCCCACGCGACGGCGCTTGAGCTGGCGCGCACCATCTCGGATCATCTGACGCCGCGCACGCCGGCCTATCGCGAAATCTGGCTCGACGGCGAGCGCATCGCCGGCGGCGAGGACGAGGTGGTGGAGCCGATCTACGGCAAGACCTATCTGCCGCGCAAATTCAAGATCGTGATGGCAGTGCCGCCGTCGAACGACGTCGACGTGTTCGCGCACGATCTCGGCTTCATCGCCATCCTCGACGAGGCCGGCGACGTGAGCGGGTGGAACGTCACCGTCGGTGGCGGCATGGGCATGACCCAGGGCGAGCCCGACACCTATCCGTGCACCGCCGACCTGATGGGCTTTTGCACCACGCGCGATGTGGTGGCGATCGCGGAGGCGGTGGTGACCGTGCAACGCGACTGGGGTGACCGCGCCAACCGCAAGCACGCGCGGCTGAAATACACCATCGAGGACCGCGGCCTCGACGCCTTCCGCGCGGAGGTCGAGCGCCGCGCCGGCGTGCTGCTTTCTCCGGCTAAGCCCTTCCAGTTCACCTCGACCGGCGACCGCTATGGCTGGAGCGCGGGCGAGAACGGCCGCAGCCATCTGACGCTGTTCGTCGAGAATGGGCGGCTGCTCGACAGTGACGGCGCCAAGCAGATGTCGGCACTTCGCCAGATCGCGCAAAGCCACGACGGCGATTTCCGCATCACGCCCAACCAGCACTTGATCGTGGCCAATATCCCGACCGAGAAGCAGAAGGAAATTCACTGGCTTGCGGCGGAAAGCGGGCTGCTGGCGCCCTGGTCGGGTCTGCGCCGCAACGCCATGGCTTGCGTCGCGCTGCCGACTTGCGGCCTGGCGCTCGCCGAAAGCGAGCGCTACCTGCCCGGCCTTGTGACGGCGCTGGACGAGCGGCTGGCGGCGCACGGGCTATCCGCCGACGACATCGTTATCCGCATGACCGGCTGCCCGAACGGCTGCGCGCGGCCTTATCTGGCCGAAATCGGCTTGGTCGGCAAAGGGCCACGCCGCTACAATCTTTATCTCGGCGCAGCCTTTGACGGCTCGCGGCTGTCCAAGCTCTACGCTGAGGATATCGAGCACGCGGCGATCATCGCCACGCTCGATCCGATTTTCGCCGCCTATGCGGCCGCGCGGCAGAAGGGCGAGCGCTTCGGCGATTTCACCATCCGTGCCGGCTTCGTCGCGGCCACCGGCAATGGGCGCGATTTCCACGCCAATGTGGGCGCCCAGTCCGGCCGCGCGGCGGCGCGCTGAAGCCGTGCCGGGTGAATTGCCTCAATTTTCAACCGCGGCCGCCGCATTGCGCGGCAGACGGCTGAAGCCGGTTTGCTCAAGTATAAATACAATAAATATATCGATGTCTGACGGCTGGCACGCAACTTGCTCCTTTTTGCAGCACGAATTCAGGAGTGGCCGGCCGGGCTGCTTTGCGCACTCTAGAGGAATCCGCTCGTGACCAAGTCCCGTACTCCTTCCGACGCGCGCCCAGGACGGATGGAGCCGCTCGCTCGGCTGCCGGTGTTCCTCGCGCTCGAGGGAAAACGCGCGGTGCTGGCCGGCGCAAGTCAGGCGGCGGCCTGGAAGGCGGAGCTATTGTCGGCGGCGGGCGCGCGCGTCGACGTCTATGCGGACGAGCCTTCCGACGAGATGCTCCTGGTGGCGGGCGATCCGCCGCGCGGTGAGATCGTCGTGCATCGGCGGGGTGGACGGCCGAGGATTTACCCGGCGCCGCGGTCGCCATCGGCGCCTTCGATGACGATGACGGCGCATCCGCATTCGCAAATGCCGCACGCGCCGCCGGCGTTTCGGTCAATGTGATCGACAAGCCGACCTTCTGCGATTTCGCCTTTGGCGCCATCGTCAACCGCTCGCCGCTGGTGATCGGCATTTCCACCGACGGCGCCGCGCCCGTATTCGCGCAGGCGATCCGGGCCAAGCTGGAAGCCTTGCTGCCGAACGGCTTCGCCAATTGGGCCGCCGCCGCGGCGCGCTGGCGTTCGGCGGTGAAAGCGTCAGGACTGTCGTTCTCCGGCCGGCGGAAGTTCTGGCAGGTGTTTACCGCGCATGCGGTCAGCAATCCCGAGAGCGAGCCCACGGAAAACGACTTCGAGCGTTTCATCGCCGAGGTGAAGGGCCTGGGCATGGCGGTCGAGAACGGCTCGGTCACCCTGGTCGGCGCCGGACCCGGCGATCCGGAGCTGCTGACGCTGCGCGCCGTGCGCGCGCTGCAATCGGCCGACGTGATCCTGTTCGACGATCTGGTCTCGCGCGACGTGCTCGATTTCGCTCGCCGCGAGGCGCGCAAAATGCTGGTCGGCAAGACCGGCTTCGGGCCGTCCTGCAAGCAGGACGACATCAATGCTCTGATGGTGAGCCTGGCGAAACAAGGCAAGCGCGTTGTTCGCCTCAAGGGCGGCGACCCGCTGATCTTCGGTCGGGCCGGCGAGGAGCTTGCGGCCTGCAAGGCGGCAAACATTTCTGTCGAGGTGGTGCCGGGCATTACGGCGGTGCAAGGAGCGGCCGCCAAGCTCGGCCTCCCGCTCACCGACCGCAAACATGCTCGTCGGCTGCAATACGTCACCGGCCACGCCAAGGACGGCAAGCTGCCGATGGATATCGACTGGCGGAGCCTCGCCGATCCCGCGACTACGACGGCGATCTACATGCCGACGCGGACGTTTGCCACGCTGGTGGCCAAGGCGACCGCCGAAGGCCTCGATCCGAAAACGCCGGCGCTCGCCATCGCGCGCGCCACAAGGCCCGATCAGGCGGTGGTCTCAGGCCCAATCGGCGAACTGCCGGAGCGCCTTGCGCAGGCCGCCTTGCCGGGTCCGGTGCTGGTGATGCTCGGGCGCATCATCGGCGAGCACGCCGTAGAGCAAACCGCCACGCCCGCGCGCCGGCACGGCTGATCGCCGCGCCGAAACCCCTGCAGACAACTATCGTATCGGCTGGCGGCCGTTCATGACCTGGCGCTGCGGCGGCCGTGCTGCACCGGCTTAGTCCGCGCCGGGTTTGGCTGCGGCATCGGCACACTGTCCTGGTCCGCTGCGGCCGCAGCAGGCGCTTGCTTGGCCGCAGGTGTCGGCTCTAGCGCTGGCGCCGGCGCCGGCGCAACCATGGCCGGGCTTACCAGCGGGAACGTGTCCGCCGAGTAGGCGTAGGCATTGTACTGGTTGTTGCGGATCGGCAGATTGGCCTCCTGGATGATGCGGTCGCCCTCGCGCCGGTTCTCGTAGCTGCTGCCGCGCTCGTTGAAGCTCACGGCGTAGCTCGGCTTCGTCTTGATCAGCGGATCGGCCGAAGCGATTGTGCTGTCGTAATCGTGCTTGTCGTAATTGGTGATGCCGCGATCGAAGAAGGCGGTGGAGAAGCTCGGGTTGAGCTTGATCGCCTGGTTCATGTCCTGGGTGGCGCGTTCGAAGTCGCGCTTGTCGTAATAGGCGAAGCCGCGATTGTAGAGCGCCAGCGCATAACTCGGATTGATAACCAGCGCCTGGCTGTAGTCGGCGATGGCGGCTCGAAATCGCCGCGGTTGCGATAACCGAAGCCGCGATTGTTGAAGGCGCGCGCGTTCTTCGGGTCGAGTTTGATGGCCTGGCTGAAATCCTGGATCGCCTGGTCGAACTCGTTCTTGGTGTCGTAGGCGATGCCGCGGGCGTTATAGGCGGGGGCGAAGTTGGGATCGACCTTGATCGCGGCATCGAAATCCCTGATTGCGCGGTCGAGGTCGCGCTTTTCGTAATAGGCGTTGGCGCGATTATAGAGCGCGGTCATATAGCCCGCGTTGATCTTGATCGCCTCGCTGAAATCGGCGATGGCGCGGTCGGTCTCGCCCTTGTTGCGATAGGCGAAGCCGCGATTGTTGAGCGCGACCGCGTTCCTCGGATCGAGCTTGAGCGCGGCGTCGAAGTCCGCGATGGCGCGGTCGTTGTCGCCGCGCATGCCGTAGCTGGCGCCGCGATCATTGAAGGCGGCCGACGACTTGGGATCGAGCCGCACCGCCTGATCGAAGTCGGCGAGGGCGCGCTCGAGATCGCCCTTCATGCGGTAGGCGAGGCCGCGATTGTCGAACGCCAGCGCGTTCTTGCCGTCGAGCCGGATCGCCTGGCTGAAATCGTTGATCGCGCGGTCGTAGTCGCGCTTGTCGCGATTGGCGAGGCCGCGGTGATAGAAGGCGAGATCGAAATTGGGGTTGAAGCGGATCGCCTCGCCGAAATCGGCAATGGCGCGGTCGAAATCGCGCTTCTCATAATAGGCGTTGCCGCGCTGATAGAAGCCGAGCGCGAACTTGTTGTCGAGCTTCACCGCCTCGCCGTAGTCGGTGATGGCGCGGTCGATGTCGCCCTTGAGCCGATAGGCGATGCCGCGGTTGTAGAAGGCCAGCGCGTTCTTGGCATCGAACTTGGTGGCCTCGCTGAGATCGGCGATGGCGCGGTCGGCGTCGCCCTTGGCGCCGTAGCTCAGCGCGCGGTCGTAATAGGCCATGGCGTAGCCCGGCTTGAGCTTGATCTCCTGGTCGAAGTCCGCGATGGCGCGGTCGAAGTCGCGCTTGAACTCCAGCGCATTGCCGCGATTGTAATAGGCGACCGCATAGCTCGGGTTGAGCCTGATCGCCTGCTCGAAATTCTGGATCGCGCGGTCGACGTCGTGCTTGTCGCGATAGGCGAGGCCGCGATTGTAGTAGGCGAGGCTGTTGCGGCCGTCGAACTTGATCGCCTGCTCGAAGTCAGCGAGCGCGCGATCGATGTCGCCCTTGGCGGCATAGGCGACGCCGCGATCGTTATAGCCCTGCGCATAGCTTGGGTTGAATTTGAGCGCCTGGGTCAGGTCGGCGATGGCGCGGTCGAAATCGCGCCGATTGGCATTGGCATTGCCCCGGTTGTTCAAGGCGAGCGTGTCGGCCGGATTGAGCTTGATCGCGTTGTCATAGTCGGCGGCCGCCGGCGTGTATTCGCGCCCTTGTCGTATTTGGCGGTGCCGCGATTGTAGAAGGCGATGGCATAGCCGGTGTTGAGCTTGACCGCTTGGTCGTAGTCCTGGATGGCGCGATCGAGCTGGCTCTTGGCGGCATAGGCGATGGCGCGGTTGTTGAAAGTCGGCGCATATTGCGCGTTGAGCGCAACCGCCTGGTCGAAATCGGCGATGGCGTGGTCGGCCTCGCCCTTGAGGCCATAGGCGACGCCGCGATCGTTGAACGCCATGGCCTGGCCCGGATTGAGCTTGATCGCCTGCGTCAGGTCGCCGACCGCCTTCTCGTAGTCGCCCTTGCTCGCCAGCGAGTTGCCACGCGCGCTGAACGCCGAGGCGAGCTTGGGATTGAGCTTGATCGCCTGATTGAAGTCCTCGATGGCGCGATCGTAATCGTGCTGCTCGTGATAGGGATGCCGCGATTGTAGAAGGCGGCTGCGTTCGTGCCGTCCAGCTTGGTCACCTGATCGAAGTCCTGAATGGCGCGGTCGAAGTCCTCGCGCTCGTAGCGCGCGACGCCGCGGTCGTAATAGGCCATGGCGTCCTTCGGGTTCAGCCGGATCGCCTGATCGTAGTTTGCGATGGCGCGCTCATAGTCGCGCTTCTGGAAAAACACGTTGCCGCGATTGTAGTAGGCGGCGGAGAAGTTCGGATTGATCTTGATCGCGTGAGCGAAGTCGGCGGCCGCGTGCTCGAAGTCGTTCTTTGAGGCGGCATTGATGCCGCGATCGTTGTAGGCGAGCGCGAAGATCGGGCTCACCCGGATCGGCTGCACCAGCGCCATGGTGTCGCGGTCGTAGCCGCGCTGGCTGCGGATATCGTTGCCACGCGGGCTCGCCGCAATGGCGTAGTTCGGATTGATCTTGATCGCGGTCTCGAAGTCCGTGATGGCGTGCTCGAAGTCGCGTTTCTCGTAATAGGCGATGCCGCGGTCGTGATAGGCGAACGAATCTTTCGCATCGAGCTTGATCGCCTGGTTGAAGTCGGCAATGGCGCGGTCGTAGTCGTTCTTGTCGAAATAGGCGTTGGCGCGGTTATAGTATGCGGTCGAATAGGTCTCGTTGAGCTTGATCGACTCGCCGAAGTCGGCGACGGCGCGGTCGCTGTCGCCCTTGTTGCGATAGGCAAGGCCGCGATTGTTCAGCGCGATAGCGTTCTTCGGGTCGAGCTTGAGGGCGCGGTCGAAATCCTGGATGGCGCGGTCGGTTTCGCCCTTGGTGCCGTAGGCAATGCCGCGATCGTAATAGGCCCGCACATAATTCGGGTTGAGCTTGATCGCCTGGGTGAGGTCGCCGATGGCGCGGTCGTATTCGCGCTTATCGAAATAGGCATTGCCGCGGTTGCTGAAGGCGAGTGCGTAGTTCGGATCGATCTTCGCGGCCGTGCTGAAATCGCCGATGGCGCGCTCGTTGTCGCCCTTGGCTCGATAGGCGAGGCCGCGGTTGTTGTAGGCCGCCGCCAGCTTGCCGTCGAGCCGGATCGCCTGGCTGTAGTCGTTGATGGCGCGGTCATAGTCGCGCTTGCTGCTCAGCGCCAGGCCGCGCGCATTGTAGGCCGGCGCGTTGCCCGGATTGAGCCGGATGACCTGGTCGAGATCCTTGAGGGCGTGTACTGCGGCCCGGTTTTGAGACACCCGGCTGAGCTTATTCAGGCGGCCAATGATAGGTCGGTTGTGACTGTCTGATCAACCCGGGATTGATCGGCTCGCACCTGAGCTGGGGTACGATAGCCGTGCCGGGCGACG
>DATBZY010000230.1:0-2071 GCA_036512915.1 Pseudolabrys sp. | reverse complement strand
ATGGTGCCTTCGGCGCGTTTGACCGCGAGCTGGCCGCTGTCCAATGCCTTGCTCACCACGTCGGAGATGCGGACAGCATCGATCGCCATCCCCTGGTCCACCGCGCGGGTGACCGCATCGAAGGCGCGCGGATCGAGGCCGGCAAATTGCGCATCGCTGAGCACGATCTTTCCGGACCCTTGCAATGAGCCGATCAACGCGACCGGGCTCAAGCCCGCGCCTTCGACGTCGGCCGAAAACCCGAGCGAGCCGGTGATCGGCGGTCGCGCGCCGGGTGGCAGCAAACTCGCCGCATCGACGCCGGTGAGCGAAATCTTAGCCTTCGCTTTCAAGCCGTCTGCGGCGGTGCGGAATGACAGCGCACCGGTCAGGCGTCCGCCGGCAACGGCGCCGGTCATGTCGTCGAAGGCGAACTCGTCCTTGCCGAAGCGCAAACTGGCGCGGAACTCGCGCGCCGTCAGCCGCGGCAGCAAGTCAATGCGCTGCGCCTTCACCGCGATCTGGCCGCCATAGTCGCCGAACATGCCGCCGGCGAACGGCTCGCTCGACCAGACCCAGGCCGCATTGCCGTTATTGCCGGCCGCGGCCGGCATGCCGACCGCCGCCGCGATCAGACCCGCCGCATCGATGCTGTCCGCCTCGATCTCCCCTTGCAGGCGACGCGGCGCCGGCAGCGTCAAGGCAAGTTTCCCGTGCATCGTCGCGCCCGCAACGGTGGCGTTGATGTCGCTCAGCGTCAGGTCCCTGGTCGTCAGCGCAACATCACCGGCGAATGTGATTGGCAGCGAAGCGCGCTCGCCGCCGCGCAAAGGCGCCACATCGGCGCGCGCGATCGTGGCGCGCAACGCAGCCGTTGGGTTGTCCGCGAACGGATAGGCGGTGCCGCTGGCACTGGCCTCAAGGCCGCCGGCGGTCAGCTTGCCGTCGATCCGCCATTCGCCGCGCGCCGGTCCGCTGGTCTTGAGCGTCAGCGAACCCGGGCCGGCATCCACTGCCAGCACGCGATCGAGACCCAGCATGGCCAGCAGCACCTTGCCGTCGTCGGCCTCCAGTCTGCCGTCGAGCCGTAGGTCGCCGGCGCTGAGCGCGATCGGATCGGCAGTGGCCTCGCCAGTGAGCGCGACGCGCACCTTGCCGAGGTTGCCGTCGATGGCGAGCTTGGCGATCGTCGACGGCGCCGCGCCGTCGATGGTGAATTGCGCGTGCAGCTTGGCCGGCGCCATGACCGGCGCGCCGCTGGCAAGCGCCTGCGCGGTTTTCGGCGCAAACCGCGCCAGCAGCGCCATCACCGGCGTCATATCCGGCGCATCGAGATCGACGCGCATGCTGCCCTGCGGCGACGGCGTGGTCACGATGCGGCCGCTCGCCGAAAAGGCGGCGCCGCCGAGATCGGCGACTGCGAGGCGGTCAATCTGCACGCCGTTCCCGTCCACTTTCACTCTCGCGCTCGCATCACGCGCGACGAAGCCGGCGATGGTGGCGCGTCCGATATCGGCGGCGATCGTCATGTCGTGCGGCCGCTCGATATGGGAGCCGGCGAGCAGCGCGTTGACGAAGCCGAGCGCGGCGTCGATATCGAGCTCGGGCGCGTTGAGCGCGGCATCGAGCTTGGCTGGGCGGCTGCCGGACGCGAACACATAAGCGAGGCGGCCGGTGACGGTCTTGCGGTCGAATGCGGCTTGCAGGCGTTCGACGGCGATCTTGTCGCTGCCGAGTGTCACGTCGCCGCGCAGCGTCAAGGGCCGCACGTCGCCCTGCGTCACGGCACTGCGCCCTTCCAGCCAGGCGGCCAACAGCTTCGGATCGCCGGTTTCGATCTCGGCCGGCCCAGTGAAGCTAACGCCGTCGCCGCCGACCGCGAGATGGCCGCTCAACTTCACTTGGGTAAAGCCCGGCGCGCGAAACTCGAAGCGATCCAGATTCCAGCCCTGGGCGTCGGTACTGATGTCGCCGCGCAAATTCGCGACGCTATTGCCGCCGAGCGTGACCTGGTCGATGCCGACACCGATCTGGATCGGAATGGTTGGGCGGAAGGCGCCGCCGGCCAGTTCCGCGATTCTGCGGATGGCCG
>DATBZY010000229.1:0-12862 GCA_036512915.1 Pseudolabrys sp. | reverse complement strand
CAATTTTACAGATTTTGAGCCTGATGCTATTTGAGAAAACGCCCGTGGATCAGCTACTGAATGACAGGACCCTGCAAAATCTGCGCGGAGAAACTCCTACCCAATTGAACCTGTTCGACTAATTGCCGGACAGCAGTGACTCGTCATAATATTTTCTGCAGTTACTAAAATAGTCCCGACGAACAGCCACAGGATTGCGTGGCCAAAAATGATCCAATGCAGCTTGCCAACCATGACAAGCTGCTCGTTGGGTTGCAGGACGGATTTGGCGTAGCTCATCGTATCCTTGCGCTAGCTCACATTAGGACGTCATGGCCTGGCTTGTCACCGAAAGTCGGGTTTACCCGACTTTCGGCATTAAACATCGCGAAACTCGGGCAAGCCCGAGTTTCGTTGCCATCCCCATCACTTGGCTGAGAATAGAAAGACGCGGATGCCCGGCACAAGGCCGGGCATGACAGTTTGGCGATTACGCCGCCTGCGCCAGCTTGCCGTTGAAGGTGAGGCCCTGCTTGCCGGCCGAGACGGTGACCGGCTCGCCGTCCTTGACGGTGCCGGCGAGAATCATCTCGGCAAGCGGGTCCTGCACCGACTTCTGGATCGCGCGCTTCAAGGGCCGCGCCCCGTAGGCGGGATCCCAGCCCTTTTCGGCCAGCCACTCGCGCGCAGCGGGATCGAGGGTGATGGTGATCTTGCGATCGTCCAAAAGCTTTTGCAGGCGGGTCATCTGGATGTCGACGATGCGGGTCATCTCCGCCTTCTTTAGACGGTGGAACAGGATGATCTCGTCGACGCGGTTGAGGAACTCGGGCCGGAATGCCGCGCGCACGACACCCATAACCTGATCGCGCACCGCGTCGCTATCCTCGCCTTCCGGCTGGTTGACCAGAAAATCGGCGCCGAGATTCGACGTCATGACGATCAGCGTGTTGCGGAAGTCCACCGTGTGGCCCTGCCCGTCGGTCAGCCGGCCATCATCGAGCACTTGCAAGAGAACGTTGAACACGTCCGGATGCGCTTTCTCGATCTCGTCGAACAGCACGACCTGATAGGGCCGCCGCCGCACCGCCTCGGTGAGCGCGCCGCCCTCCTCATAGCCGACATAGCCCGGAGGAGCGCCGATCAAGCGCGCGACCGAGTGCTTCTCCATGTATTCCGACATGTCGATGCGGATCAGCGCGTTCTCGTCGTCGAACAGGTATTCAGCCAGCGCCTTGGTGAGCTCGGTTTTGCCGACGCCGGTTGGCCCTAAGAACATGAATGAGCCGATCGGCCGGTGCGGATCCTGCAAGCCGGCGCGAGCGCGGCGCACCGCGGTCGACACCGCACGCACCGCTTCCTTCTGGCCGATAACGCGCTTGGCGAGTTCGTCCTCCATGCGCAGGAGCTTTTCCTTCTCGCCCTCGAGCATCCTGTCGACCGGCACGCCGGTCCAGCGCGAGACGACCCCCGCCACGTGATCGGCAGTCACGGTCTCCTCGACCATGGAGCCGCGCTTGGCGTCGGTTGCTTCGTTCGCCTTGAGCTTCTTCTCCAATTCCGGAATGCGGCCATAGGCCAATTCGCCGGCGCGCTGATAATCGCCTTTGCGCTGCGCGTTGGCGAGTTCTGCGCGCAATTGGTCAAGGTCGTTCTTGAGCTTCTGCGCCTCGGACAGCTTTTCCTTTTCCGCCTTCCAGCGGCTGGTGATATCGGCCGACTGCTTCTCCAGCTCCTTCAATTCGACGTCCAGGCGCTTGAGACGATCCTTCGAGCCGGGATCGCTTTCCTTTTTCAAAGCCTCCTGCTCGATCTTCAGCCGCACGATTTCGCGGTCGATCGAATCGAGCTCCTCCGGCTTGGAATCGACCTGCATCTTCAGGCGCGCCGCTGCCTCGTCGATCAGGTCGATGGCCTTGTCGGGCAGGAAACGGTCAGTGATGTAGCGATTCGACAGCGTCGCGGCGGCAACGAGCGCCGAATCGGCGATGCGCACGCCGTGGTGCTGCTCGTATTTGTCCTTCAGGCCGCGCAGGATCGAGACCGTATCTTCCACGGTCGGCTCCGACACGAACACCGGCTGGAAACGCCGCGCCAGCGCCGCGTCCTTCTCCACGTGCTTCTTGTATTCGTCGAGCGTCGTGGCGCCAATGCAATGCAATTCGCCGCGCGCCAGCGCCGGCTTAAGCAGATTGGAGGCATCCATCGCGCCGTCGGCCTTGCCGGCGCCGACCAGCGTATGCATCTCGTCGATGAATAGAACGATGCCGCCATCCGACGAGGTCACCTCGTTCAGCACTGCCTTCAGCCGCTCCTCGAATTCACCGCGATATTTAGCGCCGGCGATCAACGCGCCGAGATCGAGCGCCAGCAGCTTCTTGTCCTGCAAGCTTTCCGGCACGTCGCCATTGACGATGCGCAGCGCCAAGCCTTCGACGATCGCCGTCTTGCCGACGCCGGGTTCGCCGATCAGCACCGGATTGTTCTTGGTCCGGCGCGACAGCACCTGAATGGTGCGGCGGATTTCCTCGTCGCGGCCGATCACCGGATCGAGTTTGCCATCGCGCGCGGCCTGGGTGAGATCGCGGGCGTATTTCTTCAGAGCGTCATAGGCGTTCTCGGCGGACGACGAGTCCGCGGTGCGGCCCTTGCGTAGCGCATTAATGGCGGCGTTGAGATTCTGCGGCGTGACACCGGCCTTGGCAAGGATCTGGCCCGCCTCGCTGTCTTTCTCCAGTGCAAGCGCGAGCAAGAGCCGCTCGACGGTGACGAAGCTGTCGCCGGCCTTCTCGCCGGCTTTCTCGGCGGCGTCGAAGACCCGGGCCAGTGCCGCTGCAAGATAGACTTGGCCGGCCCCAGCCCCGGACACTTTCGGAATCTTGGCCAGCACGGCCTCGACCGCCTGCAAGGCCTGGCGGGAATTGCCGCCGGAACGGTCGATCAGGCCCGCCGCCAACCCTTCCGGGTCGTCGAGCAGGACTTTCAGCAGATGCTCCGGGGCGAATTGCTGATGACCCTCGCGCAGGGCCATTGATTGCGCGGACTGCACAAATCCGCGAGCGCGGTCGGTGTATTTCTCGAAATTCATGGCTCAACTCCCTCGGCCCGTTGCGGCGCCGGTCAAGATACGGGTCCCGTAAAGGCGGCCCGTCCGGGCATTATGTGGGGGCATTTATTGCAGTTTGAAGAGCCAGCTTGCTTGATATAGGTCACCCGATACCCCTCCCCGGTGGCCGGGAAAGTGCCCGATAATCAATGACAACGCCGCTAGCCCGGATCGATGCCATTTATCGCTACCCGGTAAAGGGGCTTTCGCCGCAACCGCTGGAGCGGACCTCGCTCGCGGTCCGCCAGACCCTGCTCGCAGACCGGCTCTATGCCATCGAAAATGGGCCCAGCGGTTTCGATCCGGCGGCACCCGCCTATTTCCCCAAACAGCGTTTCCTGATGCTGATGCGCAACGAGCGGCTGGCGGCGCTCCGCACCGACTATGACGAGGCGAGCCACACCCTCATCATCCACGCCGACGGCCGCGAGGCCGCGCGCGGCGACCTGCGCAGTCCGCAAGGCCGCTCTGCAATCGAACGGTTTTTCGCCACTTCCTTTGCGAGCGAGCTGCGCGGCCCGCCCAAGGTGCTGTTCGGCCAGGGCCACAGCTTCTCGGACGTGGCAAAGAAAGTGGTATCCATCATCAATCTGGCCTCGGTGGCGGCAGTGGAGACTGCCGCCGGCGCGGCGGTCCATCCGCTGCGCTTTCGCGGCAATATTTATGTCGCCGGCTGGCCAGCCTGGCATGAGTTCGATCTGCTCGACCGCGAGCTCGCCATCGGCGAGAGCGCGCGAGTGAAAGTGATCAAGCGCATTCAGCGTTGCGCGGCCACCGACGTCGATCCCGACACCGGCATCCGCGACCTCACCATTCCGCGCACGCTGATGCAGAGCTTCGGACACACCAACTGCGGGGTCTATGCCGAGGTGGTGGCAGCCGGCGCCATCGCCGTGGGCGACGCGCTTAGAGTCTGATTGGCGCGCTCAGCGGCGCACGCCGGCAAGCCCGGTTTCGACGGCCGCGACGCGGCCGGGCTGATGCGGCTGCACCCGCTGCTGGCGTTGCGCCGTCGGATGCGGCGGCGGCGTGGACTGCGGGCAATCCTTGATCCCGAGCAATTCGGCGAGTGCCGGATCGAGTGGCAGCGTGCGGCGCGCGGGTTGCGCCGACTGCGGCGGTTGCTCAGGCATCTGCTGCACGGCGCGATGCGGTACCTGCCGTTCCGGCGGTGCCGACGGCCGCGCCGGCTCGGCGCGGGCTTCCGCACGGCTCTGCTCTTTTTCAATTGCCGCCAGCAACTCAGCGATCGGCGAATCGATACCAACATCGGACGGCGAGCGATTGGGCGCGCCCCGTCCGGCGACCTGGGTGGCCACTGGCCGGCGGTCGGTCGGCATGAGATAGGCGATCACGCGCGCGCGCGAATAAACGCCCTCGCCGACGAACTTGTTGTGATTGCCGGAAATGATGATCGGATTGCCCTGCGCGTCGATGCCGGAGACCACGCCGACATGGCCGCCGCGCTTGCCGCGGGTGAGCACGGCAATGGCGCCGACTTTGGGCTCGGCAATGCGGCGGCCGTAATAGGCAAACGATTTGGCCGCGTCGGAATTGGTGCCGGCATAGCCGACCTTGGCGAGCACCAAATTCATGAAGGTCGCGCACCACAGCCGTTTGCGGTCGGTCGATTGGTGCCGAGATATTTGCGGGCTTCGCTGACCAGCGCTGGCCATCCGAACGTCGGCTTCGATACAGCGGCCACGGGCTGCGGACGTTCGGCGGCCGGCAGGCGCTCGCTATGTTCTTGGGGCCGGCCGGCGATGCGTCTTTTGTTATTGGGCTTGGGCGCGTGCTGCGCGCTTTTCTTTTTTGGCACGGCATGACCGGGCTGCGCATGGTGATCGGCCTCGAGACCGCGCGGCGAAGGACGGCTGAACGCGGGAATGCTCAGCGCCAGCAAGATGACGCAGCCGCCGGCGAGCACGATACGAGTCTTGAGGCGCATGGGTGGGTCCCCGTTGCCCAGTTTTCTTGTGCGCGCCGGCTTTGCGCAGGCGATGAACGGGAGGTAGCACGACAATTTTCCGCAAATTGATCAGAATGAATTAACGATGAAATGGTTTATGCGGGAACCGGCGCACGCGATGATTTTCGCGGCCAACGAAAAAATATGCGCGCGATCAATGCAGTGATGCCGAACGGGCGTGAAAATTCACGCTTGGGGGCGCCCACCTTGTAACTTTAATCGTTAAACTTGAAGCAGCAAACGGCGCAGCGCCCGCAAAAAAAAGCCGCGCCCCGCTTGTGCCAAGCGAGACGCGGGTTTTGTCAAACGCAGATCGAGCGGCGATCAGCCGCCCGGCAGCACATAGGCCGAGATCCGTCCGCTCGGATAAACCGATTCGGCGACCGTGCGATTGTGGTTGCCCGATAGGATGATCGGATTGCCGTTCGGATCGACGCCGGTCACCACGCCGACGTGGCCGCCGCCGCGCCGGCCCATCACCGCGATGGCGCCGACCTGTGGTCCCGACACGCGATTGCCGTAGTGCGCATAGGCGCTGGCGAGGTTGCCGCCGCCGGCATGGCCGGTGCGCTTGAGGACCAAGTCCATAAACGCCCCGCACCACAGGCTGCCGCGCCCGGTCGGATTGGTGCCGATATACTTACGGGCTTCCGAAACGAGCGAATTCGAAGTGACGCCGCCAAAGGCGGAATTCGCGTGCGCCTGGGCGGCACGTCGACGGCCTTGGGTGGCTTCGCCGATAGCCGGCTGAGCGGCGACGACCGCATAGCGGTCGTCCTGTCCGGCGCCGCTATTGGCCGGCTGCATCGCGACCTGCCCGGCATGACGATGCCGATGATGCACGGCCTTATGGGCGGGCGTTGCGAGCGCTGGCGCGGTGAGAACCGCAAACGCGACCGAAAATAGCAAAAATGCCGCCCGTCTTTTTCTTCCAAGTGTCATGAGATGTAGTCCCCTTATCACCAAAGCAATGCGTCCAGTCCGGATAGAATCAGAAATAGACACGAAGCCTAAACACCGTCCAAGAATGGCTAAATCGTGATCATTCGAAGGTCATTTTATGCAATAAAGAAAGATATAGCTTGTTAATACATATGACTAAGAAAATATACGATTATTTATTATTGAAATACGTACATATAAAACGATATACAGTGTTAGTCAGCGTTTATACTTGATGGAAAGTTATATGGAACGTGTAGCCAAGAAGAAAGTGCAGTGCAGCAAAGATTAGGTTGCAGCGCAGCAATTCGGCCGGCTTTGGATATCGACCGCTGCGGCCGTCAGTCCTTGCGGCTGAGCAGAAACACCGCCTGCTCGCCGAACAGGTTCCAGAACCACCAGGGCGCGTTGAGCCGCAACGGGCTGCCCCAGGCATTGAGCGCCACCGCCTTCTCCAGCTTCACCCCGACCTCGGTGCAGAGCTGGCGGAAGTCCTTGATGGTGCAATGGTGGATGTTGGGCGTGTCGTACCAGCTATAGGGCAGGATGTCGGTCCGCGGCATGTGTCCGAACAACAGGATTTGCAGGCGCACCTGCCAGTGGCCGAAATTCGGAAACGATACGATGGCGTGGCGGCCGATGCGCAGCATGTGCTCGAGCACGACGCGCGGATGGCGCGTCGCCTGCAGCGTCTGCGACAGGATGACGTAGTCGAAGGCATCGTCCGGATAGTCGGCGAGGTCGGTGTCAGCGTCGCCTTGGATCACGGCAAGGCCCTTGGCCACGCATTCGTTCACGCCCTCGCGCGAGAGCTCGATGCCGCGGCCGTCGACGCCGCGGCTTTCGCTGAGCAGACGCAGCAGCTCGCCATCGCCGCAACCAACGTCGAGCACCTTGACGCCACGCTCCACCATCTCGGCGACCATCACCAAGTCGATGCGGGCGCCGCCCGGCGTGCGCGCAATATTGGCGACGGTGAGATTGCTCATGGTGTCAACTCTTGCCGGCGAGGCCGCGCGCCTTGCGGGCGCCGTCGAGGAACCCGCGCACGATGGCGAACAGTTCCGGCTCGTCGAGCAGGAAGGCGTCGTGGCCCTTGTCGGTGACGATCTCGGCGAACGAGACGCGGGCACTCGACGCGTTGAGCGCGTGCACGATCGCGCGCGACTCGGCGGTCGGAAACAGCCAATCGCTGGTGAAGGAAATCACGCAGAAGCGGGTCTGCGTGCCCTTGAAGCTGTTGGCCAGGACGCCGCCGGAGTCGGCGGCCAGGTCGAAATAATCCATGGCGCGCGTGAGGTAGAGATACGAATTGGCGTCGAAGCGCTCCACGAACGAGATGCCCTGGTGGCGCAGATAGCTCTCCACCTGGAAATCGGCGTCGAACGAGAACGTTAAGTTATCGCGGTCCTGGAACCTCCGGCCAAATTTGCGGTGCAGCGCAGCGTCGGAAAGATACGTAATGTGTGCCGCCATGCGCGCCACCGCGAGGCCGCGATGCTTTGGGTCGGTACCTTCCGTTAAATAATTACCGCCCCGCCACTCCGGATCAGCCATGATCGCCTGCCGGCCAACCTCGTGGAACGCGATATTCTGCGCCGAATGACGGGTGGCGCAGGCAATCGGCAGCGCGGAGAATACTCGGCTCGGATAGCTCGCCGCCCATTGCAGCACCTGCATGCCACCCATTGAGCCGCCCGCCACTGCGAACAGCGTATCGATCTTCAACTCATCGAGCAGCATGGCCTGCGCACGCACCATGTCGCGGATGGTCACAATGGGAAAGCTCAGCGCATAGGGTTTGCCTGTTTTCGGATTGGTCGAGGCGGGCCCGGTCGTGCCCATGCAGGAGCCGACCACGTTCGGGCAGATGACGAAATAGCGCTCGGTATCGATCGGCTTGCCGGGACCGACCATGGTCTCCCACCAACCCGGATTTTTGGTGACCGGATTCACGCTCGCCACGTGCTGGTCGCCGGTGAGCGCGTGGCACACCAGCACCGCATTGGAGCGATCGCCATTGAGTGTGCCGTAGGTCCTGTAGGCGATCTGGAATGGGGAAAGCTCGACGCCGGCGTCGAGTTTGAGCGGCTGGTCGATGCCAAAATGCGCGACGAGCGAGTCGCGCGGAAAATCCGCCTCGCGCGGTGCGTCCGGCGCTTCGCGCGGGCTGCTCAGATTGGCCTCGACCATGTCGCTCTTCGCGCTCCCTGGCGCGCCGCGTTCCTGGGAAATAACTCCTCCCGGGTCGCGGGCCGTTTAGGTAGCCAGGAACATGCTGTCAATGTTTTCTTTGATTTCAAGCCCCGGCCCTCCTATCAATGCCGCCATGACGAAGCCACCCGAAGCACCCTCGCTGGGCGATCTGCGCAAGGAGATCGACCGTATCGACGAGGCGATGCACCAGCTCCTGATGGAGCGCGGCGAGATCATCGACCGGCTGATCACGGTCAAGCGCAGCCAGGAGACCGGCTCCGCATTCCGCCCGGTACGCGAAGCGGAGATGATGCGCCGTCTGGTCAAGCGACACAAAGGAATACTACCGCTCGACACCGTCGAGAGCATCTGGCGCGTCATCATCTCGACCTTCACCTATGTGCAGGCGCCGTTCTCGGTGCATGCCGACCTTTCGGCGGGCGACGCGTTGATGCGGGATTCTGCCCGCTTTCATTTCGGTTTCACGGTGCCATTCGTGCCGCATATGGGCGCCGCCGGCGTGGTCGCTGCGGTGTCGGCCTCGAAAGGCGATCTCGGCCTGGTGCCGGCGATCCCGGTGGCCGGCGCCGGCGCCTGGTGGAGCGCGCTCGAATTCGACGCCGCGCCCAAGATCATCGCGCGCCTGCCCTTCGTCGAGCGCGCCGACCACCCGGCCGCTTTGCCGGTCTTCGTGCTCTCAAGGGTAGCCGCCGACGCCATGGCGACCGAAGCTGCGGTGTGGAGCATACGCGTCTCCGGCTGGGGCGCTGGCGCAGCGCAGGCGCTGTCGATGCGGGCGGATTTCATCGCCGTGCCCGACCGCGCCTTCGATGGCGCTGCCTTGCTGGTCACGCTGCCGAAGGGCGTGAGCCTTGAAACGATCAGTGAGGTCTTGGTTAAAGCCGGGGCCACGGTGCGTTCGGCGGCCCTCGTCGGCAGCCACGCAACCCGCTATACGATTGCCGCCGAGAAGTAATCCCTGACGTCGGCGATGACTGATGGCCTGCCCTATGCAGGCACCGTCGAATTTTGAGGTTACGAATGACCGCGACCCGTCCCCAACCGCGCCCCGGCGTGCTCGATATCGCCCCCTATATCCCGGGCAAGAGCACGGCGCCCGGCTTCGCCAAAGTGTTCAAGCTGTCCTCCAACGAGAGCCCGTTGGGCCCGAGCGCGAAGGCTATCGCCGCTTATCGCGCGGTCGGCGAGCACCTGGAGGACTATCCGGACGGCGCGGCCTCCGACTTGCGCGAGGCGATCGGAGCGGCATTCGGGCTCGACCCGACGCGCATCGTCTGCGGCGCCGGCTCCGACGATCTGCTCAATCTGATCGCGCGCGCCTATCTCACCGACGGCGATGAGGCGATCCACGCCACGCACGGCTTCCTGGTCTATCCAATCGCGACGCTCGCGGCCGGCGCTAAGCCGATCGTGGCGCCGGAGACGAATTACACGGTTAATGTCGACGCCATGCTCGAGGCGGTGACCCCGAAGACCAAAGTGGTGTTCCTGGCCAATCCGAACAATCCGACCGGCACATACATCCCGTTCGACGAGGTCAAGCGACTGCACCAGAGCTTGCCGCCGCACGTGCTGCTCGTGCTCGACGCGGCCTATGCGGAATATGTCCAGCGCAACGACTACGAATCCGGCATCGAGCTGGTGGCCACCTCCGAAAACGTCGTGATGTGCCGCACCTTCTCGAAGATTTATGCCCTGGCCGCGCTGCGGCTCGGCTGGATGTATGGGCCTCCGCACGTGGTGGATGCGATCAACCGCATCCGCGGACCGTTCAACGTGAATGCCGCCGCGATCGCAGCCGGTATTGCCGCCATCCGCGACAACGCTCATGTCGCGCGCTCGCGCGAGCACAATACGCGCTGGCTCGCCTGGCTCACCGAGAAAATCGGCAAGCTCGGCTTGGCGGTCACGCCGAGCGTGGGAAATTTTCTGCTCATCCACTTTCCCGACACAAAGGGCCGCACCGCCAAGGAAGCCGATGCCTTCCTCACCAAGCGCGGGCTGATCCTGCGCCAGGTCGGCGCCTATAAGCTGCCGAACGCGCTGCGGATGAGCGTCGGCACCGAAGAAGCCAACCGCCTGGTGGTGCAGGCGCTGGCGGAGTTCCTGGGGCAGGCGGCGTGAGCAAACCGGCCACCCTGTTCAATCGGCTTGCCCTGATCGGCGTCGGGCTGATCGGCTCCTCGATCGCGCGTGCCGCGCGCGCGCAAGGGGCTGCCGGCTCGATCGTGGCCACGGCGCGCTCTCCGCAAACGCGGCGGCGCGTCGCCGAGCTAGGCCTCGCCGATCAGGTGGTGGAAACCAATGCTGCCGCGGTCGAGGGCGCCGATCTCGTCATCGTTAGCATTCCGGTCGGCGCCTGCGGCGCGGTAGCCGAGGAGATCGGCCCGCATCTTAGCCCCGGCGCCATCGTCTCCGATGTCGGCTCGGTCAAAGGTTCTGTCATTCGCGACATGGCCCCGTATCTGCCGAAGAGCGTGCATTTCGTGCCCGCCCATCCGGTCGCCGGTACCGAATATTCCGGCCCCGACGCCGGCTTCGCCGAATTGTTCGTGAACCGCTGGTGCATTTTGACGCCGCCCGAAGGCACCGACCGCCAAGCGGTGGGGAAGCTCGCCGCGTTCTGGCGCCTGCTCGGCGCCAATGTGGAGACCATGGCGCCCGATCACCACGACCTGGTGCTCGCTATCACCAGCCATCTACCGCATTTGATCGCCTACACCATTGTCGGCACCGCCGACGAGCTGCAGACGGTGACGCGCTCGGAGGTGCTCAAGTTCTCCGCCGGCGGATTCCGCGATTTCACCCGCATCGCGGCCTCTGACCCAACCATGTGGCGCGACGTATTCCTTGCCAATAAGGATGCGGTGCTGGAAATGCTTGGGCGCTTCAACGAAGACGTCGCGGCGCTAACCAAGGCGATTCGCAAGGGCGACGGCGATGCGCTCTACCAGCACTTCGCCCGCACGCGCGCAATCCGCAAAGGCATCGTCGAGATCGGCCAGGATTCGCCCGCGCCGGATTTCGGCCGCCCGCATCCCGAGCTGCCGCACGAGCCGCTGCCGCGGCCTTACGCGGCGGACGAGGATTAGAACAACGCCGGCGCCTTGCCGATCGAGATCGGCCCCAGAAACATCGCACCATCGTTGATGCGCAGCGGCAACGTGACCGCGCGCTTGCCTTCGAGCGTCGTCTGTTCGCCGAGCAGATTGACCCCGAGCGAAATATTCGCGCCGGCCTGCTGGCGCGCGACATTGCCGAGGCCGGGCGCCAGGCGGTCGAGCACGCCTGAGAGCTTGTCCATGCTGGGCGAAGACTGCACCATCTGCTGCGCGCCGATGGAATTGAGAAACGGCTCGAGCCCGGCGACCGTGACGCGCAACTGGCCTTCGAGCCGTCCGTTCGCATTGAGCGATAGGGTGCCGTTGCCGACCGCAATGGTTTCGCCCGCCTGCACCCGCGCTTGCCCGATTTCGATGCCGCCGCCCGCTGCCTGGATCTCGCGGAAACGCGCCGGCCAGGGCTTGGGAGCAAAATCCTTCAAGCCACGCAGGACCGCGGTAATGTCGGCATCGACCGGCTGCGCCGCGGCGGGATGCAAGCCCGGCGCCGAGGCCTTGTCGAGCTTCAACGCCGCCTCGATCACCGGATTGTTGGTGACGGAGCCCTCGGCGATACGGCCGTGGATTTCGATGCGATTGGCGCGCAGCAGATTCTGCTGGCTGCCGCCGGTTACGCGGTCAACCACCGGACGGTCGAACACCAGTGACACGCGCTCGGGCGCGGCCGGCGTGCCGCGCAGACTCGACTGCGCGAGCTTCCAGTTGACCACGATGTCCGGCGCCTGGCCGGGATTGGCTATGGTGAGCGGCCCGTGGAATTCGCTGATCAGCAAGGTGGGCTGGTAGACCTGCGCAGCGATCAGGATGCCTTTGCTCTTGATCTCGAGCGGCGGCTGGTTGCTGCCAAATAGCGCGGAGGCTTGATCGCAGTTCATCTCGAAGCGGAACGGATAGCCGCCGATGCTCTGCGCGCCGCAGGCATAGACGCGGCCGGCCTTGGCCTCGCGCGCGCGCCAGCCCTCAATGGTGGCCTCGGCCTTGCCGGCGGCAAAGGTCCAAAACCAGCTCCAGCCGCCGAACAGGGCGGCGACCAGGATCAGCAGCGAGATGTAGCGCCAGCTGCGCCGGCGCGCGGAACAGGATCTAGCCATTAACTTATTTCACTTGGTGCATGATCTTGCCCGAAAACCGGTGCCCACTTTTCGGGATCATGCACTTGTAACACCTGCCGAATGCGGCGTTTCTGGGCCGCACGGGTTGCTTAGCGATATCGGGCCTGTTACGCGAGCGCCTTCGCCGGGCCCCTGTCAACGACGTGGTCTAATTCCTACCACGATGAGCAAAACATTAGACCAAGCCGGCGAAGACGTATGGGTTTTCGCCTACGGATCGCTGATGTGGCAGCCAGGCTTCGACTTCCTGGAGCGGCGCTATGCCCGCCTGGTCGGCGCCCACCGCGCGCTCTGCGTCTATTCCTTCGTCCATCGCGGCACGCCGGAACGGCCCGGCCTGGTGCTCGGTCTCGATCGCGGCGGCAATTGCCGCGGCATCGCTTACCGGGTGGCTACGGCCAAGCGCACCGAAACA
>DATBZY010000228.1:0-2780 GCA_036512915.1 Pseudolabrys sp. | reverse complement strand
CGCGGCAAAGCCGAGGCCGAATTCGTGCTGCCAGATCGGCAGCAGGACGTAGATCAGGTCGGTATAGCCGTCGTGCAGCGCATGCGCGCCGCAGGCCACGCCGAGCGCGCGCCGCTCCTCGGCTTTGCTGTGCGTGCTGGCGGCCGCGGCGGTCATGGCGTCTCCCGGCGCCGCTCGACAAAGGTGATGCTCACGAGCGAGATCACCGGCTCACCGTTCTGGTTGACGCCGGTCGAGCGAAACGTCATCAGCCCGGAGCCCGGCCGGCTGTCGGACAGGCGCGTCTCGATCACTTCGCTTTTATACGCGACGGTGTCGCCGACATAGACCGGCTTGAGCCATTTCAGCTCGCGAAAGCCGAGTGCCGGGCCGATGCCGGCGACTGGCTCGCCGCGCGCGCGCATCGCCTCGTCCATGCGGCGGCGATAGTCGATCATCAGCCGCATCCAGGCCACCGCGGTATGCCAGCCGGAGGCGACCAGCCCGCCGAAATGCGAACGCGCCGCCGCCGCCTCGTCGACATGGAACGATTGCGGATCGAAGCGGGTGGCGAACGCCTTGATGTTGTCGGCGGTGAAGGTGTAGCGGCCGACCTCGTATACGTCGCCGACGCGGATGTCCTCGAAATATTTCACGGCCGCGCCTCCGGTTGGCGGCGGCCCAACATCGCGGTCGTGACCATGGTGGTCAGGACGCTTCCGATCTCGTCGAGTACCTCATAGCGGAATTTCGTCAGGCCCATGTCCGGCCGGCTCTTGGAGGGACGGCTTTCCAGCACGGTCGAGCGCACGCGGATCTGCGTGCCCGGCCGCAGCGGCTTGAGCCAGCGCACCTCGTCTATACCGGGCGCGCCCATCGAGGTGGAATCGAGCAGGAAGCCGTCGGCAATCATGCGCATCAGCAGGCAGCAAATGTGCCAGCCGGAGGCGCCGAGGCCGCCCAGCAAGGTGGCGCTCGCCGCCGCCTCGTCGAGATGCATTGGTTGCGGGTCAAACTCGGCGGCGAAGGCGACGATCTCCTCGCGCGTGACCAGCCGCGGGCCGTAAACCGCGACCGCGCCGGGCTGGAAGTCTTCCCAATACAATTTTGGCATGATCGCAGACCGCGCTCAGTACGCTGTCAAGATCGACATATAGGCCGCTTCGGCAGACACGCGCGCTTCACGCGTATTGGCGGAGAGACAGACCACGACGACATAGCCGTTGCCATCTTTGTCGCTGTCGGCCGCCAGTGAGGTAACTTCGAATCCCTGTTCGGCAAGCTTCGGTGCTTCGAACTGGTGACGTTCAAAAGCGGCTTTGCCATTTTGGCGGGCAACGTCGGAAAGCTTTGCGACCTTGGCATTCTTCGCACGCTCGCGCCAATCCCGATAGGTATCGCGCGCAATGGCCGAGACCGGTTGCTTTTCACGATTGTAGCGAACCAGCACATAGATCTTGGCAGGCGCGGCCTCGAACGACTGGCCCTTCGGCAGCAGCATTTGCACGCCGAGTTCGCGACTGGCTTCCGGGTCCTCGACCCAGCCCTCCGGGATCGTGACCGAGGCGCGATAATATGCGCAGAGCTTGCCATCGCAGTGGCGCATGAATTTTTCGACTTCCGCCGTGGCCGGCGCGGCGGCAAAAAAATACATAAATGCGAGAGCGGCAGAGAAACGGCGAGCAAAGGCGATCGGTGGCATGATACCCCCTGCGTCAGAGCGCGGACGCGATCACGTCTTGCTATACTCGCGCGGAATAAGCCCGCGGTTCAATCGCTCAGTTGGCAAAGCGGAAATGCATCACGTCGCCGTCGGCGACCACGTAGTCCTTGCCTTCCAGCCGCATCTTGCCGGCATCGCGCGCCCCGGCTTCGCCACCGACGGCAATATAGTCGCCATAGCTGATGGTCTCGGCGCGGATGAAGCCATGCTCGAAATCCGTATGGATCACGCCGGCCGCCTGTGGCGCCTTGGTGCCCTGCGTGATGGTCCAGGCCCGCGTCTCCTTCGGCCCGACGGTGAAATAGGTCACCAGATGAAGCAGCACGTAGCCGGCACGGATAAGGCGATCGAGTCCGGTTTCTTTGAGCCCGACCGCTTCCAGATATTCGGCGCGCTCCTCTGGCGGCAGCGTCGCGATTTCCGACTCGATCTTGGCCGAAATCACCACCGCAACGGCGCCCTCCTGCTTGGCGCGTTCTTCCACTTTGCGTGAAAATTCGTTGCCGGTCGCGGCCGCCGCTTCTTCGACGTTACAGGCATAGAGCACAGGCGCCGAGGTGAGCAGACCAAGCGAGTGGAACAGCTTTTCCTCCTCGGGCTTGCGCTCGACGAGACGTGCCGGCTTGCCCTCGCACAGGAGCACGAGCGCGCGATTGATCAGATCGAGCATTTCCTTGGCAAGCTTCGCGTCTTCGCCGGTGCCTTTGGCCTTTTTCTCCAGATTGTCGACACGTTTTTCCAGGCTGTCGAGATCGGACAGCATCAATTCGGTCTCGATGGTGTCGATGTCGGCGACCGGATCGATCTTGCCTTCCACGTGGGTAATGTCGCTGTCTTCGAAACAGCGCACCACATGGACGATCGCGTCGACTTCGCGGATGGTGGCGAGAAACTGGTTGCCGAGCCCCTCGCCTTTGGAGGCGCCGCGCACCAGGCCGGCGATGTCCACGAAGGTGATGCGGGTCGGAATAATCTGTTCCGACTTCGCCAGCGCGCTAAGTTTTTCCAGGCGCGGATCCGGGACCGCGATCTCGCCGACATTCGGCTCGATGGTGCAGAACGGATAATTCGCCGCCTG
>DATBZY010000227.1:0-3305 GCA_036512915.1 Pseudolabrys sp. | reverse complement strand
CTCAGAAAAACAATCGCTTCACCGATCGCACCAAATTCCCCCGCAGTCGCCATCGCGTCCTCCGCCAACCGAATCAGAGGATCACGACAGATTCAGCACTTCATCCCATTGTCACGCACTTCTTCACCCGATTGCCCTGAGATGAGAAGCCTCACCGGTTGACAATCCATCGCCTGCGCGCGTTTCTTTAACGGCGACAAAAAACAGGCGCCCCCCGTGGGGGAGGCGCGCCAAATCTTTGGGAGGAATCATGCAACGCGCAACGATCGCGGCCGCCATGGCGGCCGGCGTCTTGATGGCCGCGGCCGCGCCGGCGGTGGCCGAGTGGCCTGCGGACAAGCCGATCCGCGTGCTGGTCGGCTTCGGGGCCGGCGGCGGCACCGACATTGTGGCCCGCATCATCGCGCAGCCGCTGTCCGAACTGCTGCACCAGTCGGTGGTGGTGGAGAACAAGCCGGGCGCCGGCGGCTCGATCGCCTCCGAGGCGGCCGCGAAGGCCGACAAGGACGGCTACACTGCCGCCATGATCAGCGCCGGCCACACGGTGTCGGCGGTGATGCTCAAGTCGCTGCGCTATGACGCGGTCAAGGATTTTGCGCCGGTGGCGCTGGTCGCCGACGCCGCCTTCGTCGTGGTCGCCCGCAAGGATTTCCCGGCCAACGACATCAAGGGGCTGGTGCAGCTTGCCAAGGCCTCGCCCGGCAAACTCAATTTTGCCAGCGTCGGCCTCGGTTCGACCCAGCACTTCGCCGGCGAATTGCTGCGCCAAATGACCGGCATCGACGTGAAGCACATTCCCTATCGCGGCACGCCGGGGGTGGTCACCGCCTTGCGCGCGCAGGAAGTGGACTACGCGGTCGAGCTGGCGCACGCGGTGCAGGGCCAAGTGCAGGCCGGCGAGTTGAAAATTCTCGCGGTCGGTTCGTCCAACCGCTGGCCGACGATTCCCGATGTGCCGACGGTGGCGGAATCGGGGGTGCCGGGCTATTTGGTGATGACTTGGTACGGCTGGGTCTATCCCGCCGGCACGCCGCAGGCGATCGTCGACAAAACCAACGCCGCACTCAAGGAAACCCTGGCGCGCCCGGAAATCCGCGAGCAGATGGCGAAAGCCGGTGCCGCGGTGCATGTCTCGACGCCGGCCGAATTCGGCAAGCACATGGCGGACGAGGTCGACAAATGGAAGTCGGTGCGCGACAAGGCGGGGCTCACGCCGCAATAGCGGGGTAGCGTTGCGGGAACAGTTAAAGAGGGTGAAATGGCCGATCAGCTCAAGGTGCTCGTTATTTGCGGTTCGTTGCGCAAAGGCTCGTATAATGCCGCATTGACGCGCGCATTGCCGGAGTTGGCGCCCCCCGACGTGAAATTGATCACGGCGCCGTCGTTCGCGACGTTTCCGCTCTACAATGCGGACGTCCAGGAAGCGTCAGGCTTTCCCGCTCCGGTCAACGATCTCGCCGCGGCGGTCCGTGCCGCCGACGGCGTGCTGTTCGTGACGCCGGAATACAACTGGTCGATGCCCGGCGCGCTCAAGAACGCGATCGACTGGGTGTCGCGCATGAAGGACCAGCCGTTCAAGGAGAAGCCGGTGGCGATCCAGTCGGCGAGCCAGGGCCCGCTCGGCGGTGCCCGCATGCAGTATCACTGGCGCATGTCGATGACGTTTCTCAATGCCTTCATCTTCGGCACGCCCGAGGTTTTTGTCGGCGCGGCGCAGACCAAGTTCGACAAGGAGACGCTCGAGCTCAAGGACCAGCCGACCAAGGACGTCATCAAGCTGCAGCTCGCGGCGTTCGCGAAATTTATTCAGCGGGTGAAACCCTAATCACATCCCGCGGCGCGATTCTCGCCAGCAAAACGCCAAGACCCGCGCGGCAATGCACCGCGCGGGCCGTCCGGCGTTCGGATGGTTCGTTTAGCTCGCCGGCTGCGCTCGCTTAGGAAACAGTTGCGGCCGCAGCTTGGGATGGCAGGCCATCATCTTCGGCGCATAGGGCGTCTCGGCGCCGAGTTCCTCGGCTGCGTGCCAGGCCCAGCGCGGATCCCACAAGGCGCCGCGGGCGAGGCAGATCATGTCCGACTTGCCGGAGGCCACGATGTCTTCCGCCTGCTGGTAGCCGGCGATCAGGCCGACCGTCTGGGTGGCGATGCCGCTCTCGCGCTTCACCTTTTCCGCGAACGGAACCTGATAGCCGGGCGCTAGCGGAATTTTCTGCTTCGGATCGAGCCCGCCGGTGGACACGTCCATATAATCGCAGCCGAGCCGCTTGAGCTCCTTCGCCAGCACCACCGTCTCTTCCGGCGTCCAGCCGCCGTCGACCCAGTCGGTTGCCGAAACGCGGATGCCGACCGGCTTTTGCTCCGGCCATACCGCGCGCACCGCCTCGTACATCTCGATGGCAAAACGCATGCGGTTTTCCAGCGAGCCGCCATATTCGTCGGTGCGCTTATTGGAGAGCGGCGACAAGAATTGATGGGCAAGATAACCGTGCGCGCCGTGCAGCTCGATCACGTCATAGCCGATGCGATCGACGCGTTTGGCCGCTGCGGCGAATTCGCCGATGCAGCGCTTGATGTCGTCCTTGGTCATGGCGTGCGGCACCGCCCAGCCGGTGTCGTAGGGCAGCGCCGACGGCGCTTCCGGCGTCCAGCCGCCTTCTTCCTTGGTCAGGATCGGCTTGCCGCCGGCGCCCGGCGGCGTGGTCGGCGCTTTGCGTCCGGCATGCGCGAGCTGCACGCCGAGTTTCGCAACCCCATAAGTGCGGCAGAACTCATACACGCGCTTGAGCGCGGCTTCGTTGTCGTCGGACCACATGCCGGCGCATTTCGGCGAGATGCGTCCCTGCGGATTGACGTTGGTCATCTCGGTCATCACCAGGCCGGCGCAGCCGAGCGACATGTTGCCGAGATGCATCAAATGCCAATCGTTGGCCGAGCCGTTGTTGGAATTGTACTGGCACATCGGCGACACCACGACCCGGTTCGGCAGAGTGAGACCGCGCATGGTGATCGGAGAAAACAGGACGCTAGCCATTGGTCGGACTTCCTTTCGAGGAACGGAGATTTCGTGCGGTTGATTGTCGTGTCAGCCCCAGATGCCGCCGGCGTAATAGGCGTGCATCGCCACCACCCAGCAGCAGATCGCCCAGAACAGGCAGAATTCGTAGCCGCCGATATTCCACAGATATTTGCCGGTGACGCGATAGACGCCGACTGCGGCGACCGCAAGGTGGATGGCGGCGACCGCGCCCGAGATGGTGACGAAGATGCCGAAAATCAGGCCGATCGCCAGCAAGGCCTCGATC
>DATBZY010000226.1:0-4150 GCA_036512915.1 Pseudolabrys sp. | reverse complement strand
CCAGCGCGCCGGACGTTTTTCCAGGAACGCAGCCAATCCTTCCGCCGCCTCGTCCGACTGACGTTTGGCGGCGTGACTTTCGATCAGCGCGGTGAAGGCCGCATCGTCGAGATGGCTCCAGGCCGAGCGCAGCGCGCAGATCTTGGTTTGCCCGATCGCATCCGGTCCGTTGGCCAGCAGATGGCCGACGATGCGCTCGCCGGCGGCTGCCAACTCGGCCAGCGGCACCACTTCATGCACGAGGCCGATTCGGTGCGCTTCCTTGGCGTCGAAGCGTTCGCCGGTGAGCGCGTAGCGTCGCACCTGGCGCACGCTGATGGCATCGTTGAGCTGCGGGATGATGATGGTGCCGGCCACTCCGACCCGCACCTCGGCGATCGAGAACGTCGCGTTGTCGGCGGCAATCACGATGTCGCAGGCGGCAATGATGCCGGTGCCGCCGCCGAAGCAGGCGCCTTGCACCAGCGCGACGGTCGGGACCGGCAGTAGGTTGAGCCGCTGCACCGCTTCTGCGGTCATGCGCGAGGCGGTCAAGTTTTCCTGCGGTGACGAGCGCCGCACCGTGTCGAGCCAATTGACGTCGGCGCCGGCCTGAAAATTCCGCCCCTGGCCGGCAATCACGATCGCGCGCAACGCTTCGCGGCCAAGCGCGTCATACGCCGCCAGCAGCGCCGCGATCAGCTCGCCGTTATAGGCGTTGTAGACTTCCGGACGATTGAGCGTGACGTGCGCTACGCCGCGCGCGTCGATGCTCCAGAGAACCGGATCGGTTGAAGTCGCTTGGCTCATCTGCCCTAACCTTTCGCCGCGCGTGTCATGCCCCAGCGCTGCACCGTTGCGCGCTCAAGCGAGCCGAACACCAGACGCTCGAACAAGTAGCCGATGGCGCCGATGACGACGAGCGCCGCCAGCATGATGTCGGTATTGAGGAATTCCTTGGCGTCGAAGATCACCCAGCCGAGCCCCCAATCGGAAGCCGCGATCATCTCGGCGCCCACCACCGCGATCCACGCGCGCAGGAACGCCTGCCGCATGCCGGTAATGATGAAGGGCGAGGCGCCGGGAATGATCACCTTCCAGAACAGGCTGTGCTCGTCGGCGCCCATGGCGCCGGCCGCGCGCAGCCAGAGCGGATTGACCGAGCGCACGCCCGACCAGGTGTTGAACAGCATCGGGAAGGTCGCGGCGTAGAACACGATCAGCACGGTGGTGGTGTTGCCGATGCCGAACCACAGCATGAACAGCGGCACCAGCGCGAAGGAGGGGATCGGCATCAGCGCGCTCACCAGCGGCAGGAAGAAATTTTCCACTGGCCGGAAGCGCGCCATCAGGATGCCGAGCGGGATACCGACCACCATGGAGAGGCCGAAGCCGAACATCACCCGGTACAAGGTGAAGGCGGCGTGCTCGAGCATGCTGCCGTCGGCGAGGCTGGCGTACAAAGCGCGCGCGATGAGCGGAATCGTCGGCAGCAGCGCCGGCGCAAAATAACCGCTGCGCGCCAGCGCCTCGTACACGGCGGCGGCGGCCGTGAGCGTGATGGCGGCGCGGATGAGCGAGCGTGCGCGCTGTCCCTGGTCGGTCATGCGGTAATCATTCCCCAGCGCACGACGGTGTAGTGCTCGATCTTCTGGAACACCAATTTCTCCAGCGTGAGACCGATGATGCCGATCACGGCGATGCCGGCCATCATGACGTCGGTGTTGAGGAATTCGCGCGCGCCGAAGATCATCCAGCCGAGGCCCCAGGGCACGGCCGCGAGCATCTCGATGGCCACCAGGATGCGCCAGGCCTGCGCCAAGCCGAGCCGCAGGCCGGTCAGGATGTAGGGCAGTGCGCCGGGCAGGATCACGTGGCGGAACATGCGGCGGTCGTCGGCGCCCATGGATTGCGCCGAGCGCACCCAAATTTCCTTCACCGCCTTCACGCCGGTCCAGCTGTTGAAGATGATCGGGAACGCGGCCACGAAGCCGACCAGCAGCACCGCCGAAATATTGCCGAGGCCGAACCAGAGCAGGAACAGCGGCGCATAAGCGAGGCCGGGGATCGGCGCGCCGATGCTCACCAGCGGCAGGAAGATGTCCTCGGCCCGGCGCGAGCGTCCCATCAGCACGCCGATGGTCACGCCGAACACGGCGGCGAGCGTGAAGCCGGTGAGCAGGCGGATCACCGTCTCGATGGCGTGGTGCGGCAAGATCCCGGCGATGGTGAGCTGGACGAAGGACAGCGCCACTTCCTCTAGCGTCGGAAACAGCCGGTGTGGGAACACGCCCGCCCAGGCGACGATCTCCCAGATCGTGCCCACCACCACGAACGGAAAAATATTGCGCGCGACCATGCGCCAGCGCTCGTCGCCGCCCGCAGAGCGGCCGGGCGCACCCGGCACGGTGATGGTGGTGACTGCATCCTGCATCGCTGCCGGCGCTGCTCCCTTGTCATTGGCTTGCGGCCTTGGGCCGCTGGGCGTCGGCCTTGTTGCCGACTTTGACCGCAGGATAGTGCCCTTTGAACGGCGACCACAAGCACGCGCGCGCTGGGTTCCTGATGGGCGGGACGCCTCTGGCGAATTAACGGCAGAACGGCTAAAGCCCCGGGCAAGTCCGCTTAGGTTGCGGCAAAACTTCAACGGGAGAGTTTCGTGATGTCGAAGACTGCACAAAAGATTGGCTGGATCGGGGTCGGCCGTATGGGCACGCCGATGGCCGAGCGCCTGCTCAAGGCCGGCCATGATGTGACGATCTGGAACCGCACCCGCGCCAAGGCCGAACCGTTGGCCGCCAAGGGCGGCAAGATCGTCGACAAGCCGGTCGATCTCGCCAGTTGCGACGTGGTGTTTGCGATCGTGTCGACCGGCAAAGACGTCGAGGAAGTTGTGTTCGGCAAGGACGGCCTGCTCAGTGGCGCCAACAAGCCGAAGATGCTGGTCGATTGCTCGTCGATCTCGGTCGAGGAATCCGCCGCCATCCGCAAGCGGCTGACCGAACGCGGTGTGAGCTTTCTGGCCGCGCCGGTGTCCGGCAATGCCAAGGTGATCAAGGCCGGCAAGCTCTCGGCCGTGGTGTCGGGACCCGAGGCCGACGCCAAGGTGGCGATGCCGCTGATCGAGGTGTTTGCGCCGCAAGGCGTCTCTTACGTGGGCGACGGCGAGCTCGCGCGCATCTGCAAGATCGCGCACAACGTCATGCTCGGCGTGGTGATCGAGAACCTGATCGAGATCACGCTGCTCGCCAACAAGATGGGCGTGCCGCGCCACGCCTTCCTCGCCTTCATGAACAACGGCGTGATGGGCTCGATGTTCACCCGCTACAAGACGCCGGCGCTGGTCAATCTCGACTGGACCACGACCTTCACGCCCGAGCTGCTGCGCAAGGATCTCGATCTCGGCCTCGCCCTTGGCCGCGAGTGGGACGTGCCGATGCCGGTGACGGCGGCGACCCGCGAGGTGCTGCAGAGCCATTTCGGCGCCGCCATGCTGCAGAAAAATCCGGAGGAATACATCGCCAAGGATTTCGCCGCGCTGGCCGAGACCATGGCGCTGGCCGCCGGCATGAAGCTCACGTCGGAAAACAAGAACGTGCCGACCGGGCTGGAGTAAGCCCGGAGCCGTCGTCGCTCGGTTTCGCTGGTCTCTCCATCGTCATTGCCGGGCTTGACCCGGCAATCCATGATGACGTTCAGCGACGGTAGCCTTACGTAAGCCTCTTACTGCGGCTCCTCATCATGGATGCGCGGGCCAAGCCCGCGCATGACACTGAGTTTGGTGCCGCGCTCACGGTCATTTCGGACCCGCGCATAAAAAAAGGGCCCCTTGCGGGGCCCTGTGTGCATAAGGTGGAGGATTCACGCCGCCGTCTAAGCCTAAAGGGAGGAAAACGGCGGCCGCGCACGAGGGCCAGTGAACCGTTTGCGCGCATATACCACAAGTAAAATGCCTATAAATTCCCAGTGGGCGCGGGCCTCGCCTGCCCAACGGCGCTGGACTGACGGCGCTGTGCATCTTCCGCCACCGTCTCGCACCGAGGAGCGACAAAATGACGCCGCAGATTAGCGAGCTGATCGAAAAAATCCGCGGGCTCGAAAGCGAGCTCGACGCCGAGCTCGCCAAGCGCAGCGCAAAGTTGCGCATCGGCCTCGAGCATGGCCGTATCGC
>DATBZY010000225.1:0-13856 GCA_036512915.1 Pseudolabrys sp. | reverse complement strand
CGAGGCAAACGACAGCACGACGCCGCGCCGCCAGGTCTCGTCATTGGCGACCAGATAGGACGAGATCACTGCTTTGCCGTGGCCGGGGCCGGCGGCGTGGAAGATGCCGTAGAGGAACGAGATGCCGAGCAGCGTGTAGGCGGCCCTACCGTCGGCCTTGGCGGCGCGGATGGTGCCCGACATCATGCGGTAGAACTCGGCCTGCTTGGCAAGGATCCAGCCGGTGACGCCGCCGATGTCGGGCGGCGCTGCGCTACGCGCCATGCCGAAGGGCTGCGCCAGCGCGGCGTCGATCGCAGCGAGCACAAGCAAACTGCAGACAATGTAGAAAACGCATTGCGCCAGAGTGGAGCGCCGGCCGGACACCTTCATGTCAAGAATTTCCCCCTGCACGCACGCCGCCCCGCGAATTCATACGTTAGGTTTTACGGACACTTCACCAGAATCTTATTGGCAAATTGCGCCCCCCAAGCCATGGACGTGTTGGGCTGGTCAGCGGGAATCTCGCTGAGCTTCTTGCCTTCCGCGAAGGTCATTTCGCGCGGCAGCGCCACGTCGAGCTTGCATTGCGCGGGCGCGCCAACCAGATGCACCGGCGTCTGCTTGTCGAAGGCGAAGTCGATGAAAATGCTCGGATCGTAGATATCGAGCTTCAGCTCCTTCGCCTTCACCGGCGTCTTCAACGGCAGGATGAAATTCAGCGTGAGGACCTGATCCTTGTAGTCGAGCCAATATTCGTTCAGCGGCGGGTCGGTCAGCGGCGCCTTCACGCCATCGGCAGTGACGTAGGTGAAATAGTCATACTCTTTCAGCGACTCGACATTGACCTTAGCGAGCGGCGCCAATTCCTCGCGGGTGAACTTGCCCGTCTCCTTGCTCTCCAGACCTTGCGTGGCAAAGGCGGAGAACATGTCGTCGAAGGACCAGGCATGGCGCACGCCGGTGATGGTGCCGTCGGGCGCGTAGACGAGATCGGTTTTCATCGTCACCCAGACATGCGGATGCGCGCGGGCGGGCGCGGCGAAGGCCAGACTCAGCAGGGCGATAAGGAGGATACGGACGGAGGCGGTCATGCGCCGGAACATTATCACGGAGTGCGGCACAAAAGTGGCGCGTAACAGTATTGCAGATTTGCGCGGTTAATGTGCCGAACTCGGGCTTGACCTATTAAGACTGAATCAGTGCCGCCCCTAACATTTTGCCTGCGCATGATCTTTTCCGAAAACCGGTTCCCACTTTTCGGGATCATGCGCTAGACGCCCGCCGCGCCGCCGTCGGCGCGCGGATCGTGGCCACCTTCGAGCGTACCGTCGACATGCAAGATGACGGCGCCAGCATGCCCCATGGTGTCGGAATAAGGCTCGTCGAGCACCTGGACGTCGTGGCCGGCCGCCATCAGCCGATCGATCAGATTGCCGTCGAAGCGCTGCTCCAGCCGCAGATTGGTATGGCTTGAGCCCCAGGTGCGGCCGAGCAGCCAGCGCGGCGCGTCGAGCGCGCGCTCGAGCGGCTGGCCGAACAGGACGTGGCGGGTGAACACGGCAGCTTGCGTTTGCGGCTGGCCGTCGCCGCCCATGGTGCCATAGGCGATGATGCGGCCGTCCTTAAGCGCGGCGAGTGCCGGATTGAGCGTGTGGAACGGGCGGCGGCCGGGCGCCAGCGAATTCGCCGCCTTGGGATCGAGCGAGAAGCTGGCGCCGCGATTCTGCATCAGCACGCCGGTGGCCGGCAGCACGCAGCCGGAGCCAAATTCCCAGTAGATCGACTGGATATAGGAGACGACGAGGCCGGAGGAATCCGCCGCGCCCATCCAGACGGTATCGCCTTGCGCCTCAGGCGCCGGCCAGCGCGCGGCCTTGCGGGCATCGATCTTGGCCGCTTCGGCATCGAGGAATGCGGGCGAGAGAAAGCGCTTGAGGTCGACGTCGATCTGGTCGGGATCGGTGACGTAGCGGTCGCGCATCCGGAAGGCGCGCTTGGTCGCTTCCACAAGGCCGTGGATGTGCTCGAAGCTCTCGCCCTTCGCGACGCGCAGCCGGTCGAACAGCGCCAGAATCATCAGCGAGGCCAGGCCCTGCGTCGGCGGTGGCAAATTGTAGAGCGTGCCGGCTTGCGTGGCGACGCTGAGCGGCTCCACGGCGCGCGCCTCGAATTTCTCCAGATCGGCGCGCGTCACCGGGCTGCCGATGCGTTCCAAGTCAGTGGCGATCTCGCGCCCGACATCGCCGCGATAGAAGTCGTCGAGCCCAGCCTGCACCAGCTGTTCGAGCGTGGCGGCAAAGGCGCTCTGCTTGAGTTTGGTCCCCGCCTCCGGCGCCTTGCCGTCGACCAGGAACGCTTTCATGAAGCCCGGCACGGTTTCGAGCTCGGCATATTTCTCCACCGTGAGCCGCGCCTGGCTGCGCGTCACCGCATAGCCCTCGCGCGCGTGCTTGATCGCGGGGGCCAGCAGCACGTCGAGCGGCAGCTTGGCGCGCGTTCCTTTGCCGACCTGCGTCTTGGCCGCTTCGCTTGCGAGCAGCCAAGTCGCCACCGCGCCCGGCACGGTGAGCGCGGCGAGCGGCCCGCGCGTCGGGATTTCGTGGTGGCCGGCATCGCGAAAAAGCCGCGGCGTCGCCTTGGCGCCGGCGCGGCCTGCCCCCATCAGCGCGTGCACCCGGCCCGACGGCTGGCGGATCAGCCAGAAGCCATCACCGCCGACATGGTTCATGTGCGGGTAGACGGCCGCGATCGACGCCGCCATCGCGATCATCGCCTCGATGGCATTGCCGCCCTCGGCCAGGATCTGGCGGCCGTCCTCGACGGTCGCGGCATGCGGCGCGCAAACGACGCCACGGCGATGTCCGGCGGTGTGGAGGTTCATGCGGGCACGGCGTGGCTAAGCCCGCGCTTCTTGAGCAGCGCATCCACCGCTGGCAGCCGGCCGCGGAAGGCTTTGTAGGCTTCCACCGGGTCGCGCAGATTGCCGGCGCTGTAGATGAAGTCGCGCAGCCGCTTGGCGGTTTCGGGATCGAAGGCGTTGCCGGTCTCCTCGAACGCTTCGAAGGCGTCGGCGTCGAGCACCTCCGACCACATGTAGGAGTAATAGGCCGCCGCATAGCCGCTGCCGGAGAACAGATGCTGGAAATGTGGCAGGCGGTGACGCATGACGATCTCCGCCGGCATGGCGATGCGCTCGAGGCTCGCGCGCTCGAATTCGGTGACGTCGAGCGCAGCCGGCTCTGGCACCGAATGGACATCGAGATCGACCAGCGCGCAGGCGGTGTATTCGACCGTTGCGAAGCCCTGGTTGAAGGTGCGCGTCGCCAGCAGCCGGTCGAGCAGCGCCTGCGGCATCGGCTCGCCGGTGCGGGCGTGGCGCGCATAATTTTGCAAGATCTCCGGCACTTCCAGCCAGTGCTCGTAGAGCTGCGAGGGCAGCTCGACGAAATCGCTGCTGACCGAGGTGCCGGCGACCGACGGATAGGTCACGTTTGACAACAGGCCATGCAGCGCATGGCCGAACTCGTGGAACAGCGTGCGCGCGTCGTCGAACGATAGCAGCGCCGGTTCGCCCGCCGCCGGCTTGGAAAAATTGCAGACGTTGAGGATGACCGGCCGGATATTGCCAGCGAGCCTCTCCTGGTCGCGCAGCGAGGTCATCCAGGCGCCGCTGTGCTTGGAGCCGCGCGCGAAATAGTCGCCGATGAACAGGCCCACGTGACGGCCATGCGCATCCGTCACCTCGAAGGCGCGGGCGTCGGGGTGATAGAGCGGCACATCGACCGGTCTGAAGCTCAGGCCGAACAGCCGGCGCGCGGTCTCGAAGGCGGCCTCGATCATCCGCTCGAGCTGGAAGTACGGCTTGATCTCGGCTTCGTCCAGATCAAACTTTGCTTTGCGCAGCTTCTCGGCGTAGTAGCGCCAGTCTGAAGGAGCCAGCGCGAAGTTGCCGCCCTCCTGCGCGATCATCGCCTGCAGCGCGTCGCGCTCGGCATTCGCCTTGGCGCGCGCCCGGCCCCAGACTTCGTCGAGCAGGCCGCGCGCGGCTTGCGGCGTCTTCGCCATCTGATCGTCGAGCCGGTAGTCGGCGAAACTCGCAAACCCCAGCAGCTTCGCGCGCTCGGCGCGCAAGCCCACCATCTCGGCGATGATCGCGCGGTTGTCGGTTACGCCGCCGTTCTCGCCGCGCCTGATCCAGGCCTGGAACACCTTCTCGCGCAGATCGCGGCGGGCGGAGAATTGCAGGAAGCTTTCGACGGAAGAGCGCGCCAGCGTGATGGCGTATTTGCCGGCGTGCCCGCGCTCCTGCGCGGCGGCACGGGCGGCGGCGCGGGCAAAATCCGGCAGGCCGGCGAGGTCGCCCTCCTCCAGCACAAGCGCATAAGATTTTTCATCCGCCAGCACGTTCTGCCCAAACTGGGTGCCGAGGCTCGCCAGCCGCTCGTTGATGGCGGCGAGGCGGTCCTGCGCCGGCTTGCCGAGCGCGGCGCCGGCTCGCACGAACCTTGTGTGATAGCGGTCGAGCACGCGCGCCTGCTCGTCTGAGAGGCCGAGCGCGTCGCACCGGCGGTAGAGATCGGCGATGCGGGCATAGAGTGCCCGGTCGAGGTAGAGCGCGTTGCTGTGACGGGCGAGCAGCGGCGAGACGTCGCGCTCGATCGCCTCGATGGCGTCGCCGGTATCGGCGCCGGCCAGCACGAAGAAGACATTGGAGACGCGATCGAGCTCGCGCCCGCTCCGCTCCAGCACCGTAATGGTGTTGTCGAAACTTGGGCCCGCCGGATTGGCGGCGATGGCGTCGATCTCGGTGCGGTGGCGGCTAAGCGCCCAGTCGAAGGCGGGACGGAAATGCTGCGGGCCGATCGCGCCGAACGGCGGCAGGGCGAAAGCGCCGGTCCATTCGGTCAACAGCGGATTTTGGTCGTCTGGGGAGGATTGCGCGCTAGTCATCCGGCTTATCTAGTCAGGAACAGGCCGCTTGGCGAGCGGGTTTAGCCGCGCAAGGCCCGCAGCGCGTTGAAGATGACCGCGACATCGATCACCTCCTGCAGCAGCGCGCCCTCGACCGGCACGATGAAGCCCAGCGCCGCCGCGATCATGGCGATAAAAGAAAGCCCGATGCCGGCGATGACGCTTTGCAGCGCGATATTGCGCGAGCGGCGCGCGATCCTGATCGCGGGCAGCACGCGGTCGAGCTGATCGACCAGCAGCACGACGTCGGCGGCTTCGGCCGAGGCGGCGGCGCCCTTGGCGCCCATGGCCATGCCGAGATCGGCGGCGGCGAGCGCGGGCGCATCATTGACGCCGTCGCCGATCATCATCACCGGGCCGTTCTTGCGCTCCGACAGCACCACCAGGATCTTCTGGTCGGGCGTGAGTTCCGAGCGAACCAGATCGATGGAGAGACCGGCGGTGAAGAACCTGGCCACCTCGTGCCGGTCGCCGGTCGCCAGCACGATCCGCTCGATGCCGAGCTCCCGCAGCGCCCGCAACAGTTGCTCGGTGCCGGCGCGAAGTTCGTCGGAGAGGATCAGCAGGCCGAGCAGCCTGCCGTCGACCGCCACGGCCGCCGCCAGCGCACCCGGCGGCCGCTCGTGCCCCAGCAGCGCGTGGGTGGAGTCGGCGACCTTGCCGGCAATGAAGTGCAGCCCGCCGACCATCACGCTGCGGCCTTCGACCCGGCCGACGATGCCTTCGCCGGGCGTCTCCACCACATCGGACGGGATCGCCAGCGGCAGACCTTTGTTGCGCGCCTCGGCGACGATGGTCTGCGCGATAATGTGCTGGGAGGCCTGGTCGAGCGAGGCGGCGATTCGCAGCACCTCGTCCGGCGTCACGCCATCGACCGCCCGGATGGCAACGATCTTGGCCTGGCCGATGGTCAGCGTGCCGGTCTTGTCGATGACCAGCGCACGCACCCGCGCCAGCATCTCGATTGCCTTGCCGCCCTTGATCAGGATGCCGACCTTGGCGGCGCGCGAGAGTCCGGCGACGATGGCGACCGGCACCGCCAGAATCAGCGGACAGGGCGTCGCCACCACCAGCACGGCCACCGCCCGGATCGGATCGTCGGTGAACCACCACGCCACGGTCGCCAGCACGACGGTCACCGCCAAGAACAGAATCGCGAAACGATCCGCCAGCCGCGACATCGGCGCGCGCGAGCGCTGGGCGGCCTCCACCAGGCGGACAACGCCGGCATAGGTGCTTTCCGCCGCCAGCCGCGTCGCTACCAGATCGAAGGCGTCGCCGACATTGGTCGAGCCGCTCAGAACCGCTTGGCCGTTGGTCAACTGCACCGGCATGGCCTCGCCGGTGAGCGCCGACTGGTCGAGCACCGCCACGCCTTCGACCACCGTGCCGTCGACCGGCACCACGTCACCCTTGCGGACCAGCAGCCGGTCGCCGGGCAACACGAGATTGAGCGCGACCTCCTCCAGCCGGCCATTCTGGTGGCGCACCGCGGTGCGCGGCACCCGCGACAGCAGGGCGGTCATCTCGTGCCGCGCCCGGCGCTCGGCGAAGGCCTCGAGGTACTGGCCGCCCGCATACATCAACGCGACGATGGCCGCGGCAAGGTTTTCCCCGACCGCCAGCGCCGCCGTCATCGACAGCGCCGCGACAATGTCGAGCCCGACATCGCCGCGCCGCAGGCTGGTGACGATCTCCCCCAGCAGCGCCAACAGCACCGGCAGGGTGACGGCGGCCCAGACGGCGCCCGACCAGGCGCCGAGACCGACGAGCTTGGCGGCAAACCCCGCAAGCAATCCCGCCGCCACGAGGCCGGCGAGGAGCGGGCGGACATATTTGAGCGCGCTTGGCATGGTCATACATAAAGCCTCCACGCTTCGAGCGGCCGACGCCATGAGCAAGATCAAATGCTTAAGACCGGCAGCGCCGGTTCCACCGTCGGCTTGCTATGGACTTGATCCGGCAGCCGGATTCATGGACATTGCGGCCCTCAAGAGGGAGGCCCGCATGGCCAACACCGGTCGCCGCATCGTCTGGCTCAACGTCATCACCGTGATCAGCGCCGCCATCCTGATCGGTGCCGAGGTGTTCGGCGCCGCCTTCGCCGGCAGCTGGGCGCTCGCCACCCTGTTCGATCTTGGCGGCATCGGGCAGCGAATCCTCGACGGCATCTTCGTGCTTTGCGGCATCGCCATCATGGTGCAGTTCGTCCGCGCCGCCCATCGCATCGAGCCGTTCACCGCGCGCGCGTGAGCTCAGCGCAACTCGCCGACTAAAAGAGTTAAGGAAGTTTTTGCGTGCGGAGAACTAATTCTCTTGCACAACGCGCAAAAAATGTTATTTCCAACTTGCCCAATTTCGCACGTGCCTGTGGCCGTGTGTCGGTCGGTAGGTATCCGGACAAGAGGCCGGACAGCCGCCTGAGGAAGCGAGAGCCTCCTCAAGAAATCTGACCGGCAGCCGGAGGCGAAACCGGCGCACTCTGCTCTCCGCAGAGGACGCGGCTTAAAGCAACGACGGAGCGGGCTTCTTTGGTCTCTGCTGGCCTTCCACAGCCAGCGACGGGTCACCGACGAGGCTTGTCCATCATTGCCAGCAGTGCGGTGCGGGGGTCTCCCCAATCCAATCCAAGGCAGCTTGAGCGGTTTGTAAGTCCGTGCCGCCGGCGCGTCCCCATCGCGCGCAGGCGGCAGGCTCGCAAACCGCATCATCAGGGGCTATCCGCCCCTAGCCGTGGGGAGAGCGCCATGACTGAGCGCATCCGCGAATTCCTTCGTAACCGTCGCGACGACGGGCCTTGCCTCGTCGTCGACCTCGACGTCGTGCGCGACAACTACAGTGCCTTCGCCAAGGCGTTGCCCGACACGCGCGTGTTCTACGCCGTGAAGGCCAACCCGGCGCCGGAGGTGCTGGCGCTTTTGGCCAAGCTCGGCTCCTGCTTCGACACCGCCTCGGTCGCCGAGATCGAGATGGTGATCGCTGCCGGCGCCACGCCTGACCGCGTGTCCTATGGCAACACGATCAAGAAGGAGCGTGACATCGCACGCGCCTTCGCGCTCGGCGTCCGCCTCTACGCGATCGACTGCAAGCCCGAGGTGGAGAAGGTCGCCCGCGTGGCGCCCGGCTCCCGGGTGTTCTGCCGCATCCTCTCCGACTGCGTCGGGGCGGAATGGCCGCTGTCGCGCAAGTTCGGCTGCGAGCCGGGCATGGCCGTGGACGTGCTGGAGCATGCGCTCCGGCTCGGCCTCAAACCCTATGGAGTGTCGTTCCATGTCGGATCGCAGCAGCGTAACCAGCATGCCTGGGACCGCGCGCTCGCCTCGGCGGCGGCGGTGTTCCGGGAATGCGGCGAGCGCGGCATGCAGTTGTCCATGGTCAACCTGGGCGGCGGCTTCCCGACCAAGTACCTGAAGAACGTGCCGTCGGTGAAAACCTACGGCTCGGCGATCTTCAAGGCGCTGCGCAAGCACTTCGGCAACCGCATCCCGGAGACGATCATCGAGCCGGGCCGCGGCATGGTCGGCAATGCTGGTGTGATCGAGAGCGAAGTCGTGCTCGTCTCCAAGAAGAGCGAGGAGGACGACGTGCGATGGGTCTATCTCGACATCGGCAAATTCGGCGGCCTGGCCGAGACGATGGACGAGTCGATTCGCTACCCGATCCGCACGCCGCGGGATGACGACGCCATGGCGCCCTGCGTGCTGGCGGGACCGACCTGCGACTCGGCCGATGTGATGTACGAGAAGGAGCCCTACATGCTCCCGGTCAGCCTCGAGATCGGCGACAAAGTGCTGATCGAGGGCACCGGCGCCTATACGGCGACCTACTCGTCGGTAGCCTTCAACGGCTTCTCGCCGCTGAAGACCTATCACGTCTGACATCGTCGGGAGGCGGCTAGCGCCGCCTCCCCTTTCCCTTCATTCGACCTGATGAGCTCGGGAGAGCGCGCTTGCGCGCGCGCCGGGCGGGGAATGACATGCCATGATCGCATTGCGGCACGAACGGCTAACCGATGTCCCGGCACGCGAGGCACTGCTCGACCAGGCCTTCGGCGACAGCCGCTGGCGGAAGACTTCCGAGCGGCTGCGCGAAGGCCGCCTGCCGGCCGACGGCCTCGCCTTTGTCGCCACCGACGGCAAGCGCGTGGTCGGCACCGCCCGGCTCTGGAACATTGCGTGCGGCAGCGGCCAGCCGGGCTTGCTGCTGGGGCCGGTCGCTGTTGCGTCCGACTGCCGCAATCGCGGCATTGGTGCCGCACTGGTGCGTCACGCGCTGGAGGCAGCGCGCCGGCTTGGGCATGGCGCGGTCATGCTGGTCGGCGATCCGCCCTATTACAGCCGCTTCGGCTTCAAGGACGAGAACACCGCAGGCGTCAAGCTGCCCGGTCCGTTCGAGCGCCATCGCCTGCTCACGCTCGAACTTGTTCCCGGTGCGCTCGACGGCGCGTGCGGGCTGGTCCGTGCGACCGGTCGGCTTGCGCCGCAGCCGGAACTCGCCACGCTGGCGGCGGCGGGCCGGCGTGCGACGCCCAAAGTCCGACAGCACGCGGCATAAGCCGGACCGGCAAAATATCGGGGACGCCGCGCCTGATTCGCGCGGCGTCTCTTCCGTTTGCCGCGTATGGCAGATATCACCCGAACATTATTGGAGGCGCGGAAAATGACCAATTGGCCAGTGCACGCTCGCATCGACGGACCCATCGTGATGATCGGCTTCGGCTCGATCGGCAAAGGCACCCTGCCGCTGATCGAGCGCCATTTCACTTACGACAAGAGCCGGCTGGTGGTCATCGATCCCGAGGACAAGGACCGGCACCTGCTGGACGAGCGCGGCATTCGCTTCGTGCATCAGGCGGTCACCAAGGATAATTATCGGCACCTGCTGACGCCGCTGCTCACCGAGGGCAGCGGCCAGGGCTTTTGCGTGAACCTGTCGGTCGACACCTCTTCGCTCGCCATCATGGAGCTGTGCAACGAGATCGGCGCGCTCTACATCGACACCGTCAACGAGCCGTGGGCCGGCTTCTATTTCGACGCCAAGCTCGGGCCGGAAGCGCGCTCGAACTACGCCCTGCGCGAGGCGACCATGGCGGCCAAGCGCGCGCGCAAGCCGGACAGCACCACCGCGGTATCATGCTGCGGCGCCAATCCGGGCATGGTGTCCTGGTTCGTCAAGCAGGCGCTGCTCAACGTCGCCGCCGACATCGGCCTCAAGTTCAAGGAACCGAAGACGCGCGAGGAATGGGGCCGGCTCGCCAAGAAGGCCGGCGTCAAAGGCATCCATATCGCCGAGCGCGACACCCAGCGCGCCAAGCAGCCCAAGCCCCTGGATACCTTCGTCAACACCTGGTCGATCGAGGGCTTCCTGTCCGAGGGCATGCAGCCGGCTGAGCTCGGCTGGGGCACGCACGAAAAGTGGATGCCGTCGAACGGCCGCAAGCACAAAGCGGGCTGCGGCGCGGCGATCTATCTATTGCAGCCCGGCGCCAACACGCGCGTGCGCTCATGGACCCCGACCGCCAAGGGACAATACGGCTTCCTGGTCACCCACAACGAGTCGATCTCGATCGCCGACTACTTCACCCTGCGCAATGGCCGCAAGACCGTCTACCGGCCGACCTGCCACTACGCCTATCACCCCTGCAATGATGCGGTACTCTCGCTGCACGAGCTTTTCGGGTTCGCTGGCCAGCGGCAAAAGGACATCCACATCCTCGACGAGCACGAGATCGCCGACGGCATCGACGAGCTCGGGGTGCTACTCTACGGCCACAAGAAGAACGCTTACTGGTACGGCTCGCAGCTCTCGATCGACGAGACTCGCGAGATCGCGCCCAATCAGAACGCCACCGGCCTGCAGGTGACCTCCGCCGTGCTGGCCGGCATGGTGTGGGCCCTGGAAAATCCAAAAGCGGGCATCGTCGAGGCCGACGAGATGGATTTCCGGCGCTGCCTCGAGGTGCAAATGCCTTATCTCGGTCCGGTGATCGGCAGCTACACCGACTGGACGCCGCTCGCCGACCGGCCCGGCCTGTTCCCGGAAGACATCGACAAGCGCGACCCGTGGCAATTCAAGAACGTGCTGGTGCGTTGAACCGCGCGGTCGCTTCAAGACGCAGACCGACACCGAACGCAAAAAGTTAACACGAGGGCGCATTCACTACGCGGTGGATGCGCGCGCGCATCCGTGCGCAAAATTGTTAACTCTCTGCGCCGTTGGATTATTCCGGTGAGTGCCCAATTTCGCACGTGCCTGTGGCCGTGTGTCGGTCGGTAGGTATCCGGACAAGAGGCCGGACAGCCGCCTGAGGATGCAAATCTCTGCAAGGGATAAGCCTCCTCAAGAAATCTGACCGGCAGCCGGAGGCGAAACCGGCGCACTCTGCTCTCCGCAGAGGACGCGGCTTAAAGCAACGACGGAGCGGGCTTTTTTGGTAACCGGCGCGAACGCCGGATGTCCGAAGAGGCTTGTCCTTCTTGCCGAGGCGCGGTGCGGGGCACATCCCCAATCCAGACCATGGCAGCAGACGACTGCATCACCCGGGTCACGGCGGCGTATCTCGCTGTCCCGCTTGCTTGCAGCCATGGCGCTTTGACGCGCGGCTTAGGCCGCCGACCGAGGGGAAACATGAGCAATGACCGATCGCATCCGCTAATTCCTTAAGAACCGCAAAGAGGACGGGCCCTCCCTGGTGCTCGCTCGACCTCGACGTCGTGCGCGACAACTACGGCGCCTTCGCCAAGGTGCTGCCCGACACCAAGGTCTATTACGCGGTCAAGGCCAACTCACATCCGGAAGTCTTGAGTTTGCTGAACCGGCTCGGCTCGTCCTTCGACGTCGCCTCGGTGCAGGAGACGCAGGCCGTGCTCGCTACCGGCTGCACCAGCGACCGCATCTCCTACGGCAATACCATCAAGAAAGAGAGCGAGATCGCCACCGCCTTCAAGCTCGGCGTTACGCTGTTCGCGGTCGACTGCGAGGCGGAGGTGGACAAGATCGCCCGCGCCGCCCCCGGCAGCCGCGTGATCTGCCGCATCCATTGCGACGGCACCGGCGCCGAATGGCCGCTGTCGCGCAAGTTTGGCTGCGAGCCGGAATTCGCCGCCGACATCCTGGAGCGCGCGCAGAAGCAGGGCCTCATCGCCTACGGCATCTCGTTCCATGTCGGCTCGCAGCAGCACAATGTGGAAGCCTGGGACCGCGCGCTGCCTCGACCGCGGCGATCTTCCGCACCCTCGCCGAGCGCGGCATCACGCTCTCCACCGTCAATCTCGGTGGCGGCTTCCCGGCCAAATATGTGCGCAAGACGCCGAAGCTCGAATCCTACGGCAAGGCGATCTTCCGCTCGCTACGCCGCCATTTCGGCAACCGTCTGCCGGAGACCATCGTCGAGCCCGGCCGCGGCCTGGTCGGCAATGCCGGCGTGATCGAAGCCGAGGTGGTGCTGATCGCCAAGCGCAGCCCGGAGGACGACACCCGCTGGGTCTATCTCGACATCGGCAAGTTCCACGGGCTGGCGGAGACCATTGGTGAATCGATCCGCTATCCGATCCGCACCCGCAGAGACCGCGACGAGTCGGGGCCCTGCATCGTGGCCGGTCCCACCTGCGACTCGGTAGACGTGCTCTATGAGAAGACGCCCTACCCGCTGCCGGTTACGCTCGCCATCGGCGACAAGGTGCTAATCGAAGCGACCGGCGCTTACACCTCGACCTATTCCTCGGTCGGCTTCAACGGCTATCCGCCGCTGAAGTCCTCTGTGATCGCACCGTCGGAAGTTGCGCTCGCCGCGTAGCGCATGATCCCGAAAAGTGGGAACCGGTTTTCGGATAAGATCATGCGCAAGAAAATCTAGACCGACGTACCTCAGTCACCTGACATGCAACGGGCGACCTAACCAAGGCCGCCCGTTTTATTTTGCACCGATTCAAGCGCACTATTTCGGCACCTCAGGAGGCTTCTCGCCCGGCTTCAGAGGAACGGCCGGCCGTTTTGCCTCCGGCGCCTTGGGTGGCGCAGGGGCCCGTGCGCCTGGCGGCGGCGGCGGAGCTGCGGCTGGCGCAACCGGATGCGGCGGCGGCGCAGGGGGTGCGACGGCCGGTGGTTGGCGCGGGGCCGATTCCGCGGGTGGTGGCGGTGGCGGTGTCTGCGGCGCGATCGGACGCACCGGCTTTGCCTGCGGCGGCGGCTCGCCCTGACGTGTAGCGGGCGGCGCTGCGGGGGCTGCTGCTGGTTGCGGCGGCGCGGCGGCCGGTGGCGGTGATGCCGGCGCTGCCGGGCCGGGACGCTGTCCCGCACGCGGCTCCGTTCGCGGCGGCGATGCCGGTGCTTGCTGCAGACCGGCTGGCGCCTGCTGTTGCTGCTGCGGACCGCCACCGCCACCTTGCGCGGCGCGCGGCGGATAACTGCCGAGCCGGCCACGCTCGTCCTTGCCGAGCGGCTGTGGCGCTGCCGCCGAAGCGGCCGGCCGAATCACCGTCGTGGTTCGCTGCACGGAAATCGCATTGACGCGACTGCCGCCACGCTGACCGGCCTGGCGGCCGGCGCGCAAATCTTCGGTGCGCACCTGCACTGCGCCGGATACGCCTTGCGTCGACCCGAACACGCGCGGGCGCACCCGATAGGCGGGCAGCGCCGTGCGCGTCACCGCGGCGACGAAGGCGGGCGAAATGCCGGGATTGACTGCCAGCCGCGCGCCTTGCACCCGCATTGTGCGGTTGACGAGGCGGGTTGCGCGCAGCGCGACCGCGCGACGTTGCGGCGGCACGATATAGGTGCGCAACCGCGGCGCCGTCATGTAACGGCCCGGCACGAAGATCCAGAGCGCAGGCTCGGCCTCGTAGGCATCGATCAGCTCGTCGGGCGGCAGCGCAGCCCAGCCGATGTAATCGTCGCCATAGCGC
>DATBZY010000224.1:0-8067 GCA_036512915.1 Pseudolabrys sp. | reverse complement strand
TTGTGCGCGATGTAGCGGTACGGGTGCGCCAGCGACCAGGTCGGGAAGGTATTGGTCGAGAAGCGCTGGTGCACCAGCGCAACCGCGCTCTCGAAATCCGCATCGTGCAGATCGGGATAATAGGTGCCGAGCTGATCGGCCAGGAACATGCCCTTGTAGATCACCGTGCGGCAGGAGATCGACACCGGGTAATAGCCGGCGGTGCGGCGCTCGCGGCGCCGGTAGATCGCATTGGAGATCGACTTGCGCAGGATGTAGAGCCTGCGCTCGAATTCGTCCTCGGAGAATGTCTTCTTGCCGCGGCCGATGAACACCTGCATGTGCTTCGGCTCGGTCGGCTTGACCGATTCACCGAGCGTCGAATTGTCGGTCGGCACGTCGCGCCAGCCGAGCAGCGTGAGCCCTTCGCGCGCGATCACCTCCGCATAAATGTCGCGGATGATCTGCCGCCAGTTTGCGTCCGTCGGCATGAATAGATAGCCGACCGCGTATTCGCCCGGCTTCGGCAGTGTGAAGCCGAGCCTGGCGGCTTCCTTGGCAAAAAATTTGTGCGGGATCTGCACCAGGATGCCGGCGCCATCGCCCATGCGCGGGTCGGCGCCAGTGGCGCCGCGATGCTCCAGATTGCAGAGGATGCGCAAGCCGTCCTCGACGATCAGGTGCGACTTGCGACCCTTGATGTCGGCGATGAATCCGACGCCGCAGGAATCCTTATCGAGCGCGGGATCGTACAGGCCTTGCGGCAGCGGCGTGCCGGGATCGGCGGTCGAGCCGAGGAACGGCGCAGCGTCGCGAGAGTGCGGTGCAACCTCGCGTCCGACAAGTCCTGCTTTGCGCTTTCGCTCGCTCATCTCGTCCTGCCTCGCCGGCGAGGCTTCAGCCTCCGGCGTACTCACCTGGTCCGCAGAGCCCGGGGGCGCCGCGGTCACCGCGCAACCGATCTCGAGAAGGGCAGCCTTGCCCGGTCGTCGCTGCCGTGGCTGCTCCCGTTGGGCGCCACCGATGTCTGCCTCGCACCAGAAGGCCGGCACCGTGGCTGCCGCTATTAGGACAGCAATGCTGTCCTAATACACCATGCCAAATTTTGCACCGCCACACAAGGCTGGTCCACGCCGAAATGGGTGAAACCTTTCGCTTTGTTGCGGCAGCGCTTCCTTACCAAACAAGAAGAGGACCACGTGCGGCGAGTTCACGCAATGCTGTTGCGTGCGCGGCCATTCGCGAAAAGCGCGGCGGATTAACCGTTTAACCGTGGTTACGGGAAAAAGCGGCGTCACGTCTGGGTTTGGCTATGGTCAGAAAAAATACCATTGGAGAGGTGTCATGACCGACAGCATCGCGACCGCACAGCGCCCGGTGGAAAACGCGTCTGGCGAAATGGCCATGTCGCGGCTGGCCGACCGGATCGCGTCGATGGCGCCGCCGCCTTTGAACCTGACGTCGGCGCAGATGACCTCCATGCCGCGGCCGTCGCCGGCGGTGGCGGCGGCGCTCAGCACCAGTGCGGCGATTTCGGCGCGGGCGGCCGAGCGCGCGCGCCGCTCGCGCTCGATCATCGGCCTGACGGTCGACAGCTTCGTCTCCGCCTGCTCGTTCATTCCCTATGCGCTGGTGGCGTTGGCCTTGCGGCTGGTGATGGCGCGGGTGTTCTTCCTCGACGGCCAGACCCGGGTCGCAGGGCCGCGCGTGCCTCTCAACGTGCAGGACTTCGATCTCTCGGTGGTGCTGCCGCTGCAGGTGAAGGTGGAAACCTTCGGCGCTTTCCTCACCCAATATGCCGCGCTGCCGGTGCCGCCGGTGCTCGCCGCCTATCTGGTGAGCTACGCGGAATTCATCCTGCCGATCTGCCTGGTGCTCGGCTTCGGTACGCGCTTTGCCGCACTCGGCATGCTGGTCATGACGGCGCTGATCCAGATCTACGTGATGCCGGAAGCGCTATGGTCCGTGCATGTCTACTGGGCGTCGATCCTGCTGGTGCTGCTCTCGCGTGGGCCCGGAAAGATCTCGGTCGATCACATCATCCGCTTCATTGCGCGCCGTTGAAACGCATCGCGTATGATCCCGAAAAAATGGCAACCGGTTTTCGATAAAGATCATGCGCAACGAAAGGACCGCGTTGTGAAAAAGGCACTGACGATCGTTGGTGCAGTGGCGGCGCTTGCCGCCACCCTGTCGTTCGTCGCCGCCGGCTCGTTCAAGCGCGAGCAGGTGACCGAGGCCGACGCGCTGCCGGCCTATGAGATTCTCACCACCGTGCGCGCGATGGGGATCAATCCGATCAGCGAGCCGGTGCGGCGCGGACCCTATTACGTCCTGCACGCCTATGATCCGCGCGGCATCGAGGTGCGCGTGGTCGCCGATGCCCAGTTCGGCGACATTCTTTCAATTGCGCCGACGCGCGCGCTGAACGCCGCTTATGCGCCGCGCTACGAGCGCGGGCCGCGTATCATCCATGTTCCGCAGCCGGGCGAGCGCGACGATCGCGCCAGCGTCAACAAGCGCGACGAGCCCGCCGCCTCCAATGATGGTGGTGAGGAGGAGGTTGCGCCGCCGCCGCGCCGCCGCGCAACGCCGAGGCCGCAACGCCGCAGCGATGCGCCGCCTTCGCCGCCGCCGGGCCCCCGCCGTAATGTGCTGAGCGCTCCGCCGCCGCCCGCCGAAGGCTTGACGCCGATCCGCCCGACTCCGCGGTTCAATTCCAAAGCCGACCGGGCTGAGAAATTCGACCCGCCGCGCGATCCGGCGGTTACGTCAAGTACGCCGCCGCTGGCCGGCTACACGCCGCCGGCCGCGCTCCCGCACGGCGACTGAACCGACAACGCAAGCATTTTGCTTGCGCATGGTCTTGTCCGATAACCGGTTCCCACTTTTCGGGATCATGCGCTAATACGAAAGCGCCCCGGAAATCCGGGGCGCTGCCGTTCTTTGCGTTGATGTTGCGGTGTTAGGCCGCGACCTTGGTGTCGATCACCTGAGGCTTGCCATTGCCGTTGCCGATCGGAATCTGGCGCGGCTTCTTCGCCTCGGGGATTTCGCGCACGAGATCGACGTGCAGCAATCCGTTCTCGATGGCCGCGCCCTTGACCTGGACGTAGTCGGCAAGCTGAAAGACGCGCTCGAACGCGCGCGCAGCGATGCCCTGATAGAGCACCTCGCCGTTCTGCTCTTCCTTGGCCTGCTTGGCACCCTTGATCGTCAGCGTGTTCTCTTTCGCTTCGATCGAAAGCTCGTTCTCGCCGAAGCCGGCGACCGCAACGGTAATGCGGTATTCGTTCTCAGCCGTGCGCTCGATGTTATAGGGCGGGTAGCCCGGAGCGGTCTCGAAGCCGTCCAGCATTGAGAACAGCCGGTCGAAGCCGACGGTGGAACGATAAAGTGGGGCAAGATCAAATGTACGCATAAGCATATCCTCCTTCGTTGAGCGACATGCGGGCGGTCCGCCAAATGGCCTGACGCAAGACCCGTACGCAGCCAGAATGGCCTGCGCGAGGCTGATATGGGAACGTCGTTTCGGGCTCGCAAGAGGCCGGGCATGCGTCAATAAGCCTTTGAAATTGCGGCATTTATTATCAACTTACGCGGCGCGATGGAGCGTGCTCTCCATCCTGGTGGAGTTCGATCCGTTCAGACTGAATCGGAGTCTCAGCAAACATTTTGCGTGTGCATGATCTTATCCGAAAACCGGTTCCCACTTTTCGGGATCATGCACTATAAGGCCGAACGGCCACCGCGCGACCTCCCCATTCGGGCGTCATGAAACTCGTCTCCATTCCCGCCAATCCGGTGCCCGATCATGTGGTGACCGGCAGCATCAAGACCCCGGACGGGGTCAATTTGCGTTTTGCGCGCTGGGACCCGCCGCCGGGCCGCAAGGGCACGGTGGTCGTGCTGCAGGGCCGCGCCGAATACATCGAGAAATATTTTGAGACCGTGCGCGACCTGCGCGCGCGCGGGTTTGCGGTGGCGACCTTCGATTGGCGCGGCCAGGGGCTGTCGGATCGTGTGCTCGCCGACCGCCATAAGGGCCATGTGCGGAATTTTTCCGAATACTCCACCGACCTGGAAGCCGTCATGGAGCAGGTGGTGCTGCCCGATTGTCCGCCGCCGATCTTCGCGCTCGGCCATTCCATGGGCGGCGCAATTGTCACCCGCGCCTGCCATGACGGCAGCCGCTGGTTCGAACGCATCGTGCTGTCGGCGCCGATGATCGCGCTACCGCCAGGCCCGTTCACGCGCATGGCCGGACCGCTGGCGCGCTTCATGCGTCTGATCGGGCGCGGCTCAGGCTATGTGCCGACCGGAGACGCCGCCGCACATGGCTCGGAGGATTTCATCGGCAATGTGCTCACCTCCGATCCGGTGCGCTATGCGCGCAACGCCGTGGTGCTGGAGGAATTGCCGGATCTCGGGCTCGGCGCGCCGACCATTGCCTGGGCCGATGCCGCGATGCGCCTGATGAAGCGGTTTGCCGACCCCGGTTACGCCGGTCACATCCGCCAGCCGATCCTGATGGTGGCGGCCGGCCGCGACGAAGTGGTCTCGACGTCGGCGATCGAAACTTTCGGGATGAACTTGCTCGCCGGCCGGCATCTCATTCTCCCCGGCAGCCGGCACGAGATCCTGCAGGAGCAGGATCACTATCGCGGCCAGTTCTGGGCGGCGTTCGACGCCTTCGTGCCCGGAACGCCGATGTATTAAGACTTCAGCATCTCCAGCGCCGCCTGATGCACGCGCTTATCACCGGCGACGACGATGCGGCCGCCGGCCTGCGCCGGGCCGTTCTCCCAGGTGGTGACGATGCCGCCGGCGCCGGCGATGATCGGGATCAGCGGCACGATGTCGTGCGGCTTGATCTCAGTCTCGATGATGAGATCGATTTGCCCCGCCGCCAGCATGCAATAGGCATAGCAGTCGCCGCCGTAGCGCGAGAGCTTGACCACGTTCTCGACCCGGCCGAAGACGGCGCGGTCGGCGGCGTTCATCAGCAGCGGGCTGGTGGTGAACAGCAGTGCGTCGCTCAGCCCCGGGCATGCGCGCACGTGCAGATCGCGGTTGCCCGCGGGTCCACGGTAGCGCGCCCCGCCGCCATCGCCGGCAAAGCGCTCGCGCGTGAACGGCTGGTGCATCATGCCGAACACCGGCTCGCCGAACCGCATCAGGCCGATCAGCGTGCCCCAGGCCACCATGCCAGCGATGAAGGACTTGGTGCCGTCGATCGGATCAAGCACCCAGACATATTCAGCGTCGGTACGCTCGCTGCCATATTCCTCGCCCAGGATGCCGTGCGCGGGGAAATTCTTGCGGATGAGCGCGCGCATGGCGTCTTCCGCCGCGCGGTCGGCCGCGGTGACGGGATCGAAGCCGCCGCCCGTCTGCTTGTTCTCGATCGCCAGCGCCGTGCGAAAGAACGGCAGAATGGTCTCGCCCGATACGGTGGCGAGCTGATCGACGAAGCTGGTGAAACCGATGGCCGTCATGCCGCCTGCTTATCGCATGATCCCGAAAAGTGGGAACCGGTTTTCGGATAAGATCATGCGCAGGCAAAAAGCGTGATCCCGAAAAAGCCTGCCCGCGGACTTGATCCGAGGCTGGCAACTGATTTTCGGAAAAGATCACGCTCACGCCAAAAAAAGATACTTTTATCAGGGTATCGGAGACTTGTTCTGGCGGCAACCGCGGCCGCGTGCAGCACAGCATCTCGCGGGGTGCGAAAGCTGCAGGTCTCAGCCGACTCATTCCCTTGAAATGGTTTCAATTGTGACCTTTTCGCCACCGATCGAGCGTAAAATGCGGGTTTTGTGGCCTAAATCTGGTATTCAGCCATGCGTTTAAAGCATGGCATTTTCTTCAAGAAGTCTTGATTTTTGTGCGTCGCGGTGTAACTTATTGCAATGCGGTAGCGAGAGCTATCGTTGCCCTCCTTGGGCGTTTCCTCCCTAGACTTGGGCCGCTTGCCAACGCGAGCGGCCTTTTTTTGCGCCAGCCGCGGCCGGGGCAAGGCCTTGAGCCGCATGATCCCGAAAAGTACGAACCGGTTTTCGCAAAAGATCAGGGCGCAAGTAAGCGGGCTTTAGGGTCAGGGAAGGCTATTCGGCCGCCGCCCGATACGGCCGCAGTTCTTCCAGCGGGATCTCGCCCAGGCGCCTCGCCAGCGTCTCCAGGTTGGCAGCCAGACTCGCGAAGGCATTGATGCGCTCGTAGCGGCGCTCGTCCATATAGAGCGCGCGGTTGATCTCGAGCTGGATAGCATGCAGGCCGGCGGCCGGATTGCCGTAATGCTCGGTGATGAAGCCGCCGGCATAGGGCTTGTTCCGGCTCACGGTGTAGCCCATGGACCGCAGGGTCCCTTCCACGGTCTCGGCCACCACGCCGACGCAACTGGTGCCATAGCGGTCGCCGAGCACGAATTCCGGCCGCGGCCGCTCGTCCTTATGGCCGGCCGTGGATGGCATGGAATGGCAATCGATCAGCATGGCGGCGCCGAAATCCCGGTGCAGCCGCGTGAATAGCCGGCGCAGCGCGCGGTGATAGGGCTTGTACAGGCTCTCGATCCGCCGCAAGGCGTCGTCGACCGGGATGCGCTGGTCGTAGATTTCCTGGGCGTCGCCGACCACCCGCGCCACGGTTCCTAAGCCCCCCGCCACCCGCATCGAGCGGGTATTGGCGAACGAGGGCAGGCGGCCCTCGAACATGCGCGGATCGAGCTCATAGGGCTCGCGGTTCACGTCCACGAAGCAGCGCGGGAAATGCGCGCGCATCAGCGGAAAGCCGTGCCGCACCACGCCGGCGACAAGTGCGTCGACGAAGCTGTCCTCCGACCGGCGCAGCGTGGCTATATCGAGCTTTGACGTGGCCAGGAACTCGCGCGGATAGGTTGAGCCGCTGTGCGGGGAATTGAACAGCACCGGCCCCTTGCACGCCGGCGGCTCAAGAAGCTCGAACGGCGGGTCGAGCTCGTCGCGGATGTCACTCATGGTGAGAATGGGCATGTGAAGCGTGGGGTACCATTGAGAAAGGGCGGTCTTAAAGCCCCCTATACGTTCTATTGTCCATGCGCTGGAGGACAATGCCAAGCCATGCTTTCGGTTCACCCGTTATTTACCTGCGATAAGTCTTATGCTGCAGCTGGGGCCGGCCTTCAGGTCGGCTGGGATGGGGCGTTCAGGTAAATATGTCGAAAATCCTTTTGGCTGAAGACGATACCGATATGCGGCGCTTTTTGGTCAAGGCGCTGCAAAACGCCGGATTCGACGTCACCTCCTACGACAACGGCCTGTCGGCCTATCAGCGGCTGCGCGAGGAACCGTTCGAGCTTCTGCTCACCGATATCGTGATGCCGGAAATGGACGGCATCGAACTTGCCCGCCGCGCCGCCGAACTCGACCCCGACATCAAGATTATGTTCATCACCGGCTTTGCCGCGGTCGCGCTCAACGCCGATTCCACCGCGCCCAAGCACGCCAAGGTGCTGTCGAAGCCGATCCACCTGCGCGACCTGGTGAATGAAGTGAACAAACTGCTGGCAGCCTAGCGCATGATCCCGAAAAGTGGGAACCGGTTTTCGGAAAAGATCATGCGCGGGCAAAATGTTAGGTTTATTTCTGATTCAATCTGAACTGGCCACACTTTAGGGCCTCCCTGCCGCGGCCTTGCCTCGCCAGTTTGGAGCCGATAAGACCTGACCCGGTGAAGGGCGCGTAGCTCAGCGGAAGAGCACCTCCTTGACATGGAGGGGGTCACAGGTTCGATCCCTGTCGCGCCCACCATTCGTTTTCCCCGAACCGCAAATTTACCCTTCGGTTGCAAAGAGGCCGGTTCTGCTGGGATTTTCGCCACTCGACTCCCGGATTTTCGGTCTTTGAAGGTGTTCGCCATCTCTGGCGGCGATTTCTAGCCCCCGGTCTCTGCGTCTGAAAATTCCGTTCCTGGCGGCTCAATTAGATGGTCAGAACGACCGAGTTGCGCGCAGGAATCGGACCACGCACACCGAACTGAACTGTGGATTCTGGTTATGCCCGCGGCTATTGCGGATTGAGTCCGAGCGCCTCGAACTGCCGGTTCCACTCG
>DATBZY010000223.1:0-3895 GCA_036512915.1 Pseudolabrys sp. | reverse complement strand
GATCGCCCGCCGCTTCCGCACGCATCCAGCCGGTCTTGCGCCGCTCGCCTCCGAGTAGTCCGTCCAGGAATAAGCCCGCAGAAGCCGCCACCCGCTCCTGGCTAAACAATGGCGCCATCCGCGCTTTGACAGACCGCAGCGGCCCAAAGTTCCAGCGTCGTCTCGATCGAAATACCCGTCATCCACGATCTCCGAATCATGGTGACCGATGGATTCAGACGATCGTAGAAAGCGCAACTGTAGTGGTAGGCGCGGGGCGGGTCGCACCAAACCCGCCAAAGGGCGGCTTAGCACCATCGCCCGGGCGCCTCCCGGCGCTCCATTCCCCTTTTGGGGAAAGGAAAAAGGGACACCGGCGTACCCGGCGCCGCTAACAATACGGGCGGCGGAGCTTTGGCTACGCCACCTTCTTGCCCCACAGCCGCGCCGATGCGATATCGGCGCCTTCGCGGATCGCGCGCAGCTTGAGCCACACCGCCGGCTCGATCACCCACTCCCTATTCGTAAATGTGCCGAAGCCGCAGTCGGTGGAGGCAATCACCCGCTCGCGGTCGCCGACCGTGCGCACCGCTTCCTCGATGCGGCGCGCCACCACTTCCGCGTGTTCGACGAAATTGCTGGTGGTCTCCACCACGCCCGGGATCAGCAGCATGTCCTTCGGCAACGGATATTTCTTGAGCGCCTCGTATTCATGGGCGTGGCGCGGATTGGAGAACTCGATCGACAGCGCGCCGACTTTCGCCTGGTAGAGCGCCGGCAGGATGGTAGCGAGCGGCACGTCGTGGATATGCGGGCCTTCCCAATTGCCGTAACAAATGTGCAGCCGCACGCGATCGCGCGGAATGCCGTCGATGCCGGCATTGATCGCCGCCACATGACGCTCGGCCGCCTTGACGAACTCGGCGTCCGATAAATCGCGGTACATCATGGTGCGGTCCATGGCGAGATCGGGCGCGTCGATCTGCAAGATCAGCCCGGCCTTATGGATTGCCTGATATTCGTTTTTCATCTCGCGCGCGATCGCCGCCAGATATTTATCGTGACTGTCGTAATAGGCGTTGAGCATGGTGGTCGAAATGATCCCCGGCGAGGGCGCGGTCATGAACTGCTCGGCGAATTTGGCGCCGGCAATCGTCTTGAAGCGCGCGAGTTCGCTTTCGATCGGCTTGATGTCGAGATATTTCAGCTCGGCCTGGCACTCCGGCGCGTTCTGCTGCTTGCTGACATGCGGAAAGCGCCGCGTCAGGCTCGCCACCAGCTCGGGGAATTCCTCGAATTCGCGGCCGCGCCGGCGCTTCGACACGCCGCCGAAACCGGACATGCGCTGCGGCACATAAGTCTGGAAGCCGACCCGCTGCTGCTCGCCGTCGTTGCCGATGTCGATGCCGGCGGAGACTTGCTTGTCGACCACATGGCGCACCGCGCGGTCCATTTCCGCGGCCATCTCCTTGGCATCGAAGGTCTCGCCGGCTTCCTGCCGCAACAGCAGATCGGACAGCTTCTCATTGCGCGGCAGGCTGCCGACATGGGTGGTCAGAATGCGGTCCCGGCTGAAGAGCATGCGCTTGAACTCCCATAGGCTAAACTATTGACATTTGTCATGGCCGACAGCGGGCCAGCCATGACATTAATAAACAGGCCTGACATTGCGGCGTTTCGTCCGCTCTGCATAATACGGGCATCCGGGGGGAAAAACATGTCTGATGCGCAAGCCCGCGCGGCAGAAGCGAGCGCGGCCGATCCGGTGGGCGCAGTCCCACGCGATTACAACTTCGCCGCCGATGTGTTGCAAAGCAATCTCGCCGCCGGCCGCGCCGACAAGCCGGCCTATATCGATGCGCGCGGCAGTTGGACTTATGGCCAGCTCGCCGACCGCGTCGCGCGCTTTGGCGCCGCGCTGCGTGGCCTCGGGATCAAGCGCGAGGAGCGCGTGCTGCTGGCACTGCTCGATACCATCGACTGGCCGACCGCGTTTCTCGGCTGTCTCAAGGCCGGCATCATCGCGGTGCCGGTCAACACGCTGCTCACCGAGGACGACTACCGCTTCATGCTGGCCGACAGCCGGGCGAAATGCCTGGTGGTGTCGGAGGCGCTGTTTCCGAAATTCGAGAAGCTCATCAAGGAAAGCCCCGATCTCGAGCACGTCATCGTCTCCGGCAATGACCCGCACGGCTATCGGCTGTTCGAGGATCTCATCGGCGCGGACGAGCCGGAGCCCTATACCGCGCCGACCACCGGCGACGACATCGCGTTCTGGCTCTACACCTCGGGCTCCACCGGCAAGCCGAAGGGTGCCGTGCACGTGCACGCCAACCTGAAGCTGACCGCCGATCTGTACGGCACGCCGGTGGCGGGCATCAAGGAAAGCGACCTGGTCTATTCGGTGGCCAAGCTGTTCTTCGCCTACGGCCTCGGCAACGCCATGACCTTCCCGCTCACGGCCGGCGCCACCACCGTGCTATTGGCCGACCGGCCGACGCCGGACGGCGTTGCCGCGCTGCTGCGCAAACATCCGGTCACGGTGTTCTGCGCGGTGCCGACCTTCTACGCGGCGTTCCTGGCGAGCCTGAACGCGCCGCAACGCGCGGAGGTGAAGTTCCGCCGCTGCATTTCCGCCGGCGAAGCGCTGCCGGAGGAGATCGCGCGCAAATGGCACGAGCGCTACGGCCTCGATATTTCCGACGGGCTCGGCACCACCGAGATGCTGCACATCTATCTCACCAACCGGCCGGGCGCGACCAAATACGGCACCACCGGCAAAGCGGTGCCAGGCTACGAGATCAAGCTCATCGGCGAGGATGGCAAGGAGGTCGCACGGGGCGAGATGGGCGAGCTCTATGTGCGCGGGCCGACCAGCGCGATCATGTACTGGAACAACCGCGAGAAGTCGCGCTCGACCTTCCAGGGCGAATGGACGCGCTCGGGCGACAAATATATTGAGGACGCCGAGGGCTACTACATCTGCTGCGGCCGGCAGGACGACATGCTGAAAGTGTCAGGCATGTATGTGTCGCCGTTCGAGGTGGAGGCCGCGCTGTCGTCGCACCCGGACGTGCTGGAAGCCGCCGTGGTCGGCTGGAACGACGAGCAGAAGCTGATCAAGCCGAAGGCCTTCGTCGTACTCAAGTCGCCGGAGAAGGCCAGCGATGCGATGGCGCACGCGCTGCAGGAGCACGTCAAGCAGAAGCTGGCGCAGTTTAAATATCCGCGCTGGATCGAGTTCCGCAAGGAGCTGCCGAAAACCGCCACCGGCAAGATCCAGCGCTTCAAGCTGCGGGCGGAAGGCCAAGCATAAGGCAAATGTTTTGTGTAATGCCCCGCTTGCGCGGGGCATGATAGCATCAATGCTTATTCCGCCGCCACTTTGGCGGCGCTGCCGTGCGCGGCGACGAGATAATCCATCGCCGCCTGCACGCCGCCCTTCTTGTGCGGAATGCCGGCGAGCGAGAGTGCCATCTCGGTGATGCCGAGTCCGCCGATCAGCATGCCGTCGTTGATGTCGCCGAGATGGCCGATGCGGAAATACTTGCCGGCATAGGCGCCAAAGCTCGCGCCGTAGGAGATGTTGAAGGTCTCGAGCGCCAGGCCACGGAATTTTTCGGCGTCATGACCCTCCGGCACCATCACCGCGGTGATGGTCGGCGAATATTGGCCGGCGTTCTTATTGAGGTTTTCCAGTCCCCAGGCCTTGACCGCGCGCCGGGTGGCTTCCGCCAGCCGGTCGTGACGGGCGAACACGTTGTCGAGCCCTTCCTCGTGCAGCATCTCGATGCCGACCGCGAGGCCCTGCAGCATCTGGGTCCCGGGTGTGTAGGGGAAGAAGCCGACCTTGTTCATGGTCAGCATGTCGTCCCAGGCGAAGAACGACTTCGGCAGCTTGGAGGTCTTGTTGGCG
>DATBZY010000222.1:0-7641 GCA_036512915.1 Pseudolabrys sp. | reverse complement strand
GCTCGGGGTTCTCAAAAAGCCGTTCTATCCGGCCGACGTCGACGTCGTGCTCGAGCGCTATTTCGGCCTGCACGGCTCGAACTGACGCGGCGCGATGATTCGAAAAGGAAGTTCGACGGCAACTGGCCGCTAGAGCTTGCGTTTGATCTATTCCGAAAACCGGTTCCCATCCCCGATCGGGGTCGATGACATGCTTTTCGGGATCAAGCGCTATTGCCGCTGCCGATCGAGCGAGAATTCGCCGTTGCGGATGCGCGTGCCGAGCCCTTCGGCGAAAGTGGCGGCAGCTTCCTCGCCGTAGGTGGTGACAAATTCGGCGAAGCAGGCGAACAGGCAGGCCTGCGCCAGGCAATCGCCATCGATGCCGTCGAGGCTGGCTTCGGCCCAGGCTTCCTGCAGGTAGCCCAAGGCCACGCGCTTCTGCTCGTGGTCAGGTACTGGCTCGCGCGTGTGAGTGGATCGCCCCGCTGTTGTCATTGCCACCTTCGTCCCCGGGCGTCTGATGCGGACACCAGCTCCAAATCCCGACATGGACGTTAGCACGGGGGCGGAACCGACATAGCCGCGACGTGAAGGAAAGGTTAATAACGACAGGGCTAATTAGCGTATCGCGCGGTTATTTCGCGGGCGATTTTGGCGCCCTCATCGAGATATCTGCGAATTGCGACATTGGCGGCCGGCGTACAGGTGCGATAAGTCTGCTGAAAGCCGCGGTAACCACGATTAAATCTTGCGACGATCTTGCGGCGGCGCTCGCCATTCGGAGCCTCGGCATCGATCAAAGCCTGCATCTCATTACGCCATTTCTGCCCTTCATTGGCACCGCAGACCGCGCGCAGATATTGCAGCGAGCCGAGAATTTCGGCGAGCCGCTCCAGGTCGCCGTCGTACGGGGCTTGGTCGCCTTCCGCCGCGCGCGCCGGCGCGGCAAGGCACAGCAGGATCGACCCGATGGTGAGGAGTCTCTTCACGCCTTTTAGCCCGGTTATTTTATTGCGGATGATATGCGCCGGCTCTGAGGCAACCGCAAGGCAGATGGGGCTCACTGCCGCCGGGCGAGCAAGTCGATGGCGTCGGCGACGATGTCGGCCAGGCCCTCGGTCGTGCGCAGGCCCGAAAGCTCGGCCGGATCAATCCAGCGCGCGTCGTCGAGCTCGTCGTTGAGGACCGGCTCGCCGGAGAGCCAGCGCGCGGCAAAACACAGGATGACGAAATGCCGCTCGACCAGCCCTTGCCCGTCGCGCACGATCGCTTCGCGATGGCCCGCGAGCGCCACTGGCTCGATCTCCAGCGACGTCTCCTCGCGCACTTCGCGGGTGACCGCGTCGTTCAGCGTCTCACCGATTTCGACCACGCCACCGGGCAGCGTGTAGAGATTGAGCGCCGGCTTGCGCGCGCGCCGCACCACCAGCAGCTTGCCGTCGCGCACGATAGCCGCGCTCACGGCGAGGAACGGGCGCTGCGGGTAAGTGCGGGCGTCGGCCATCGGCTACCAGAGTCTGATCCGTTCAGGCTGAATCGGAGCCCTGCCTAGTTTTTTGTTTGCGCATGATCTTGTCCGAAAACCGGTTCCCACCCCCGGATCAAGTCCGGGGGCAGGCTTTTTCGGGATCATGCGCGAGGTCTATCGCTGCATCAGCCCGTCGACCACCGCCTGCGGCGAATCCGGGAGGCCTGTGTCGGCATCGCCGTTGATCACCGTGCCGGCGCGCGCGACCAGCGGCTTGAGCCAGGCGGCGGCGTGGTCGGCGAGGGCGGCCGCCGTCTCCGGCGGCATATCGGCGCTCATCGCCGCGCGGGTTGGCTCTAACACGGCGGTCATCGTGCCGGCCAGCGTATCCAGGCAACTGCGCACATTCGGATCGGCGGCGTCATAAGCGGCGATCGCCAGGTCACGCCCCCGGAAGCGCGAGGTTACAAAATGCTCGCGATAGCTCATCGGCTGCCAACCGAGGAAGTCGTCGAGGCAATCGGGGCAGCTTCGACAACATGTCGAGCAGCATGATCGCTTCGTTGAAATGATTGAGGTAATCGGTGGCAAGCCCGGTGGCGGGATTGATGTTGGCGTCGGCGAGCCGCGGCCCGCCGGTGTCCTCGCCGTCGGCCTCGTCCGCCGCTTGCACCGCTTCGACGCAATCCTGATATCTCATCGAGGCCCCGCAGCCGAACTGCACCGGCCGCTAGTGTTATTATTCGGGGTTAAAACGCGCTTAAGCGCGCGAAATTAGGGCTTTGACTATGTGCGGCCGCTACACGGTCACCTCATCGCCGGAAGCGATTCGGGCGCTGTTCCGCTACCAGGAGCAGCCCAATTTCCCGGCGCGCTACAATGTGGCGCCCACCCAGCCGATCGCGATCGTGCGGCTGGTGGAGGGCAAACGCCAGTTCGCGCTGGTGCGCTGGGGGCTGTTGCCGTCCTGGGTCAAGGATCCGAAAACCTTCACGCTGCTGATCAATGCGCGCGGGGAATCCGCCGCCGAGAAACCGGCATTCCGCGCTGCCATGCGCCGCCGCCGCTGTTTGATCCCGGCCGACGGCTTCTACGAATGGAAAGCGGTGGGCGGCCGCAAGCAGCCGTTCTTCGTGCGCGCGAAGTCGGGCGCTCCGTTCGCCTTCGCCGGCCTGTGGGAGACCTGGACCGGTCCCAATGGCGAAGAGCTGGAAACCGTGGCCATCGTCACCACCCAGGCGAACCGGACGCTGGCGCCGATCCATGACCGTATGCCGGTGGTCGTGCCGCCGGAGGCGTTCGACCTGTGGCTCGACTGCGCCCATGTGGACGCCACCACCGCCGCGGCCCTGATCCAGCCTGCGCCCGAGGACATGCTCGAGGCCTACGCGGTCTCCACCGGGGTCAACCGCACCGCCAATGACAATCCGAAGCTGGTGGAGCGGGCCGGCCCGGAACCGCTGGCCGCACCGCCCGAGCCGAAGCCCGCCGCGCCGCGCCTGCGCGTCAAACGCAGCAAGAAGGATGACGGGCAAGGGGCGCTGTTTTGAGTGCCGTTTATCCGTTGGGAACCTCCGCACGCCTGCTGCATCTAAACCTGCGTTGATGCACGGCCATTCGGCCGCGTGAAACGGAGGTACTTCCATGTTTGTCAGATTGAGCACGGGTCTCGCTGCGCTTTTTCTTTTGAGTGGTGCGGCATTCGCCCAAGGCGCGGCCAAGCCGACTGATCCGCAGATCGCCCACATCGCCTACACCGCGGGCCAACTTGATATCGATGCCGCCAAGCAGGCGCTTGCGATAACCAAGAACAACGAGATTCGCGCCTTCGCCCAGGACATGGTTCGCGACCATACTGCGGTGAACGAGCAGGCGCTTGCGCTGGTCAAGAAGCTCAAGGTTACGCCGGAAGATAACGACACCAGCCGCAGCTTGACCAAGCAGGCGGCCGCCAAACTTACCGAATTGGCTAAGCTCAAAGGCGCGGAGTTCGACAAGGCCTATGTCGCCAACGAGGTAGCCTATCACAAGACCGTCAATGGCGCGCTCGAGAGCTTGCTCATTCCGTCGGCCAGCAATGCCGAGCTCAAGAGCCTGCTGCAAACCGGCCTGAAGATCTTCCAGGGCCACGAGCAGCATGCCGAACACGTCGCATCCGCACTCAAATAGATCGAGGACTGCCGCCATGACGCCGAGATGGATTTGCCTGGCTGCGCTTGCTCTGTCCGGGCTGCTGTCCGTCTCGGCGCATGCGGAGACGATTCAAGTCACCATCGACAAGCTCGTCTTCTCTCCTGCCGAAGTAACGGCGAAGATCGGCGACACCATCGAGTGGATCAACAAGGACATTCTGGCGCACACCGCAACCGCTACCAACAATGACTGGAATGTCGCGATCGCGCCGAAGAAAACCGCCCGGCTGCTGCTGAATAAGGCGGCAACCGTCGACTACTTCTGCAAATATCATCCCAACATGAAGGGCCGCGTGCTCGTGACGCCTTGAGGTGAGGCGCGCCTACAGCACCTTGCCCGGATTGAGGATGCCGTTGGGGTCAAGCATGCGCTTCAAGCCTCGCATCAATTCGAGCGCCACCGGGTCCTTCACCTTCGGCAACGAGTCGCGCTTGAGCTTGCCGATGCCGTGCTCGGCCGAAATCGAGCCGTGGTACTTGAGCACGATCTTGTCGACTACCGCATTGACTTCGCCCCAGCGCGCCAGGAACTGCGCCTGATCGGCGCCGACCGGCTGGCTCACGTTGAAATGGATATTGCCGTCGCCGACATGGCCGAACGGCACCGGCCGGCTGCCCGGGATCAGTTTCTGCACCGCAGCGGCTGCCTCGGCGAGAAAATCCGGCACCGCCGCGACCGGTACCGAAATGTCATGCTTGATCGAGCCGCCTTCCGGCTTCTGCACCTCCGGCAGCATATGGCGCAGATGCCAGAACGCCTTCGACTGGTCGATGCTCGCGGCGATGGTGGCGTCGGTGATGAGGCCCTGCTCGCTCGCGCCGGCGAGCAACTGCTCCACGCTTTCGCGCAGGCCTTCGCTGTTCTGCGATGACACTTCCATCAGCACGTACCAGGGATGCTTCGCGGTCAGCGGATCGCGTATGCCGTGGCCGTGCCGCACGGCAAATTCGATCACGTCGCGCACGATCAGCTCGAAGCTGGTGACCGTGCCGCCGGTGCGCGCGCGCGCGAGATTAAGCAGCTTCACTGCGGCGGCAGGCGACGGCACGCCGATGAAGGCGGTCTCCACCGCGCGCGGGCGCGGGAACAGCTTGAGTACCGCCGCGGTGATGATGCCGAGCGTGCCTTCGGCGCCGACGAAGATGTTCCGCAGGTCGTAGCCGGTGTTGTCCTTCTTCAGCTTCGAGAGCAGGTGCATGATGCGCCCGTCGGCCAGCACGACTTCCAGCCCGAGCACCAGCTCGCGCGCGATGCCGTAGGCAAGCGCGGCGGTGCCGCCGGCATTGGTAGAGAGATTGCCGCCAATGGTGCAGCTGCCTTCGGCCCCGAGCGAAAGCGGAAACAGCCGGTCGACCGCGGCCGCCGCTTCTTGCGCCTTCGCCAACACGACGCCGGCCTCGCAGGTCATGGTATTGGAGGCCGGATCGACTTCTCTGATTTTGTCGAGCCGGGTGAGCGAGAGGATCAATTCGCCGTCGAACGGGATTTGCGCGCCGACCAGGCCGGTATTGCCGCCTTGCGGCACCAGCGGCGTCTTGGTCTCGTTGGCGAGCTTGAGGATTGCCACCACTTCCGCGACCGAGCCGGGCCGCAGCAGCATGGCGCTGCGGCCGTGATAGATGCCGCGGCCCTCGATCAGAAAAGGCTCGAGCGCGGCCGGATCGGTGATCGCATATTTATCGCCGACGATTGACGCAAAGCGCGGCAGCAGCTCGGGAGCGGGCGCGCGGCGAAGCTGCGGATTCATTTTGTTGCTTTGTCCTTATCTGGGCGCGGCGGCGCGCGCGAGCCGATCGTTGATCGCCTCGCCGAGGCCGTCATGCGGCACGCTCATCACGGCGATGGATTTGGCGCCGGAGGTATCCAGCGCGCGCAAATGGGAAAATAGATTGGCCGCCGCCTCGATCAGATCGCCGCGCGGCGACAGGTTGAGCGTGGTGCCGGCAAAAGGCGGCGGCGGCCCGAAGGCGAGCAGCGCTTCGTCGGCGCGCGGCGCTTGTGCGTCTAGGCGCAGCCGCGCCTTCGGCGCGTAGTGCGAGGCGAGCATTCCCGGCGCGAGCGGCGCCTCATCGGCAACCGGCGCCACCGCCAGCGCGCGGTCGAGCGCGCGCTCGATCGCCTCGCGGGCCAAGCCGCCGGGACGCAGCAAGGTCGGTTCGCCCAGGCATGCGACGATCGTGGATTCCACGCCGACGGCGCAGGCGCCGGCGTCGATGACTAGATCGACGCGGCCGCGCAGGTCGGCCAGTACATGGGCGGCGCTGGTCGGCGAAACATGGCCGGAGCGGTTTGCCGAGGGCGCCACCACCGGACCGTTGAAAGCCTTAAGCAAGGCGAGCGCCACCGGGTGCGCCGGAACCCGCACCGCGACGCTGTCGAGCCCGGCCAGCGCCAGATCGGCCACGCCGCAGTCCGGCCGCTTAGGGAGCACCAGCGTCAGCGGCCCTGGCCAGAACGCGGCGGCAAGCCGCAAGGCCTCGGCGTCGAAATGGGCGAGGCGCCGCGCGGCCTCGACATCGGCGACATGGGCGATCAGCGGATTGAAGGCTGGCCGGCCCTTGGCGGCGTAAAGGCGGGCGATGGCCTCGCCATTGCCGGCATCGGCGCCGAGCCCATAGACGGTCTCGGTCGGAAAGGCGACCAGTCCGCCGGCGGCCAGGCAACGCACGGCCATCTCGATCGCAAGGGCAGTCCCTTGGGCGATCGATTGGGCGTCGACCTTTAATACCCGCGTTCCGGGCTCGGCGGTCATTTGTCTCTCAAGCTTGCAGCTTTAAGGGAGCCGGGGTTATAAGGCCGCCGACAGTCGGAGTGTAGCGCAGTCTGGTAGCGCACCTCGTTCGGGACGAGGGGGTCGCAGGTTCAAATCCTGCCACTCCGACCAATAAAAATCCCGCAAATACTGACATCCCAAGGATTGCCCCGAGTTGCCCATCGGGTCACCGCACCCGAAGTCTTTGTGCCCGCATTCGCCGCGTGGCCAGCTGCGCTACGCCGACCGGCTTCGCCGGCCACGCTCACGCTGGCGCAAAGGCCAAAGCTAAACTAACATTCAAGCTGGACCACCCGGTGGGGGCCGATCACCGGACTCAGCGCGACCCATCGCACCTTTGGTCACCGGCACGCTTTTGAAGATCGCAGCCCTGAGAATCCAAAATATAGAGCGCCAGCGTAACAGCGAGCCGCTTGGCTGGCCGTTACGTTATATTCCAGATGGCCGAGGTCGCCATCCCACGGCAAATGTCCCAGGAGATTTTGCTGCTGATCGCGGAACTGCGGCCACCACTAGCGCCAGCGTGAGACGCCAATCGTCACCACTGCCGCTCAGGCTGCCCGACGTCCTGGTAGCCAGCCACACCTCGCGTTGGTCTTGCAGGAAGGTCGGAAAAACGTGAATATTCTCGCCAGATCGGGAGTCATCTGGTGGGACGGCCCGAACGCGAGGACCATGAGAACTTGGATCAGGATCATCGTGATTGCGGCCGCTGGCATGGCCGCCGCCGTACCGGTGCGCGCCGAAATCAGCGCCGATCTTGCCAAGAACTGCCGCGCGATGATGGCGAAAGCACACCCGACGCAAATGTACGGCGCAAGCGGCACGGCTGCGTTACAGCGTGACTATTTCAGGCAATGCATCAATCGGCAGGGAACCGCCGGCCACCGGTTCTATCACGCGCGGTGACGAAGAAATTCGGTAGTGTCCGTATTGCGACCCTGCGGGTCGAGTCTTACGTCTTTGATGAGGCCGCCTCATGTGTGGATGGCCCCCGACATGCAAGAGCTTTTTTTGTGAGGGGCAGAGGTCGCTTGCGGTCATGTGTCCGGCCTTTCTGTGCGGTCACACATGGACCGCTGGGCTTGATGGATTCCGCGGGTCGAGGCCTTATCAGTTGGTCGGGATTTGAACCCCTCTGAGGCGGTCAGGCTTCTCTCGATCCGTCGGGTCGACCGACTGTGCCATCACGTATTTTGCTCTCGCAAGCTTGCGGCCGCGCCGC
>DATBZY010000221.1:0-16679 GCA_036512915.1 Pseudolabrys sp. | reverse complement strand
CAAGCAAGGCCTCGTAGCGTGTGCGAACCGCATTCTCGTCGATCATCCAGTGACAATACACTCGCCACAGACCACCGGGAATCCACTACACCTTGCCGCTGACGCACCCCGATTCATTAATTCTTGGGCGTCGCCTAAGTGCCAGTCGCCGATGGCCTCGCTCACGGCGGTCTTGTCGATGCGCGCGAGCGCTTGCTCATAGGAGAGCCTTTGCGCCTGCGCATCGCCGAGCATCTTGACCCAAGTCTTCACGCTGTCGGGCAGCAGCGGCGCGTAGCGCGGAAAGCAGGCGCAGGCCTAGCCGCGGCAGCAGCGCGCGCGGCGGCAGGCGGTGCGATCGCAAAATCGCCAGATGCAGAGCAGGTCGGCCCAGGCGCGCAGGTCCTCGCTGCGCGCGACGGGTTGCCTTTGCGTCTCGGCGTCGGCGGGGCGCGTGAATCTCCGCTGTCATTGCCGGGCTTGGCCCGGCAATCGATGATGCCTTTCCAAGGGCTAAAGCCCATAAGGTGCTCGTTCGCGGACGCTCATCATGGATGCCCGGGTCAAGCCCGGGCATGACGATAGAGAGGTGAGCGCTTGCCGGCGCTTTGCCGCCGGCTCGACGTGAATTGGGCGCGCGCGAACGCGCGCTTACTTCCAGCCGGATTCCTTGTCGCAGGCCTTGCGCTCGGCGACGTGGGTCTTTTCCCACTGGGTGATGGACTGGGCTTCGTTGTTGTCCATCTTGTTGTTCATGCAGGTGCAGTATTTCAGGATCACCGCGTCGGCGGCTTCGCCTTTGTTGTCCTTCAGGCAGGCATTGATCCATTTGACGTCGTCGGTGGTGACGGCGAAGGCGGCGGTGCTGGTGAAGCAAACGCTGGCGAGTAGAAGCGCGGCGGCGGTGGCTTTCATGGACGTCTCCCTGATGGTCGGCTTGTTAATTGGCAGGGAGTTTGGGACGGGCGCGCGGTTTAGGCAAGGAGGGGGCGAAAAGAGCGGGATACTGGCCCGGATGGAGCGACGTTTGTAGGATGGGTTGAGCAAAGCGAAACCCATCCTACGAGCTACGAGCTCGACACGGCCGCGCGTTCTTCGTACTCGGCTTTGTCGATCTCGCCGCGCGCGAAGCGTTCCTTCAGGATCTGCGCCGCTGAGTCGCCGCTATAGCCGTCGCGATGGCCGCCGCGATGGCCGCGCATCATGAAAAACATGACGATGACGCAGACTGCCATCATCCCGACGATGAACATGGGACCGAAGAACATCCAAGGCGCCGGGCCATAGTCGTTCCACATCATGGCATCCTCCTATGGATGCGGCAGAATGGGCGCGGTGGCGGAAACGGGCGTTGATGTAGGTCAAGCGGAACTGGCAGGGTGCGGACGTGATTCTCCGTTGTCATTGCCGGGCTTGACCCGGCAATCCATGATGCCTTGCAACGGCTAAAGCCGTACGTGCTTATTCGCGGACGCAAATCATGGATGCGCGGGTCAAGCCCGCGCATGACGACGGAGAGGATAGCCCGCACCCGCTCAATTAAACTTCAGCCCCGCCGCCTTGGCGAGGGCGAGGTTGCTGGCGATCTCCTTAATAATCATGGCGTCGAATTCGGCGGGCGTGAGCGGCAGCGGCTCGACGCCTTGCGGCGCCAGCTTGGCCTGCACCTCGGGCAGCGCCAGCGCCTTCATGGTTTCGGCGTGCAGCTTGTCGACGATTGCGCGCGGCGTCTTCGCCGGCGCCAGCATGCCGTTCCAGAACGTGTAGTCGGAATCCTTGAAGCCGGCTTCCAGCGTGGTCGGCACGTCGGGCAGCGTCGGCGAGCGCTTCGCCGTGCTCACCGCGAGCGGCAGCAATTGGTGATTTTGGATGAAGGGCAGGCCGGACGAAATGCCGATAAAGATGAAATCGATGCGGCCGGTCATCACCTCGGTGAGCGCCTCCGGTCCGCCGCGGAACGGCACGTGGGTCGCCTTGAAGCCGGCGCTGACGCGGAACCGTTCCGCCGCCCAGTGCGTGGCGCTGCCGACGCCGGCCGATGAGAAGGTCATGTTGCCGGCCTTGGCGCGCTCGACGAACTCCTGCACGGTCTTGATGCCTTTCGACGGCGCGACCAGCAGCACGTTCGGCACCACGCCGAACATGGCGACGCCGGCGAAATCCTTGCCCGGATCGTAAGTGATGTTCGGATAGGCGGCGGGCGCGGCGGAATGCGCGGCGGCGTTGATCAGCAGCGTGTAGCCGTCGGGGTCGGCCTTCGCCACCGCGGCCGAGCCGATGCTGCCGCCGGCGCCGCCGCGGTTCTCGATGACGATGGTCTGCCCGAGCTGGCGCGACAGCGGGTCGAGCACGATGCGGCCGATGATGTCGACGGTGCTGCCGGCGCTGAACGGCACCACGGCGCGGATCGGCTTGCCCGCCGGCCAGGCTTGCGCTTGCCCTAAGCGCGGCAGCGCCGGTGTCGCCAGCGCCGCGGCGGTGAGCGTGAGAAAGCGGCGGCGGTTGCTGGTGGTCATGCTGTATCCTCCAAAGTTCGATGGCGTGTGCGTTTTTCTTTGTGCGGCGCAATGTTTTTATGTCTTGCCTATGATGCCATGGCTTTGCCGGCACTTCCTTCTTTTTCTGTCATTGCCGGGCTCGGCCCGGCAATCCATGATGGCTCGCCAAGCGCCAAAACCGTAAGGTTCTTGTTTGCCGACGTTCAACATGGATGCCATCCGAACTCGGGCTTGCCCGAGTTCGGAAAATCTGGTTGCTGCAAGTCGGGTAAACCCGACTTGCAGTATCAAGTCCGGGCATGACAAGAGGAGAGAGCATTCCGATGCCGACCTACACCTGGGACCACATCCACCTGCGCACGCCGGATCCGGAAGCGACCGTGCAATGGTTCGAGCGCATGTTGGGCGCGCAAGTGATCCGCAGCACGCAGAACGGCAAGCCGCGCATCGACATCAAACTCGGCGGCGCCAATATCTTCATCGCACCGGTGGCGCCCGGCGAAGCCGTCAATCCGCCGCCGGCGACGCCCTATCAGGGGCTCGATCATTTCGGGCTGGCGGTGTCCGGCATCGACGCCATTGCCGCCGAGCTCAAGAGCAAGGGCGTGCAGTTCAGCAAGGAACCGCACTCACCGCGCCCCGGCATCAAGATCTGCTTCCTGCGCGGGCCGCAGGGCATCTCGATCGAATTGCTCGACCGCGATCCGAAATACGTCTGAGCGCATGATCCCGAAAAGTGGGAACCGGTTTTCGGAAAAGATCATGCGCAAGCATAATGCGGCGAATTACATCACCACTAAAAAAATCGGGGGGACAACGTGAAATTCATTCGGATTATGGCCGTGCTCGTGCTCGTGTCGGCTGGCGGCCAGGCAGTCGCGCAGCAGAAGAGTTTGCGCGATCAGATTGTCGGAACCTGGACCTTCGTGGTGGCCGAGGTCGTCGCGCCCGACGGCAAGAAGTCGTTTCCGTTCGGCGAGACGCCGAAGGGCATCTTGATCTTCACCGCCGACGGACAGTTCGCCCAGATCCATGTCGCCAGTGACGTGCCGAAGATCGCCAGCAACAATCGGCTGATCGGCACGCCGGAGGAATACGCGGCCATCATGCGGCGCAGCCTCTCGGTGTTCGGCAGCTACAGCGTGAACGAAGAGAAGAAAACGGTCACCTTCAACATCGTGTCGAGCAGCTACCCGAACTGGGCGGGCGAGGCGCAGGAGCGCAGCATCGACAAGCTTAACCCCGACGAATTCGTCAACACCAATCACAACGTCGCCGGCGGCCGCGGCCGCGCCTCCAATTTTTATAAGCGCGCGAACTAAGCGGCGGCAGTTGCCGATCAACGGCCGGAACTTTTGCCCGCGGCGTTTTGCTTTGGGACAAGCCGCCTTGGCCGGTTGCCTTGGCGCCGGCGCCTGCCTAGATGCGCGGGGGTGCGCGCGCGATCGGCTGCCGGGAGGACGTTGACATGCGGATGCTTGGGCTGGCGATCGGCGCGGCCACGGTCATGGCGGCACAGGCCGCGGCCGCCGATGCGCGGTTCGAGAAAAGCCTGCAGATGCTGGCGCCCGCCGAACGGCTCGAGCAGCTCTGCGACTACACCGCGATGACGCAGATCCGCAAGGACGCGAAGCAACTGCGTCCCGACCGCGCGGTGGCCAACGCCATGGCGGAGCCACGCGTGAACAACCACACCATCGAGGTCAAGGGCGGCGCCTTCCGCAGCCGCCGCAAATTGTACGAGCTCACCTATACCTGCACGGCGACGCCCGACCACCTGGCGGTGGTCTCGTTCCAATACAAGGCCGGCCCGGAAATCCCGCCAGCCAAATGGGCGGGTTTCGGCCTGTCGCGGTGACCGCGGGCGGCCCTGGCACGGCTGCTAAGCCCGGATTCGGGGCGAATCGGGACTAATTCCGATCAGCAAATTGCCGGCGGGCGTGCTAGAAGGTCGGCGATGACACGGCGTACCACCGATTCGCGGGATGCGGCCGAAATGGCCTTTAAGGCGGCGACCACCAAGCCCGCGCCGACCGCACTGAAAAGCCCGTCTCTTCCCGGCGCCAAGGAGACCGTCTCCTTGCGCATCGACCGCGACGTGCTCGATTACTTCCAGGAGGCCGGCCCGGGCTGGCAGGAGCGCATCAACGACGCGCTGCGCAAAGCCGCCGGCAAGTAGGACTGCGGGCTGTTCGCGACCGGCGCGGCGTTCTCGCGCCGCGGACCGTCACTGTGCTTTAGACATTAGACATTTCACCGATGGAGGCCGCATTGGCAGACGACCCGAAGAAACACGCGGCGAACAAAGAATTCAAAAAGGCGCGGCAAGCCGAAGAGGGCAAGCGCGCGATGACGGAATATGAAAACACCGCCGTCGCCAACCGCGCCAAGACCGCGCGGTTGAAAGCGTTGCGGCTGGCGCGCGACGCCGAAGAGGCCGCGATCGCCGCCGCGGCGCCACCGCCGCCGCCGAAGAAGAAGAAAGCGGCGAAGAAAAAAGAAGTGGCAGAGTAGCAACCGCCCGCGAGGTTATCGCGACGGTGATGGCGCGCTGGGGTTCGGCGCACGCGCAACCCATCCGACGTCAAGCCATCCTCCGTCCTACTGCCCGCTCTCCAGCCACTGCTGCTCGCGCGCATAGAAGGCTGTGAGCAGATCGGGGCGGTCGTCGCCGAGCAGTTCCGGGTTGACCTGGTAGCCGCGGCGCAGCTGGGTATAGGCGAGGAATTTGTAGGACGGCCGCAGCGTCTTGATCACCTCCCAGTCCACCGGCAGCGGCTCGGCCGGATTGACGCTGCGCAGATGGTCGCGCTGGTAGATGCCCTCGAACGAGGCCAGCCGCCAGCCCGCCGCGCCGTGCACGACGCGCGAGACAAACCGGCAGTATTGGAACGAGTCGAATTCCACATTGTCGAAGATGAGCCGGTCGAAGATCGCCGCCGGACTTTCGACCAGCGCGCGCTCGCCGTTGATCTGCAACGCGGTCGGGAAAATCCAGTGCTTGGCGGCGCTCGCCCCTGGCCCCGTCATCTTGCGGCGCGAGGCTGCGACGAAGTCTTCGATGCTGCCGTCGAACCAGGTGGTGCGCACCGGTGCGTTTTTGACATAACAGCCCACGAGGCCGTCCCAGTCGCGCTGGTCGCGGTAGAAGCGCTCGACCCGCACCAGATCGAAGATCTCGCTACGCTCGAGCAGCTGCTGAATTCGCTGGTCGTCTGTTGCCTGGCTCATTGAAAATTCCTCCGCCGGCGGCAGCTTTAGCGCGGATGGAGCGGGCGTGAAACCGGCCGATGGATGTTCCGTCCCTGATCCGGAGGAGCATCGCGCGGCTTCACTTATTTTGCCGCCGCCTCCACCCGCATCACCGCGGCGGCGCCGCCGACCAGCACCGCCGCCCCAAGCGACCAGAAGCCGATTAGCCAATACAGCGTCGCCGACGCCGCGCAGCCGGCGGCGAAATACACAATGCTGAGCGCGACGCGGCCGAAGCGCGTGCGGATCGCCGGCGCCTGCGCCGGCTCCACCCCGGTGAGCAGATCGACGGCGTCGATGGTCGCCTGCGTGGTGTTGCCGGTCATCAGCGTGGTCGGCGGCAGGTTCGACAAATGCACGCGCTGAAACGCGTTCTGCAGCGACATGGCGGCGATGCCGGCAAAGCCGGCGAGCAGGGCGGCGGGCGTATCGGGATCGGGGAACGGACCGAACGCCACGGCGAGTGCAAAGAACGCCAACAGCAGCGCGACTTCGACGCTAAGCAGAATGCGCAGCACCGGCAGCCGGCGCGCGCGCAACGCCGCGCCGGCCAACCGCGCCAGCGCGATTACCAGGATGAATTCCGGCAGCGCCAGGATTTTGCCGATGATGCCGTGGCTGCCCAGCACCAAGGCGGCGCCGAGCGTGACGAAGTTGCCGGTGACGTGGGCGGTGAACAAGCCCTGCAGGCCGAGGAAGCCGGCGGTGTCGATAAAGCCGCCGTTGAACGACAGCAAGCCTGCGATCGCCGCCGGTCCGCCGAATTTTTTCATGAGTCGAAGTTGATATTTGTCATGCGCATGATCTTATCCGAAAACCGGTTCCCACTTTTCGGGATCATGCGCTAGCGCTTGCGGTCCTTGACCGCGGTCTGCGGCCGATCACCGCCGCGCGCGGTTTCCGTGTGCCACCGGCCCTTGTCGTCCTCGTACTCGATGTCCGCGCTCTCGCCGGGAACGGTTTGCTCGGCGGCCGCCGCCTTGGCGGCCTTCAGCGCGGCGGCATGGCTCGGATAGGCTTCCGAAAACACGCCCGCGACCTTGTAGGCCCAGCCGCCATCGTGCTCGACGATTTCGTAGGTGACTTCGGACATGGGGACACCTGTGGGTTCAGGGACGCTGCTGGCCATCAACGTATGACAACGATGGATGGTTGCACAGGGTCCCTCAAATCGCCCGCTCGCGCTTCAAGCGGTCGATGAACTCCGCGACCTCCGGCGGCAGCGACTTCAAGCCCTGCTGTCCCGCCAGCGTCAGCAGCGGCCGCAGCTGCGAGCCGCTCAGGAAAGCCGGCTCGCGCCCCGCTGGAATGATGCGGTCGAAGATCAGCACCAGCACCACCGCCAACAGGCCGATGCGAACCGCCCCCAGCAGCGCTCCGGCCAGGCGATCCGGGATGCTGACGCGGGGGCCGACCAGCGCGCTCACCGCCATCCGCAACAACGCGCTCAGCACCATGCCGGCCAGCAGGAAGATGCCGCACAGCACGGCCCAAGGCTGCGCCTGCGGCAGATGGAATTGGTCGGTGAGAATTTGCGACAGTGGCGGCGCCGCCGCCAGCGCGAGCGGCATCGCCGTCAGATAACCGAAAATCGCCGCCAGGCTGCGCAGCAGCCCGGCATGGAAGCCCATGATGATTGCGACAATCGTGACGAAGTAAACCGCGGCGTCGAAGGGGTTCATCGATAAAGGGCTCATGGCGATTTGAGGCGAGCGTAGGGTGGGTTGAGCGGAGCGAAACCCACCGGGATATGAATGGCGCTGCGCTCAACCCATCCTACGGGCTGCATCCGCGTACCCGGTGCGACCCAATCACCGCAGCGGCACGCAGCGCGGCGTGCCGAAGCGTTGCGCCGTCTGGTCCGAAGTGACCGCCATCGTGCGTTGCGAGCCGCACAGGCGCCAGCGTTCGGCCTTGCCGGCCTTGCGCACTTGGCGGGTGTCGCGCGCGGGCTCGTTCGCGAGATCCGCGGCCTTGAGCGCGGGCGCCGCGGCGAGCAGAATGGCCGCAGCGACGAGCGGCACCGCGCAGGGCTTCATGTTGGCTCCGGGAAGGTTCGCAGCTGTGGCGAGCATAGCAGGGCTGCGGAAGGCGGGCAAAGCAGAGGCCGGCGCGCTCTGGGCTGCGCCGGCTGCGGGTTTGCGCAAAGTCCGGAAAGGGATAGCCTTCGCGTTGCCATGCTGATCATCTCGATCATTCTCGAAGCGGCCGTTGCGGTCGTCGCTGCTCGCCGCGCGCCAGGGCCGGCCGTATCTCTACGGCCTGGCGTTCACGTTCGCGGCTTATGTGCTCTACGATCTCGCACGCTTCATGCAGTGGACGGTCGAGGGGCCGCTGTTGTCGTGGCTGTTTTTGGTAGCGACCATCACCGCATTGGTCGCCGTGTTAGGATTGTACTGGGACCGACGGGACAGGTAGCGGGCGTCGCGGCTTCGGCTCATAGGGTGGGCTGAGCGAAAGCGAAGCCCACCGCGTTCGGTCGCCGCATGCATCGGCTTCGCGTGGGCTCGGCGTCTGCGGCGCCTTAGCCCACCTACGCTTGCCAGATTTCGGTCCGGGCGGGTTCGCGGAAATGAAGGGAGACGGTGTCATGGCGTTCGCAGTCAGCAGCAACAGCTTCAAGGATGGCGATTATCTCGGCAAGACGCATATTCTGTCGGCCGATTTTGGCTTCGGCTGCGCCGGCGGCAATCAATCGCCGCAGCTAGCGTGGAGCGGCGCGCCCGCCGGCACCAAGAGTTTCGCCGTCACCTGCTACGATCCCGATGCGCCGACCGGCAGCGGCTTCTGGCACTGGCTGGTGGTGAATATCCCGCCCAATGTCAGCGAGCTTGCATTAGGCGCCGGCAATGCGGGCGGCAAGCTGCCGGCGGGCGCGCTGCAGACGCGCACCGACTTCGGCGCGCCGGGTTACGGCGGCCCGTGCCCGCCCGAGGGCGATCACCCGCACCGCTATCTGTTCACGGTGTTCGCCGTCGGCGCTGCGAGCCTGGACGTGAAGGCCGACACCTCGGCGGCGGTGGTCGGGTTCAATCTGCATTTCAACACGCTGGCGCAGGCGGCGATCATGGGGCTGTTTAAGAGGTAAGCGGAGGAGGCGTCGGGCGCCGGCGCATGGAACTCCGGACGCTTTGGCGAATTATCGCTTTGGCGATTAACCCCTCCGATGGCCGCTATTCCCTCGCCTGAAGAATTGAGCCTAGCGGCTCAATCGCTCAAGGGCTTCCAAAAGGATCACACCATGCGTTTTTCGTCGGGACTGCTTACAGGTCTTATCGCTCTGATGGCCCTGGTGGGCGCGAGCCTTTCGTCGGCGGCCTACGCCGATAGCGGCACCATCCGGATTTCGGTGGTGAAGGCAGGCTGGTTCATCGGCGCCTCCGGCGGCAGCGGCACCCTGACGTTCCACGGGCGGCAATACCCGCTGTCGATCGGCGGCGTGGACTTCGGCCTGGTGTTCGGCGCGTCGCAGACCTATTTGTCCGGCCGGGTCAGCCGCATCAGCCGGCCTTCGGACGTCGCGGGCGTTTATGGTGCCGGCGGTGCCGGCGCCGCGCTCGGTCGCGGCGTACGGGCGATCGTGCTGACCAACGAAAAGGGCGCCGTCCTGGAGCTGAGCGGCCGGCAGACCGGGTTGATGGTCAATGCCGACCTGAGCGGGCTAGCGATTTCGCTGAAGTAGGCGCGGCGCAATTTTTTCTGCTCATTCCCGCGTAAGCGGGAATGGGGGGCGAATGCTTTATTCAAGTATCAAACAGCGCATCTCTCTTCGTCATTCCGGGTTCGCGCTTCGCGCGCCCCGGAATGACGGGGTGAGTTAGCTTCGTAGGGTGGGCTAAGCGACTTGTCCGCCGAAGCGCGCCAGTGCGAAGGCGGAAGCGAAGCCCACCACTTTTTAATCGTGCTGCAAGAGATTGTGTCGCGTGGGCTCGGCGCGTTCCGCGCCTTAACCCATCCTACGCTTGCTGATCCTATGGACCAAATTTAATTTTTTCGCCGGTCAGCGGGTTGATCCCATAGCGTGCCGGGTCCTCGTCGTCGTCATCGGGGTCCGGATACTGCGGCGGCGCTTCGCCTTGCCTGGCGACAACACGCGGGTATCGAATCTTCGCGACCTTTGTGCCCTGCCGTTGCAGGCGCACGCGGAAGTGCCAGCCATCCCCATAATCGAACAAGAAAATCATCGTATGCCCGACAGCCGGGAATGCCTGAATCACCTTGGTCTTCTTCACGCTGAGAACGCCGGCGTCGGCGCCGCCCATGTCGGCGAATAGTTCGTATTTCGGATGCTCGCGCATCATCTTCGCAGGCGTAAGGCCGCTGTAGAACCCAAAGGCATGATCGAAGTCGAAGCCGAAGGCAGCAACGATCGCCTCGGCTAGCTTGTAGAGCGATTTGGACGCCTCGACTTCGATGTCCCGGTAGATCGACTTATCGTGTTCAAGCGCGACCCGAAGGATCAGCGTGTCGTTCTGCGGCATGTCGAGGCTCCGGCGAATTGCTGATGCGAGCCAAATAATTTAGCCGAAAACAAAACAAGTGGAAACGTAGATGGATGCGGGTTAGATGCGGCAAGGCCTGACCCCGGATTGCGCTACGCTCCATCCGGGCTACGCTTGCTTGATCGAGCTATCCTTTCAACGGGAGTTTGCCATGGCACTCGACGCGGACCGGATCGACGACGCAGTCCTGGCGCTGCTTTACCTCGGGCTTCACGATCAGTACCGCGCCTGGAAAGGCTTCGATTGGGAAGCAATGGACCGGCTGCACGAAAAGGGGATGATCGACAGTCCGGTCAACAAGAACAAATCCGTGAGCTTCACGCAGGAGGGCTTGCAGCGCTCGAACGAGCTGTTCGAGAAGATGTTCGTGAAGCGGTCGGCGTGACTTGGTAGGGCGGGTTAGCCGAAGGCGTAACCCGCCGGGCGAGATATTCATGTCCGGAAATGGAATGGCGGATTACGCTGCGCTAATCCGCCCTACGCCTTACGGGCTGCATAAGCGTAGCGACATGGGGCGCCTGTTGCAGAAGGTGACCCCGGATTTTACCTCGCTTATCCGGGCTACGCTTGCTACTGACCAATGAAAAGGGTGCCGTCCTCGAGCTGAGCGGCCGGCAGACCGGATTGATGGTGAATGCCGACCTGAGCGGATTGGCGATTTCGTTGAGGTAGATCGTCACTGCGGTAAAGCATAACGGACAAAGGCGGGCTGGCCGGTGGCCTGGCCCGCCTTTTTGCGTTGCGGCGTTACTTCCGCCCTCATCCTGAGGAGCCGCGCAGCGGGCGTCTCGAAGGATGGGCGGCCCATGGTTCGAGACGTGCCTGCGGCGCTCCTCACCATGAGGCCGAAGTTCTGAATGGCGGATTGCGCCTCGGCAAACTGCTTACAGTTTTGTTGAGTTTAGCTCAGTGTGCTAAGCTTGTTTTCGACGCGGCAATCCCAAAATACGAGACAGCCATCGCTGTTATCGGCGACAAGCGAAACTCTCAATTCACTCGGCGCTGAACGCATCGCTTCGCGAGAGCCAAATATTCGCGGGTTTGGATTGCTTGGCGCGGGTATTTCCATGGCCGCTGTATAGCAATATGTAATCCATACGCGCCTGCCGTCACATAGGGAGCCCGCTGCGAGAAGGTGTGTTGCTGCGTCACTCGCGTGTGGATAATCTGAATCGGCACTCGCTGGCCCAAGGATGACCGCAAAAACCAGGCATTGTTTTTGTTCTGGCGGAGGAACCAGCTTTGCTTTGTTTGTGACTTGAAGGGGTGTTTTACGTAGAGCAGTTTCAAGGACAAATATACGCCACTCGATTGTTCTGCCCTTTCCTACAGGTGCTCCGTTCCAAGTTGCTTGGTGCCGACTTCCCCCTTCGGCGCGGACGGCGTCAGCTACTTCGCCCTTTGCATCATACCAAAATCCGTAATGCCGTTTCCAAGTTGGTTTGTCATCGTCCGGACAGTGAACCGTTGCCTTGATTTCTCCGACCGCTTCTACAGCGAGGAAGAGAGCAGGCTTATTCCTTGCAGCCCACACTCGCCAGATCCCTGAAAAGGCAAGTGAGTCCCTGCCAGCCGCAAAGCTACATACGAAGCTGCGTGCGGGTAAATTCGGCGATCCTCGATCGCTCACCGATCCAATACTCACAACACCCTATTACTCTCCTTCACCTTCTCCGCATCGACATAAACCTGCTCGCCCATCGCTTTTAATTTCTCCGACATCTGCGCCATGCCGTGCTCGGCCGTCAGCATCCCGGGATCGTTCAGTCCGGCCGCATAATCGCGCACGTCCTAGGTGATCTTCATCGAGCAGAACTTCGGCCCGCACATCGAGCAGAAATGCGCCACCTCCTGCTCCGTTCGGAGCTACGCTCGCTCGCCCTCTTTGCCAGAAAAAAACGCCGCGTATCAGCCGGGCTCCATGCCTTTGGCCTTGATCACCCTGGCGGCATCCGGCGACCGCAGGAATTCGATGAATGTTTTGGCGAGCGCCGGCTCGGCAGCGCTGGCGCTGACCCCAGACATGAAAACGAAATCCGTGGTGTTCTGTAATTCCGCAGGCAAAGGTCCAACCAGGTCCACGCCCGGGAATGTCATCACGACCATCGGCTGCACGATGGCAAGCTCGGCTTGGCGCTTGGCGAGGATGTCGGCATATTCGGAACCGGGCACCAGCGTGGTTTTGGATTTCATCTGCTCCGTGATGCCGAGACGTTCAATGACCCGTGCGGCGTGAATTCCGGTCGCGCCGCCCTTCGCCGGGTCAGGATAAACGATGGACTTTGCTGCGAGCAGGCCCCGCTTGAGCGCATCGGGCGAACTGATATCCGGTTTGGCTGCGCCCGCGGGCACGGCGACCGCGACCAGGGACTGCGCCAGCCGAACTTCGCTGCCCGGTGCGATTTTGCCCTGGGTCGAGAGCGGTTCGAATGCGGACCTGGGCGCTATCACCACATCGGCTGGTTCGCCATTGCGGATGCGGTCGCGCACGATGCCGGCCGTTGCGTAAGCCAGCGTGACCTTGTGCCCGGTCTTGCGCTCGAAATCGCGCCCGAGATCATCGAGTGCCGGCTGCATCGCGACGGCGGAGAGAACCTTAAGCTCGGCAGCTTTTAGCGGGGATAAGTATAGGCTGAAAAAGCTCGCTGTCGCGGCGATTGCGGCGACACAAAGGACCGTTTTTGTGCTGGCCATGAATGCCTCCTTCTGCTGGTGGCGGCACCAGTCTCGCGAGCGACCAGCTTACGCTCCCCGGACGAGCCATCTTATGACACCAGAAGGCCGGCTTACAACGCCCGATTGCTCTTTCTCACCGTCTCAACATCCACGTACACCTGCTCGCCCATCGCCTTGAATTTCTCCGACATCAGCGCCATGCCGTGCTCGGCCGTCAGCGTGCCGGGATCTTTCAGCCCCGCCGCATAATCGCGCACGTCCTGCGTGATCTTCATCGAGCAGAATTTCGGCCCGCACATCGAGCAGAAATGCGCGACCTTGTGCGCTTCCTTCGGCAGCGTCTCGTCGTGATATTCGCGCGCGGTGTCGGGATCGAGCCCGAGGTTGAACTGGTCCTGCCAGCGGAAGTCGAAGCGGGCGCGTGACAGCGCGTCGTCGCGCAGCTGCGCCGCCGGGTGGCCCTTGGCCAGGTCGGCCGCGTGCGCCGCGATCTTGTAGGTGATGACGCCGGTCTTGACGTCGTCGCGGTCGGGCAGGCCGAGATGCTCCTTCGGCGTCACGTAGCAGAGCATGGCGCAGCCGAACCAGCCGATCATGGCGGCGCCGATGCCGGAGGTGATGTGGTCGTAGCCGGGCGCGATGTCGGTGGTCAGCGGCCCCAGCGTATAGAACGGCGCCTCGCCGCATTCCTTCAGCTGCTTGTCCATGTTGATCTTGATCTTGTGCATCGGCACGTGGCCGGGGCCTTCGATCATCACCTGGCAGCCCTTCTGCCAGGCGATCTGCGTCAGGTCGCCTAGCGTTTCCAGTTCGGCGAATTGCGCGCGGTCGTTGGCGTCGGCGCTCGAGCCCGGGCGCAATCCGTCGCCGAGCGAGAACGACACGTCATATTTGCGCATGATGTCGCAGATCTCGTCGAAGCGCTCGTACAGGAATGACTCCTTGTGCCGCGACAGGCACCACTTCGCCATGATCGAGCCGCCGCGCGAGACGATGCCGGTGACGCGATTGGCGGTGAGCGGCACGTAGGCCAGCCGCACGCCGGCGTGGATGGTGAAATAGTCGACGCCCTGCTCGCACTGCTCGATCAGCGTGTCCTTGTAGCATTCCCAGTCGAGCTTGACCGGATCGCCGTCCACCTTCTCCAGCGCCTGATAGATCGGCACGGTGCCGATCGGCACCGGCGCATTGCGCAGGATCCATTCGCGCGTGTTGTGGATGTTGCGCCCGGTGGAGAGGTCCATCACCGTGTCGGCGCCCCAGCGGATCGCCCACACCATCTTCTCGATCTCTTCTTCGACCGAGGAGGTGACGGCGGAGTTGCCGATATTGGCGTTGATCTTCACCAGGAAATTGCGGCCGATGATCATCGGCTCCAGTTCGGCGTGGTTGATGTTGGCGGGGATGATGGCGCGGCCGCGCGCGATCTCGGCGCGCACGAATTCCGGCGTCACGAAAGCGGGCAGCGCGCCGCCGAACTGCTCGCCGTCGGCAAGGGCGGCCTCGGCGCGATCGAGCTGCTGCTTGCGGCCGAGGTTCTCGCGCTCCGCGACGTAGATCATCTCCTTGGTGATGATGCCGGCCTTGGCGAATTCATATTGCGTGACCGGCAAGCCCCCGTTTTTGCTGTCGAGCGCGCGATACGGCTTCGGCGTGTTGGGGAAATTGCGCGCGAGATGTTTGCCGCTGACATTGCCGTTGTCGACCGGCTGAATCGGCCGGCCTTGATATTGCTCGACGCCGCCGCGCGCCTTGACCCATTCGATGCGGGTGCGGGCGAGACCCTGCTCGACGTCGATGCTGACGTCCGGATCGGTGTACGGCCCGGTGGTGTCGTACACCGGCAGCGGCGGCTCGCCTGAACTGGCATCAAGTGCAATCTGGCGCACCGGCACGCGCAGCTCGGGCGCCGCCTCCGGCGCGCAATAGACCTTGCGCGAGGCGGGCAGGGGTCCGGTGGTGACCTTGGGGGTGACCAGATCGGCGGACGTGATGGGCTTGTTCATGGAGCTCTCCCTGCTCAAAAAAGCGGACGAGATCCGGATGCAAAGCGGCACTGGGGCATAAGTCCCTGTCCCTTCGCCGGCATGACCCGGATCAGGTTCAAAGGGTTTTTCTCAGCCCTTGCGGGGCACCCCTCGGAACAGGGCTAATGTAGGCACGGGCGCAGGGGTGTCAATGCGGGCCGTTCCACCATCATGCCGGGGCGCGGGCGTTAGCCCGCGAGCCCGGAATGACCGAAAAAACCACGGGCGAGAAGCCGTTTCACATCTTCGGCAAATCCGGCACCGCCACCTTGGCGGTGCCGTCGGCCTCGCGATCGGTGTGCGTCACTTCTTGATTGTGACCAACGTAATGCCATTCACCAGGCTGTTGGCCAGCACGAAGTTGCCGTCTGGCGTGACCGACGTGTTGCGCACGATGTTGCCGCCGCCCGGGATCGCCCAGCTCTGGAATTTCGCGGTCTTGGGATCGAAGCGCACGACGGTATTCGGGGTCGAGCCGGACTCGCTGTACCAGATGATGTCGTTGATCGCCGAGATGCCGTAGGGCTCGGCCTTCGGCCCGCTCGGAGTCTGCCACTCGGTCACCTTGCCGGTCGCGGGATCGAGACGGCCCAGAAACCCGCGCGAGAAGTCGGCGTACCAGATGATGTCGTCGCTGGTGATCGTGATGCGCCGCGGGCGGGAGGCCGCATCCGGCAACGGGTACTCACGAATCTCCAGCGTCTTCGGATCGACGCTCGCGATCTTGTTGGCGCCGAACTCGACGACGAACACCGTGCCCTTGGAATTCACCGCCATGCCGTAGGGGCGCGCCTTCGCCGTGGGCGGCGTCAGCAGCTTGATCTCGCCGGTCTTCGGGTCGAGCCGTCCGATCCGGTTGGCATTCTGCATGGTGAACCACAGGATTCCGCTCTGATCGAAGACGAGCGTATGCGGATCGCCCGGCTCCGGCGTCTTGTACTCGGTGACGGCACCCGTCTTCGGGTCGAGCTTGCCCATCAACGATCCGGTGTTTCCGGTATACCAAATGTTGCCGTCCTTATCCTCCATGAGGCCATGCGGTCCGGAGTGCGGCGTCTTGAGCGGATATTCCTTGATTTTTCCGGTCTTCGGATCGAGCCGGCCGAGCACATTGGCCATCTGGCCCGAGTACCAGAGCGAGCCGTCCCGCGCCGCCAGCGGATCGTGCGGCCGCGAGCCGGGCGTCGGCGCCTGCCATGTCTTGATCGAGACCGTGGCGGAGCCCGGGATCACCACGCCGGCAGGTTTCGTCTTTTCCGGGAAGCTCTTGGTCAAGTACTCCGTGAGCGGGGCGACTTGATCCGCCGGCACGGCAACGCCGTGATTGGCCATCATCCGCATGACGGTGCGCCAGCCCGCAGGCGTGTAGCCGGCGCCGACGCGGCTCAACAAAGTGTGGCAGCTATTGCAGTTGGCCGCAGCCAATTCCTTGCCCTTGCCATCGGGCAACGCCTGGCTCCAGGCGGGGAGCGTGGAGCAGAGCAGCGCTGCGGTCAAAACCATGCATGATTTATTGGACATGATACCTCCCTGAAAGTTTGCGCTCTCCGAACACCTCGTGGCGCAATTGTGGTCAGCGTCGTCCGCAAATCAGCGCGCGTCAATCCCTAGCAGCCTGTCGGACTGAGGTTTGAGACTGAAGGCCGAGAGCGATTTTGCCGTCGGCAGAACCGCGACGGGCACTTGATGGCGTCCCGACCGCCTTGCGACCGCCTATATCGCCCTGTGGCCGCTTTTTTTTCGCA
>DATBZY010000220.1:0-2499 GCA_036512915.1 Pseudolabrys sp. | reverse complement strand
TGCGAAAAAAAAGCGGCCACAGGGCGATATAGGCGGTCGCAAGGCGGTCGGGACGCCATCAAGTGCCCGTCGCGGTTCTGCCGACGGCAAAATCGCTCTCGGCCTTCAGTCTCAAACCTCAGTCCGACAGGCTGCTAGTCGCGTGGCTTGGCGTTTCCCAGATCGGCGAACAGCCGCCGATAGACCGCCGGCAACGCCTCCGGCAGGTCTTCGGCAATGAGCCCCGGGCCGAATTCGCTCGCCGCCGCCCCCTGCAGCCAGACGGCCGCGCTGGCCGCCTCGAAGGCCGCCATGCCCTGCGCCATCAAGCCCGCGATCATGCCCGACAGCACGTCACCCGCGCCGGCGGTCGCGAGATAGGCCGGCGCATTGTCGGCGATCGACCCGCGGCCATCGGGGGCGGCGACCACGGTGTCGGCACCCTTGAGCAGCATGACGGCTTTGCTCGATCGCGCCGCTGCCCGCGCTTTCTCAAGTTTTGCGTGAAGATTAGAATCGTCACTTATCGGTTTAAAGACTCTAGTGAATTCCCCTTCGTGCGGTGTCATAACGACGCCTTTCCCAGCCCGCTTTGCGATGCCAGACAGGAGCGCCGCCGACTCCTCCGCAAAACTCGTCAGCGCGTCGGCGTCGAGGACCGCGGCGGCAGCGCTGGCGAGCACCGCCATGGTCAGCTCCCGCATGGCCTGGCCGACCCCGCCGCCGGGCCCCAGCACCACCGCATTGCGCCGCTGGTCGGAGAGGAATTCGGCCAATTCGGAAGCCCCGTCCACCGGACGCACCATCACCGCCAGATTGGAGGCGGCATTGACGCTCAGCGCCTCGCGCGGGCTGGCGATGGAGACCAGCCCCGCCCCTGCCCGCAAGGCGCCACGGGCCGCCAGGCGCGCCGCACCAGTCGTCGACAGGCCACCGGACACCACCACCACGTGGCCGCGCGAATATTTGTGGCCCTGCACGGCCGGCAGCGGAAACGAACGTCCCCACAGCTGCGGCCGATTGGCGAAGGTCGCCGGCTTGATCTGGTCCAGCACGCTCGCCGGGATGCCGATATCGGCCACTTCGATGGTGCCGCAATGCAGCCGGCCGGGCAGCAGCAGGTGCCCGGGCTTGCGGCGGAAGAACGTCACCGTGTGGTTGGCATTGACCGCGACCCCCATGACCGCGCCGGTGGTGCCGTTCACCCCGCTCGGCAAATCGACCGCAATCACCGGGACAGCGGCGGCGTTCATCGCCCTGATCATAGCCCGCGGCAGCCCCTCGACGTCGCGGTCGAGGCCGGCGCCGAACAGCGCGTCGATGACGATATCGCAATCGGTGAGCGAGACCGGCGAGGCCTCCTCGACCGGGCCGCTCCAGCGTTCGGCCGCGAGCGCGGCATCGCCCTTCAGCCGCATCCGGTCGCCGACGAAGCTGACGCGCACCGAATAGCCGCGCTCGGCCAGATGGCGGGCCGCGACGAAACCGTCACCGCCATTATTGCCCGGCCCGGCCACGATCACCACGCGCCGACCTTGCAGCACGGCGCCGGCGGCGTCGGCGACCGCGCGGCCGGCATTTTCCATCAGCTCGATGCCGGCAATGCCGCCGGCGATCGCCAGCCGGTCGGCCTCTGCCATTTCGGCGGTGGTGAGCAATTCGATCATCGCGGTCGACACTACCGGTCAGCCCGAAAGCCGACAAATCCGGCTAATCGGCTGCGCCGTCGAATGTCTTCGGCCTCTGGCTAAAGTTTATACAGAATGCTTAGTTTCAGGGCACCGAACATTAGGCAGTGTCGGCAGCGACGCTTCGCCCATTAGCCAAATTATTGGGAAGAAACGTCTTTTGCTCGTTTGCCGGCTTGGCACGGGACCTGCTAACCGGTACCGCGGCTGGCCGCATGCTGGCGGCGGGCCTGTGGAGGAATGGAGAGGCAATGAAAAAAATCGAGGCCATTATCAAGCCTTTCAAGCTCGACGAGGTGAAGGAGGCGCTGCAGGAGGTTGGCCTGCAAGGCATCACCGTCACCGAAGCCAAGGGCTTTGGCCGGCAGAAGGGGCACACCGAACTCTATCGCGGCGCCGAATACGTGGTCGATTTTCTCCCCAAGGTGAAGATCGAGATCGTGCTCGGCGACGACATGGTGGATAAGGCGATAGATGCGATCCGGCGCGCCGCGCAGACTGGCCGGATCGGCGACGGCAAGATATTCGTATCCAACGTCGAGGAAGCCATCCGGATCAGGACTGGCGAATCCGGAATCGACGCCATCTAAACCGCGGGCAGCGTCCTTGCGGGCAATTTCATGAAAAACGGGGGAATGCAATCCATGACGACAGCCAAGAATGTCATGAAGATGATCAAAGACAACGACGTGAAATACGTCGATTTCCGCTTCACCGATCCGCGCGGCAAGTGGCAGCACGTCACCTTCGACGTCAGCATGATCGAGGAAGATACGTTTGCCGAAGGCCAGATGTTCGACGGCTCCTCGATCGCCGGCTGGAAGGCGATCCA
>DATBZY010000219.1:0-9419 GCA_036512915.1 Pseudolabrys sp. | reverse complement strand
GGTTTGGAATATTCAAGGCAATCCCGGCTCGTCGACCCGTCCCGGCTTGGTCCCCCGGCAACGCGTCAATCTCGGCAGAGTATAACGGCGCTTCGACCATTGCGCGACTTGCGTTTTCCACGTAGGACCCCGGCGCTAGAGCGTGACCCGTTAAGAAGGGCCATCATGGCAGAAAAGGAGCGCGGCCTCACTTACGCGCAAGCCGGCGTGGATATCGATGCCGGCAACCGGATGGTGGAGCTGATCAAGCCGCTGGTGCGCGCCACCGCGCGCCCGGGCGCCGACGCGGAAATCGGCGGCTTCGGCGGCCTGTTCGACCTCAAGCGAGCGGGCTTTACCGATCCCATCCTGGTGGCGGCCAACGACGGCGTCGGAACCAAGGTCAAGATCGCCATCGAAACCGGCCGCCACGACACCATCGGCATCGATCTGGTCGCCATGTCGGTGAACGACCTGGTGGTGCAAGGCGCCGAACCCCTGTTTTTCCTCGACTATTACGCCTGCGGCAAGCTGGAGCCGGAAATCGGCGCCGCCGTGGTCGCCGGCATCAGTATCGGCTGCCGCGAGGCCGGCTGCGCACTGATCGGCGGCGAGACCGCGGAAATGCCCGGGCTCTACCAGGGCGACGACTACGACCTCGCCGGTTTCGCGGTCGGCGCGGTCGAGCGCGGCGCGGTGCTGCCGCGCGCCGATATCGCGGAAGGCGACGTGATTATCGGCCTCGCCTCTTCCGGCGCGCATTCCAACGGCTACTCGCTGGTACGCAAAGTCGTCGCCAAGACCGGGCTGGCCTGGACTGTGCCGGCGCCGTTTTCGCCCGAGCAATCGCTTGGAGAAGCGATCCTGACGCCGACCCGCATCTATGTGAAATCGTGCTTGGCCGCGATCCGCGCGACCAAGGCGGTGAAAGGTCTTGCGCACATCACCGGCGGCGGATTTCCCGACAATATCCCGCGCGTGCTTCCCAAGCGACTTGGCGCGCGCATCGATCTTGCGCGCGTGCCGGTTGCGCCGGTGTTCAAGTGGCTCGCGAGCGAAGGCGGCATTGTCCAACCAGAAATGCTGCGCACCTTCAATTGCGGCATCGGCATGATCGTCATCGCTTCGCCCAAGGACGCTGGCGCGGTCACTGAGGCCTTCACGCGCGCGGGCGAACGGGCGGTGAGCATCGGCGAAGTCGTGCGTGCAGTCGGCGATACGCGCGTCGCTTACGACGGCAAACTCGATCTTGCCGGGTGACGCAAGGTTCGCAAACAATGAGCCGCAAGCGCGTCGCCGTTCTCATTTCCGGCCGCGGCTCCAATATGGCGGCGCTGATCGAGGCCGCGAAAGATAAAAATTATCCGGCCGAAATCGCGCTGGTGGCGTCGAACCGGCCGGACGCACCGGGCCTTGCCACAGCGCGCGCAGCCGGTATCGCCACGGCTATCGTCGATCACGCGACCTACGGCAAGGACAGGCCTGCGTTCGAACGCGCTTTGCAGGCGGTGCTTGAACAACACCGCATCGATCTCATCTGCCTCGCCGGTTTCATGCGGCTGCTCACTCCCGGCTTCGTCAGCCAATGGCAGGACCGGCTGCTCAATATCCACCCGGCCTTGCTGCCGGCCTTCAAGGGGCTCGACACCCACAAACGCGCGCTCGCGGCCGGCGCGAAGCTGCACGGCGCGACCGTGCATTTCGTGATGCCCGAAATGGACTCCGGGCCGATCATCGCCCAGGGCGCGGTCGCGGTGCGCGACAGCGACGACGAGCGCACGCTCGCAGGCCGCGTGCTCGCGGTTGAGCATCGGATTTACCCGCTGGCGCTCAAGCTGGTGGCGGAAGGGCGCGTGCGTGTCGTGGGTGGACGCTGCCTGATCGATGGCGTGCCAGTGCCCGACAGCGCATCCATTGTTCCGGGGGAACCGGGCTGATTTTTCTTCACACTTCAACGTGAATATCCACCGGGCTCCCGGTGTTATAGTTGTTGAACGCCACCGGTCAGAGTGGCCGAACACAGCACGGGGGTTTAGTCATGTTGGGACAGGGCAGCGGGCCGAGACTTATTTTTCCGGGGTTAGCGGGTTTTTACGCATCATGGGCGCCGATTGCAGACACACTGGTCCGCATTGTCGTCGGCATCATGTTTTTGATGCACGTTTCGGGCAAATTTAAAGTTGGAGCCGCGGCGGTTGGCGCCAACATCATGGCGAAGAATGGCCTCGAGCCGGGATTGGTGTTTGCTTACGCCGCCATGTTCCTGGAGACCGTGGGCGGAATCTGCATCATCATCGGCCTGTTCACGCGCTTCTTCGCCGCTGCGCTCGCTATCGAGATGGGCCTCGCTTTGCTGTTTGTCCACCTTGCGAAAGGCTACGCCGCCGGGGCGGGCGGATACGAATACGTTCTGTTGATCGGAATCGTAATGTTCGCGATCGCCATCCGCGGCGGCGGCCCCTACTCGGTCGACGCCAAGATCGGCAAGGAACTCTAAAGAACAATTGCGCAGGGCGCGTGCTGGCTTAAGCCGCGCGCGCCCTGCGCACCCACACTTTGTTGTCGTGGAACGCCGCGCCGCCATAGGGCGCGATCGAGTCCGCGCCGGTCAGCGTATTGATGCCGCAGCCGTCGGCGTAAGCCGAATTCGGCCAGATCGACTCGGCAATCAGCACGCCGCGGCGCACGCCGGGAAACAGCCGCGCGTGCAGCCGCACCTCGCCGCGCTTATTGCCCAGCACCACGTAATCGCCGTCGCCGATCCCGTGCGCCTTGGCATCGTCGGGATGCATCATCACATTCGGGCGCTTCTCCTGCGCCAGCGAGGTCGGGGTCTCGTTGAAGGTCGAGTTGAGGAAGCCGCGCGCCGGCGAGGTGGCCAATCGAAACGGATGCGTCGCGTCCGCCTCCTCGATCGACCGCCAATGATCCGGCAGGCCCGGCATCTCGGCCACCGGCCCGCTTTGATAGGGACTGCGGAACGGCACGTTTTCCCAATCAGGTTTGAAGCGGAACTTGCCGTCGGGCCAGGCAAAGCCCTCAAGATAGTGCGACTGCGCGAACGGCGGCTGGCAGTCGAGCCAGCGATTGGCTTCGAGTTCGGCGAGCGTGCAGCGCTTCGACACAAGCAGCATCTGGTCAATCAGTTCGCGCGGGCTCATGGCAAAGCCCGGATGCTCGGCGCCGACGCGCTTGGCCAGGCCTGAGATCACCTCGTGATTGTTGCGGCATTCGCCCGGCGGCTCGACCAGCTTGGGGCCCAAAATGATGTACTGGTGGCCGCCGCCGCGATAGATGTCGTCGTGCTCCAGGAACGTGGTGGCCGGCAGCACCACGTCGGCCATTTTTGCCGTTTCGGTCATGAACTGCTCGTGCACACAGACAAACAAGTCCTCGCGCGCAAAGCCGCGCTTGACTTGAGTTTGATCGGGCGCCACCGACAGTGGATTGGTGTTCTGGATGATGAGCGCCATGACCGGCCCACCGCCCTGCAGCGCTTCGCGCTCGCCGGTCAGGATCGCGCCGATGCGCGACTGGTCGAGCACGCGCACCGAGCGGTCGAACCGGTCAAGCCCCTCGATCATGGTCTTGTCGAGCTTGAAGATGTCGGCATTGTTGTGGAAAGCGCCGCCGCCTTCCAACTGCCAAGCGCCGGTCACCGCCGCAATACAGCTTGCCGCATGCATATTAGCCGCGCCGTTGCGCGAGCGCGAGAACCCGTAGCCGAGCCGGAAATAGGCGCGCTTGCGCTCGCCAATGAGCTTGGCGAATGCCTCGATCGTTTCCATCGGCGTGCCGGTGATGCTTGAGGCCCACGCCGGATCGCGGTCACGCAGATGCGCTTCGAGTTCGCGCGGCACATCGGTATAGCGATTGAGATAATCCCAATCGGCGTTGCCGTCGCGGAACAGGCAATGCATCACCGCGCAGGCGAGTGCGGCATCGGTGCCCGGCTTCACCAGCACCGGCAGATCGGCCTGCTCCATGGTGCCGTTCATATAGATGTCCACCGCCGCGATCTTGGCACCGCATTCCTTGCGCGCGTGGACGGCGTGGGTCATCACATTGACTTGGGTGTTCACCGCATTGGTGCCCCAGATCACCACCAGATCGGATTTCGCCATTTCGCGCGGATCGGGCCCGGCGATGCGTCCCGTCCCGGCGGCAAAGCCGCTATAGGCCGGATTGACGCAGATGCTGGAGTGGAAACCGGAATATTTCTTGGCGTGGCGCAGCCGGTTAATGCCGTCGCGCATCACCAGGCCCATGGTGCCAGCATAGTAATAGGGCCACACCGCTTCGGCACCGTGGCGCTGCTCAGCCTGCAGAAATTTCTCAGTGACAAGGTCGAGCGCGTCGTCCCAGGAGATCGGCGCGAATTCGCCTGCGCCCTTGGCGCCGACGCGCCGCAGCGGATGCAGCAGACGGTCGCTGTGATGCTCGCGCTCGGCGTAGCGCGCGACCTTCGCGCAGATCACGCCGGCGGTATAGTCGTTGTCCTTCGAGCCGCGCAGGAGCCCGATGGTGCGCTCGTCGATCAGCTCGACTTCGAGCGCGCAGGTCGACGGGCAGTCGTGCGGACAGGCGGAATAGCCGATCCGCGTTGCATTCGGGAGCCGGACAGTCTCGTTCATCGCGCTCCCATGATAGCGGATCGTTATCGAGTCTGATCAGTTATTGTTGAATCATAACTCTAAATAACATTTTCGTTTGCGCATGATCTTTTCCGAAAACCGGTTCCCACTTTTCGGGATCATGCGCTAGACTTCGCTCACGGCTGTTGCCCGCGATCGCCGCCAGGCACCGCCCACCAGCAGCACCAGCACGGCGCCGAGCGCGGCCGCGGCATATTCGACTTTATGTGCGACCTCCGGACCGAACTTGCCGGTGAGATAGCCGACCGAGACCGGATCGGTGGCGATCACCTCGCCGACGATCCAGCCGAGCAGCGCGGCGCCCGCCCACACCAGAATCGGAAACTTGTCGAGCAGCGCCATGATCAGGGCGGCGCCCGCCACGATCAAGGGGATGCTGATGGCCAGGCCGAGCACCACCAGCGCCATGTTGCCGCCCGCCGCCGCGGCAATGGCGATCACGTTATCCAGGCTCATGATGATGTCGGCGACGGCGACGATGCGCACCGCGCGCCAGAGATGCTCGACCGCCTCGGCCTCACCTTCATCCGGATCGTCGGGCACCAGCAGCTTGGCGGCGATGTAGAACAGCGCCAGCCCGCCGACGATCTTCAGATACGGCAGCAGCATCAGCGAGGCGACTACGCCGGTAAAGACGATACGCAGCGCCACCGCGACGCCGGCGCCGAGGATCATGCCCCACAGCCGCTGCTTGGGCGGCAGGCCCTGGCAGGCCATGGCGATGACCAGTGCGTTATCGCCGGACAGCAGGACGTTGATCCACATAATCTTGACGAGCGCGACCCAAAACTGGGTGCTGCCCATGTCGCTCCAACCGCTGCTCACCAAGGCGACCCACGCGGCCGGGTCCGTCATCTGCGCGAGTGAATTCACGTCTCTTCCTCCCGATTTCCGCGCTTGCATGCCGCGGATTATCTGGCCCGTTGTCTATGGCCTACAATTGTCGAGGTCTTTATAGACCTTTTCTCGTCGGCGACCTCAACCCACGATTTCGTTGCCAGCGAAGAACTGGGCAATCTCTGTCGCCGCGTTTTCGGCGGAGTCGGAGCCGTGCACGGAATTCTCGCCGATCGACTGGGCGTGGACCTTGCGGATGGTGCCGGCGGCGGCCTTGGCGGGGTCGGTGGCGCCCATGACGTCGCGGTATTTAGCGATGGCATTCTCGCCCTCGAGCACCTGCACCACCACCGGGCCGGAGGTCATGAAGTCGACCAGTTCGCCGAAGAACGGGCGCGCGCGGTGCACGCCGTAGAACCGTTCCGCCTGCTCGCGCGTGATGCGTACCCGCTTTTGCCCGACAATGCGCAGGCCGGCCTGCTCGATCATGGCATTGATCGCCCCGGTCAAATTGCGTGCGGTCGCATCGGGTTTGAGGATCGAAAAGGTACGCTCGACCGCCATCGGATTTCATCCTTCACGGAGTTTGCTGGGAGAGTAAGATTGCCGCGGCTTATAGCGGGGGCCCTTATCTGCGGCAAGATCGCTGGCCATAGGCCGCGCCGGGCGGGCGACCCGGTTCGTGGCCCCAGGAGCAGTCCATGCAGGCCCGTTATCTGATGTTTGCCTCCTATAACGCCTGATGCAATGAGCGGCTCTATGACGCGGCCGCCAAGGTTTCCGGCGCCGACTACCGCGCCGACCGCGGCGCCTTCTTCAAATCGTTGCAGGGAACTCTCAACCACCTCCTGGTCGGCGACCACATCTGGCTGCAGCGCTTCATCGGCCAAGGCGCCTTGCGCAAGGCGGGGTGAGCGAGCGCGCCCTAAGGGGTTGCTTCGCAGCGCCCGGTCGGCCAAAAGGCGCGCATGCTTGTCATCGACGACCTCACCGTACGCATTGCCGGCCGCACGCTGTTGGAAGACGCGTCCGCTCGCATCATTCCTGGCGCTCGTGTCGGCCTGATCGGCCGCAACGGCAGCGGCAAATCCACGCTGTTCAATGTCATCACCGGCGAGATGTCGGCCGAGCAAGGCTCGATCGAAATTCCGCCGCGCTGGCGCATCGGACGGCTGGCGCAAGAAGCGCCGAACGGCCCTGAGAGCCTGCTCGAAGTCGTGCTCAAGGCGCCGAGTGAGCGCACGCAATTGCTGGAAGAAGCCGAGACCGCCCAAGACCCGGATCGTATTGCCGAGATCCAGACCCGGCTTGCCGATATTGGCGCGCACGCCGCGCCCGCCCGCGCGGCCTCGATCCTGTCGGGCTTAGGCTTTTCCACCGCCGATCAGGCGCGACCCTGTACGGAATTCTCCGGCGGCTGGCGCATGCGCGTCGCGCTGGCTGCGACTTTGTTCTCCGAGCCCGATCTGCTGCTGCTCGACGAACCGACCAACTATCTCGATCTCGAAGGCACGCTGTGGCTGCAGGACCATTTGGCGCGTTATCCGCACACCATGATCATCGTCAGCCACGATCGCGACCTGCTCGACAATGCGGTCAACCAGATCCTGTCGCTGGAGGCCAAAAAACTCACGCTTTATAAGGGCGGCTATTCGGACTTCGAGCGCCTGCGCCGCGAGCGCCTGATGCTCGACCAGAAGATGATGAAGAAGCAGGACGCGCAGCGCCAGCATCTGCAGGCCTTCGTCGACCGCTTCCGCGCCAAGGCCAGCAAGGCCCGGCAGGCGCAATCGCGCATCAAGATGCTGGCCAAGATGGAGCCCATTTCGTCGATGGTCACCGACGAGGTGCGGCCGATTCATATTCCGAAGCCGGAAAAATTGCTGTCGCCGCCGATCATCGCCACCGATGATGTTGAGGTCGGCTATGACAGCCGCGTCGTGCTGTCGGGGCTGTCGCTGCGGATCGACAATAACGACCGCATCGCCCTGCTCGGCTCCAACGGCAACGGCAAATCCACGCTGGTCAAGCTGCTCGCCGGCAAGCTGGCACCGATGCATGGCACGGTGACGCGCGCAGCGACACTTAAAGTCGGATACTTCGCCCAGCACCAGGTCGACGAGCTTGAGATGGATGCCAGCGCCTACGATCACGTGCGCCGGCTGATGCCGGATCAGCCGGAGGCGAAAGTGCGCGGACGTGTAGGTTCGATTGGATTTTCCGGCCAGGCCGGCAACACCAAGGTGGAGAAATTATCCGGCGGCGAGAAGGCGCGATTGCTGTTAGGCCTGGCGACCTTCGCAGCGCCGCAACTGATCATCCTCGACGAACCGACCAACCACCTTGATATCGACAGCCGCGGTGCGTTGATCGAGGCGATCAACGACTATCCCGGCGCGGTGATCCTGGTGTCGCATGACCGCTATCTGCTGGAAGCCTGCGTCGACCGGCTTTGGCTGGTGGCAGGCGGCAAGGTCGCGCCGTTCGATGGCGATCTGAATGACTATCGCCGTCAGGTGCTTGCCGGAGAGAGCCACGGAATTACCGTCGGGTCAAAATCAACAACGCGCCCGGATCCGGTGCAAGCCCGCCGCGCCGCCGCCGACAAGCGCGTGGAAACCGCGCCGTTGCGCAAGCTAATTTCAAAAGCCGAGGTCGAGATCGCGCAGCTCACACGCCAGCTCGGCAAGCTCGACACCACGCTGTCCGACGGCGAATTGTTCGCGCGCGAGCCGGCGCGCGCCGCCGAGCTGTCGAAGACACGCGCGAATGTCGTCGCCGCGCTTGCGAAAGCGGAAGAGGAATGGATCGCCGCCAGCGCGGCGCTGGAGACCGCCTAGCGCATGATCCCGAAAAGTGGGACTCGGTTTTCGGAAAAGATCATGCGCAAAAAAGGAAGTCGCGTTTATTGCAATTGCGTCGCGGCGGTTTTCGGCTTCTTCACCGGCTTCTTGGCTTTCTTTTTCGGCGGCGCCTTGGATTCCGGCGGCAGCGGCGCGCGATCGATAGCCTTCAGCCGGCCGTCGGCGAAGTGATAGATCGCGGGCCAAGGCCCGCTGAGGTAGGTGAGCACGACCTTGCGCTCGCCTCTATCGCCGGTGCCGATGTTGACGTTGCCGGGAAGGCCGGCGCGCCGCGCCGCCTGGCATTCGGTCATGCCGAGCGCGATGCCGCCGCTGACTTGCGGCGCGCCCGGTTCCAGGCCGCCTTGCAATCGCTCGCCCGGATTGGCGGAGGCGGTAGTGCCCGCGGGCATCGGCGCCCCGGCAAGATCGCCGGCCATCGAGCCGACCGGGCGGTCGGCTGGCGGCTCGGCCGCCGGTTGCGGCGCCGCTGCCTGCGCTGGAGCCTCCGCGACGCAGCGCCCGTCGGCACCGACCAGATCGTCGGGGCCGACCGGTCCTCTCGGGCCAAGTTCGGCGGTCTTGGCGTCGCTGCTAAGGACTGCCCAGTCGGGCTTGGCGAAAATGTTGACCGGCTTGGAGAACAAGCCGCCCTCGTTGTTGGCCTCGAACAACTGTGCTGAGTTCTTGCAGCCGGATACAGCCGCGGCCAGCGCGACAACACAGACAAGCGCAATCCTGGAAACGGCGCGATAAGGCAGCAAAACGACTTCCCCCCGGCTGATCTATGTCTTGTCCGTTAAGACGTATTTTGCGTCATCACGATGGCACGCGGCAAGGCTTGGCGTCCCTGAGGGCTATCGCCGCGCCTTATCGTCGGCCAATGACCTATAGGGCATTGGCCCAGTCAAACGTGGCAGCCAAGACAAGCGTCATCGCCCGTATTCTTTACGGCGCCGGGTACGCCGGAACGTGTCAACGATTTTGAGACAGCCCAGTGTGGAATTTAAGCTTGGATGTTTAGCGTTTTCAGCGGTGGATTGATCCAGGTCGCGATTGGCTTTGCAGGCGGTTCGGGCTCCTTTCTGACGAAGCGTTCCGGGTT
>DATBZY010000218.1:0-5699 GCA_036512915.1 Pseudolabrys sp. | reverse complement strand
TTCCGGGAAAAGTTGCGGGGCGCCGGGCTTCATCGCCGCGCGCACATCGACCACCGCCGGCAATTCCTCATAGTCGACCTGCACGAGCTCGGCGGCGTCCTGCGCCGCCGCTCGCGTTTCCGCCACCACCATCGCCACCGGATCGCCGCCATGCATCACCTTGTCGCTGGCGAGCGCGGGGCGGAACGGCATCACCATCTTGGCGCCGCCGCGGCCGGGCACCGGCGGATGCCGCGACACGCTGCCGACGCCGGCCGCCTTCATGTCCGCGGCGGTGAGCACGGCGAGCACCTTTTTGGCCGCGCGCGCCGCGTCGGCGTCGACCTTCAGCACGCGGGCATCGGCGTGCGGCGAGCGCACGAAGGCGGCATAGGCCTGGTTCGGCAGGCGCGGGTCGTCCATGAAGCGGCCAGTGCCGCGGACCAGGGCATCGTCCTCGACGCGCGGTTCGTGTTTGGTGCGGGCAGGGCTTGTCGCGGTCATGGGGGGTCCGGAAATGTGGCTTGCGGGGCTTCGCTTATAGCCTAGCGCATGATCCCGAAAAGTGGGAACCGGTTAAATGCGCGGCCGACAGGGGCTTGCGTCCGGTCGGCAGCTGCGGCACTCAGACGCTAACTGCGGGCGCCAATTTTCAGAGGACGAAATGAGCAAGTTGCGGACCATCGACACCCATACCCACATCCTGACCCAGGAAACCGCCGCGCTGCTGAGCAAGGCGGCGCCCAAGGTGCCGGTGACCATCACCCCGATCGACCAGGAGGCCGCCACGCTGGACGTGGGCGGCACCGCCTACCGGCCGTTTCCGACCGGTGGCTTCGACATCGCGCGCCGCCTGCGCGACATGGACGCAGCCGGCGTCGACGTGCAGGTGCTCTCGGCCACGCCGCAGACCTATCACTACAACCAGGACGCTTCGCTGACCGCGGCCACCGCCGCGATCCAGAACGACCAGATCGCGAAACACATCGCCGCCCATCCGGATCGCTTCATGGGCATTGCCACGTTGCCGATGCAGGCGCCCGAGCGCGCCGCCGACGAGCTCAAGCGCGCCATGACCAAGCTCGGCCTGCGCGGCTCGATGTTCGGCTCGCATGTGCTGGGCAAGAACCTGGACGATCCGAGCTTCGAGCCGTTGTGGGCGATGGCGGAAGAGCTCGGCGCCTTCATGTTCATCCATCCGGTCAATGTCGCCGGCGCCGACCGCCTGAAGTCGTATTATCTCGCCAACCTGATCGGCAATCCGCTCGACACCACGATTGCGGCGGCCTGCCTGGTGTTCGGCGGCGTGCTCGACCGCCATCCGAAATTGAAGATCATGCTCGCGCACGGCGGCGGCTTCGTTCCTTACCAGGCCGCGCGCTGGGAGCACGGCTGGGCGGTGCGGCCGGAGCCGAAGAAGAACGTGGCGCAACAGCCGAAGAACATCATCGGCCGCTTCATGTACGACACCATCCTGCATTCCGACCAAACGCTGGAGTTCATGATCAAGCAGGCCGGCGCCGACCATGTGCTGCTCGGCAGCGACTATCCGTACGACATGGGCATGATGGACTGCGTGCAGCATGTGCGGTCGTTGTCGATTTCCGACGCCGACAAGGCCAGCATCCTCGGCAGCCGTGCCGAAACGCTATTGTCAGGGAAGGCGTCATGAAGGCCGACACCGACCCGAAAGCCGGCCGCACTCCGGTTGCAGCCGTCATCGGCCTGATCGTCGACGCGATGACCAAATCCGGCGTGCCGGCGGATGACGCCGGCAAGATCGCCGCGCTGATGGTGGAGGCGGATTTGACCGGCGCCGACGCGCATGGCGTGTTCCGCCTGCCGCAATATGTCATGCGACTCAAACTCGGTTCAGTGAAAGCTAAGCCCACCATCAAGGTCGAGCGCAGTGCGCCGGCCACCGCGCTGGTCGACGGCGACAACGGCATGGGCCATCTGGTGGTCGCGCGCGCGGCGGAAACCGCGATCGAGTTGGCGCGCGAATGCGGCGTCGCCTGGGTAGGCTGCCGCATGTCGAACCATGCCGGCGCCGCCGGCGTCTATGCCGCGCTGCCGCTCAAGGCCGACATGATCGGGCTTTATTCGGCGGTGGCGAACGCCAATCACATGCCTCTGGCCGGCGGCGCCGAGCCGCTGCTCGGCACCAATCCGCTGGCGATCGCGATCCCGGCGGGTAGCGAAGCGCCGGTGGTGCTCGACATCGCGACCTCGATCGTGTCCTACGGCACCATCAAGAACCATCGCCTGCAGAACCACCCGTTGCAGCCGGACTGGATGGTCGATCCGAAAACCGGCGCGGCCGTCACCGATCCGCATAAGAGCGCCGAGGCGCTGCTGCTGCCGATGGGCGGTTACAAGGGCGCGGGGCTGGCGTTGATGCTGGGGCTGCTCGGCGGCACGCTCAACGGCGCGCTGTTTGGCCGCGACGTGATCGACTTCAATGCCAATCCCGGCGCCGTCACCAATACCGGCCACTTCATCGTCGCGCTCGACCCCAGCCGCTTTCAGAAGCTCGACGCCTTCAAGGCGGAAGTGGACCGCCACGTGCGGAGTTTGCGCAATTCGCAGCCGCTGCCCGGGGGCGACGCGGTGCGGCTGCCGGGCGAGCAGCGCGCCAAGCGCCGGGTCGATCGCTTAAGCAACGGCCTCGCACTGCCGGGCGAATTGCTGGCGCAGCTCGACAGGCTCGCCACAGAGCTCGCCATCAAGCCGCTGCGCGAGCGCGGCTAAGCCCGGCTATGGCTTCGCGGGCACCCCGCCGTCTGCTATCGTCCCTTCCGTTCCAGAGTTTATTTGGGGAATGGCGGGCATAATCGGCTCGTCGATGGCGCAATCCCCGCCCCAACACCGCGCCACGGCAGGAAAAACATGGTGAAACGCGCATTCGCAGCGTTGATCGCGATCGTGATTGCCGCCGCAGTCGTGCCGCAAGCAGCCGCACAGGATTACGGCGCCATCGTCGCGGCGCCCGACCGCAGCGACGCCGATCGCAACACCGACAAGCGCCGCGATCCGCTGAAGCTGTTGAATTTCATCGGCGTGCAGCAAGGAATGAAGGTGTTCGATATGGAAGCGGGCGCCGGCTATACCACCGAACTTTTGGCGCGCGCCGTTGGACCCAATGGCGTCGTCTACGCGCAGGATTCAGCCGAGGTCATAGAGCGGCAGGTCAAGGACAAGTTTGATCTTCGCGCGCAGAAGCCTGCGATGCAGGGCGTCATCCATGTCATTCGCAACTACGACGATCCGATACCGCCCGACGTGCGCGATCTCGATCTGATCACGTTCTTTTTCGCTTATCATGACATGACTTACATGCAGGTCGATCGCGCGGAGATGAACCGCAAGCTGTTTGCGGCGCTCAAGCCCGGCGGCTATCTTTTGATTGCCGATCACTCGGCAAAAGCCGGCGACGGCGCGTCGGTTGGAAAATCCTTCCATCGCATCGAGGAAGCCGTGTTGCGCAAAGAAGTCGAGGCGGCCGGATTCAAGCTCGTCGTCGAAGGCGATTTCCTGCGCCATCCCGAAGACACGCGCGACGTCATCGTCTTCCGCGCGCTGACGCCGGTCGACGAGTTCGTGCTGAAGTACCAGAAGCCGTAGTAAACGGCTCTAGCGCGAGCAACGCGCTAGCCGCTGCGGGAGCGCGCTTAAGCCGCCGCTATCACGTCAGCTGCATCGAGCGGCAGCTTCACCGGCTGCTTGCGCTTGGCGGATAGATCGAGCGCCTTGGTCAGCATCAGGTTGCGGTGGGCTTCTTCCACCGTCGCCGCCGCCGTCGGCAGGCCCATCGCGATGCGGTTGAGCCAGCTATCGGTCTCCAACGCCATCGGCCCGCGTAGTTCGCCGAGCGCCATGTCGCCGGGCGGATAGCTGCCCATGAAATCCACCAGCCGCGAGGCGTCGGGGTTGTAGCCTTCCGACTGCGGCTTCGACACCGCCAGCACGATATCGCGATGGGTGTCGTCGATGGTGAGCACGCCGGTGGTGCCGACGATGCCGACCTCCAGGCTATAGACCGCAGCCGGCCAGTTGACCGGCAGCGCCCAGGAAATGTTGAGGTGATAAACGGTGCCGTCGCTGAACATGATCATGCCGGCGGTGGCGTCGATGCCCTGATAGAGCGGTCCCAACACCTTGTCGATCGAGCGCGCATAGACCTCGACCGGGGTCTTGCCCTCGAGACACCACATGCAGATGTCGAGCGCGTGGGTGCCGGAAATCACCATGGGCGAAATCGACGCCGGGTTGTCGGTGCGCTTGTAATTGTCGATCGCCACTAGGCGGTTCATGTAGGCGCGCGAGGTCACCAGCGTGACATCGCCGAGCGCGCCGGTGCGGCATTTCTCCTTCGCCGCCAGCCAGCGGCGGCGGAAGCGCTGGGTATAGCCGACCACGGCGTCGAGCTTGGCGTCCTTGATCGCCTTCAGCACCTTTTCGGATTCGACAAGGTTGGTGGCGAGCGGCTTCTCGATCAGCATCGGAATGCCGCGCTCGATCGCCGCCATGATCGGAGCGACGTGCAGGTGCTCGTCGGTCGCAATGATGGCGCAGGTCACTTCCGGGCGCTTGAGCAATTCGACGTGACTTTGCGTGACGAAGTCAGCGCTGATTTTCGGCCCCACCTCGCCGGCGCGGTTTGGGTTCTTCTCGGCCAGGCCGATCCATTCGACCGCCGGATGGCGCGCCGCCACCTCGCCGCGGAACAGGCCGACGCGGCCGCCGCCGATGATGGCAAGGCCGATGCCCTTGGCAGACTTCTTCATGCTGGATTGGCTCCTGACCGGTTCTTTTCTTTGAATTCCGCGATCGCCGAAATCGTTTCGTTGGTGAGCGGCAGGTCGACCGGCTCGTTGCGGTCGGCGGAAAGGTCGGCGGCGCTGTATGTTTCCATCACCCGGCGCGCGCTTTCCGGCGTCACCATGACCGGGGTGTCGCGGATGCAGGCTTCCAGGAAGTGGATGGTCTCGGGACCCATGCCGCCGGCGAACACTTCACCGACTTGCTCGCCCGGCATCGTCGACATCGGGAACACTTGGCCGTTGCTGACCGTATTGAGCCAATTGTCGCGCTGGGTGTCGTCGAGCACCAGCGCGCCTTCGGTGCCGGTGATCTCGATCCAGGTCGAGCAGTAGTTCGGATAGCTCGGCGGGAAGTTCCAGCCGCCGCCGATCATCACCACCACGCCATTGTCCATGGTGACGGTGGTGAACATCACGTCATGCGAGCCGTTGACCGGCTTCATGTAGCCGTAGGCGCCTTGGCTATAGACCCGCACCGGCTTGGCCGGTTCCAGCAGCCAGAATACGAAGTCGAGGTCGTGGGTGCTCTCCATCACGACCGGCGACAGCCGGACGCGGCCGGCGATCTTCTTGCCGAGGCTGCGCGACAGGTTGCGGCTGACCAGCACCGAGACCATATTGCCGAGCGTGCCGTCGGTGATCTTCTTCTTGGCGTAGGCGATCTTGGTGTTGAAGCGCTGCGAATAACCGATGGTGAATTTCAATCCGGCGCGCTCGGCGAGCATGATCAGCTCGTCGGCTTCCCACAATTCGAGCGCGATCGGCTTTTCCAGCATCACGTTCTTGCCGGCTTTCAGACAGTCGCGGCAGATCGGATAGTGGTTGGTTTCCGGCGTGGTCGAAATATAGACCACCGAAATGTTCGGGTTGTTGATGATGTCCTGGTAGTCGAGCGTC
>DATBZY010000217.1:0-2041 GCA_036512915.1 Pseudolabrys sp. | reverse complement strand
TGGCGAGTTTCGTGCGCGGCGGCCTGCAGGATCTGTCGATCTCGCGCACCACCTTCGACTGGGGCATCCGCGTGCCCGGCAACGACAAGCACATCATGTATGTGTGGGTCGACGCGCTGACCAATTACATCACCGGCGTCGGCTTCCCCGACACCAACAGCGACAAATTCAAGCGCTACTGGCCGGCCGCGCTGCACGTGATCGGCAAGGACATCGTGCGCTTCCACGCGGTCTATTGGCCGGCCTTCCTGATGTCGGCCGGCATCGAGGTGCCGCAGCGCATCTTCTCGCACGGCTTCCTGTTCAATCGCGGGGAGAAGATGTCGAAGTCGGTCGGCAATGTGATCGACCCGTTCGCGCTGGCGGATGCCTATGGCGTCGATCCGCTGCGCTATTTCTTTTTGCGCGAGGTGCCGTTCGGCCAGGACGGCAATTACAGCCACGAGGCGATCGTCAACCGCATCAATGCCGATCTCGCCAATGATTTAGGCAATCTGGCGCAGCGCTCGCTGTCGATGGTGGCCAAGGCCTTCGGCGGCGTGCTGCCGACGCCGGGCGAATTCAGCGCGGCCGACAAAACGATTTTGGCTTCCGCCGATGCGATGATCGGCATCGCGCGCGAGCACATGAAGACGCAGCAACTGCACCAGGTGCTCAATGCGGTGTGGGCGGTGGTGGCCGACGCCAACCGTTACTTCGCCTCCGAGGCGCCCTGGGCGTTGGCCAAGACCGACCCGAAGCGGCAGGGGACGGTGCTCTACGTCACCGCCGAGGTGTTGCGCTGTGTTTCCATCATGGCTCAGCCTTTCGTGCCATCCTCGGCCGCGAAACTTCTCGAGCTTCTCGCTGTACGGCCCGAGGAACGGGGCTTCTACGAGCTTAACGGCACCAAACGCATAGCTCCCGGCAGCAAGCTGCCGCCGCCGGTGCCGGTGTTCCCGCGCTATGTCGAACCGGAGGAAAAGGTTTGAAAATGCTGGTGGATAGCCACTGCCACCTGGATTTTCCGGATTTTGCCGCCGAGTTGGACGAGGTGGTAGCGCGCGCCCGCGCCGCCGGCATCGGCCGCCTGGTCACCATCTGCACGCGCGTGCGCAAGCACGCCCAAGTCCTTGCGGTCGCGGAAAAATTTCCGGAAATTTACTGCTCGGTCGGCACCCATCCTCATAATGCCCATGAGGAATTGGATATCGATGCGAAGGCGCTGATCGCCTTGACGAAAAATCCCAAAGTTGTCGCGATCGGCGAGGTCGGGCTCGATTATCACTACGACAACAGTCCGCGCGACGCGCAGGCGCAGGGTTTGCGCCAACACATTGCGGCGGCTCGCGAAACCGGGCTGCCGCTGGTGATCCATGCGCGCGAGGCCGATGCCGACATGGCGCGGATTCTGGAGGACGAAACGGGGAAGGGCACCTTCCCGGCCGTGCTGCATTGCTTCACCGGCGGACGCGATTTGGCTTTCAAAGCCATAGAGTTAGGCCACTACGTCTCGTTCACCGGCATTCTCACATTCAAAAATTCCGCGGCGCTTCGCGACATCGCGGCGGCGCTGCCGGCCGATCGCATTCTGGTCGAGACTGATGCGCCCTATCTGGCGCCGCTGCCGTATCGCGACAAACGCAACGAGCCGGCCTATGTCGTGGAAACCGCTAAAGTTTTAGCGGATACGTGCGGGGTGACGGCGGACGAAATCGCGCGCCAGACCACCGAGAATTTCTTCCGGCTGTTCAATAAAGTGCCGCGCACAGCGCATGATCCCGAAAAGTGGGCACCGGTTTTCGGAAAAGATCATGCGCAAATCTAAAACTCTATCGAACGCAGCATGAGTCTCACTTTCACCATTCTCGGTTGCGGCTCCTCCATGGGCGTGCCGCGCGTGGCGCTCGGCTGGGGCTCCTGCGATCCGAACAATCCGAAAAACCGCCGGCGGCGCTGTGCTTTATTGGTGGAGCGCAAGAATGCCCAAGGCCACATCACGCGCGTTCTGGTCGACTGCACGCCGGATCTGCGCGAGCAATTGCTCGAGGCGCAAGTCGAT
>DATBZY010000216.1:0-7334 GCA_036512915.1 Pseudolabrys sp. | reverse complement strand
GGCCACCTGCTCGCCACGACAATGCCGGAAAAGCCCTTAACCAGCATCGCCGTTTCGTCCGCAGCGCGGCTCCGGCCATGGTCAGGGCGGAGCCGCGCGCGACAGGTTCTGTTACGCCGACACGAGCATCTTTCGGAATGCCGCGGCCTGCACCACGCCGCCACCAACCCGGCGCCGCGCATGGAAGCGAATCTTGCCGGACGTCGCGAGACTGAAAGGGTCACGCAAAATGGCCAATGAGATTCGATCGATCAGCCTGTAGCCGACATTCCAATTACCAAGCACGATCGGCGTCGCGGAACTGGCTACGTCAGGAAGATCGACACATTCAACAACTGGTCTGCCCAACAATAGCTCCGGCTGATCCAAGATCATGCTCGGCTGCCATAAAAACGCGCCCTCGCCATCTTTCATCTTGCGAACAGCCGCCAAGGTCTTGCCGGACATTGTCCACGTAGAACTGTTTCGGTAGAAAGCGGGCAAGTCGTAGAACATCGAAATCATCGAGTCTGCGGTGATCGAATTTGCCCCACCTGATACGACCGAGGTCACATCTTTATTCGTGAGCACACCTTCGGGTTGTTTCACCCCAGTCCCCACAAACCCGGCCAGCCCTTCTTGTCGGCCGAACTCTTCGCCCAGCCCAAGACTCAGTTCGGCAGCCATATCGATTGCGGCGTCTTCGAGCATTTGACTCGAAATATCTATGTAGCAAGCCGCCTCATTGATCGGAATCTCTTCCATGCCGAATGCGGGCTGCGCTTCGCTTCGCGTCTCGGTCTCGCCAACCCACGTTGCCGTGCCCTGCGCGAGGCGCTTCGGAATCAAAACGGCGCCAGCATTGGTCGTTCCGATTCTGGATAGCTGCCGGATCGGACTGAACAGCACCAGATTACGAATCAATTCGGTCTGGAATTCCGGAACCGCGAGATAGCCGCCCTTGCCGTCATCGGACACAATGACCGCGTTCCGGCGATCGTCAGCGTCGAGCCGAGATTCGCCGTACCTCATCAACTTCTCAAACGACTTGAGCGCCGCGCTCTTGCCGCGCGCGACTTCGCTCGCCGCCCCGCTCAGCCCCGGGCGATTTGCCTTGGTCTCGATGCGGTCCATACGGGCGCCCAGATTATCGATGCTGCTACGCGCGGTCGCGGCGAGGCCGTCGAGCGCGTCCTGTAAATCGTGGTCCATAATCAATCCTCATGTTCCGCGCATGGCGCGGTTACGCATTAATGGGCGCACCTGTGCGGCGCGTGTTGAATTCGCTAATTCACTAATTCGCTTATTGAGTTTTTGCGGCGTCACCAGGACGATCCACGTCTCGCCGCTGCGCGTCACCGGGACGATCGCGAGGGCAGAGATTTTGCCGGAGCGCGCGTCACCGGGACGATCGCAACTCCGACTTTTGCGACCTACGACTAAAGTTTGCCGTTGTCAATGTAGAGTCCGCTTGGCGCGGATCATCGAGTCAATGCGCGTGGACTTAACGTCACGACTCGTGTAACTTCTAGTACGCTGTTACAGCGTAAGAGAGAACACATGGCAGAGTTTACACTTTTAGATATGGAACACTTCGCAACAGAGGCGTGGGGTCCGCTTGGGACCAGCACTATAAAAAAATGGGCGGAGTTCAACAGGCTATATTTCGAAGACTCCCTTCGGCCTGTCCCGATCGTCATGACTCACGCCCAGCCCTTCGGCAAGCGCTTGGCGTTTTGCTCGTACAATCCAGACACACACGGCAGGACCATCACGCTCAATGTGCCTAAGAAGCACAACACCCTCCTGGCGGACAACGCGGTCCTACTTCACGAAATGATCCATCAATATCTCTTCGAGCGAGGCGAGGAAGCCAGTCATGCCGGCGACGGATGGCGGCGCGAGATCATGCGCATCAACTGGCTTATCGCCGGCAAGGAAATCTGGGCGGGCCGATCTACAACGGCGCGCCGGAAGGTCGACGGCGTGGTTGTTCGCATGAATGTTCCGCATCCAGACACGGGCAAGAAGTCGCTTGGTCAGAGCGACATCGCTCTGTGGCCGCACAATCGACGAGGTATCCGCCTTGGCAAGTTGGGCGCGCCCGGTTCCGGCAGCCGAGATCGGGGCGTCCCGGTTGGGCCAATTGCACAGAGTTAGTTATTGCCATGTCGCGTTCATGTTGCGTGGAGTCGCGGGGAGCCTTTGGGAGCCATTGTAAATGCTAGGTAATTTATGCGACACGCGCGACATGAAAAAGGCCGCTTGCGGCGGACCTATTTCAACAATTCTCGTTTATTTACAGCGACTTAACTAGGGCGCAAAGAACGGGAATAACACCCGGTCTACAGGATGGACAACCCCCTTGTCATGCCCCGCGAAAGCGGGGCATCCAGTAGCCGCCAGCCTTGCGATAATCGTACCGATTGGGGTTACTGGATCGCCCACCTGCGCGGGCGATGACACGGTGGAGTAGATGGCAAGAAAACCGCTGCATTTGGGCCGCCCGAGCCCGATCCCCGCCTCGCCGGACAAGGCGGTGCTCGACCGGGTTGCCAATCCGCACGCCGACACCGATTACGTGGCGCGTTTCACCGCGCCGGAATTCACCACGCTCTGCCCGATCACCGGCCAGCCCGACTTCGCCCATCTGGTGATCGACTATGTGCCGGGGCGCTTCCTGGTGGAGTCGAAGTCGCTCAAGCTCTACCTCAACAGCTTCCGCAATCACGGCGCCTTCCACGAGGACTGCACCGTCGCCATCGGCAACAAGCTGTTCGCGCTGCTCAAGCCGAAATGGCTGCGCATCGGCGGCTACTGGTATCCGCGCGGCGGCATGCCGATCGACGTATTCTGGCAGGCCGGCAAATTGCCGAAGGACGTATGGGTGCCGGACCAGGGCGTGGCGCCCTATCGCGGACGCGGTTAGCGCATGATCCCGAAAAGTGGGCACCGGTTTTCGGAAAAGATCATGCGCCAGGAAAGTTGGCTTCCTGCCGCCGCAGACGCGCGGCGCAAATCCAGCCGGTCGCCGTCAGCATGACCGCGCCAACCAGCAGCACCGGAATGATCCCGACGCTGCCAAGGCCGAGCCCATAGATCACCGGCCCCACCGCCTGACCGAGAAAGAAGAAGAACGAGTGCCCCGCGGCCGCCGACCCGCGGGCGGCCGGCGCCAGCTCAGTGACGAAAACCTGGACGCAGCCGTGCAGCAAGTAGAAGCCGAAGCCGAGCACGATGAAATTGACGAACTCGAACGGCCAGGGCGCGCGCAGCGCAATCACGATCAGGCAGAACGCCATCGCCATGCCGCCGCCCGCCATCAACCGCTTCACGCCGATGTAAGTAAGCAGCCATGACACCGACACTGTGTAAATAATGCCGCCGATGCCGAAGCCCGCGATCACAATGCCGGCAATCGACGCGCGCGTTTCGCCTTCGGTGTGCAACAGGCTCGCCATGTAAGGGAACACGCCGAACAGGAACACCGCTTCCACGAACACGGCGCCGAAACAGTATTTCGCCATTGGATTGCGAAAGATGGCGCGATAGTTCGGCACCAGCGTCGAGAGATCGAAGCGCCCGGCGGTCTCATTCATGCCGCGGAAACCGGGGATCGCGAACGCCAGCGCAATCAGGTCGATGGCGCCGGTGGCGAAGAACCCGCCGCGCCAGCCGATCAGATCGCCGATCACGCCGGCGCCGGACGCGCCCAGCAGATTGCCGCTCATCGCCGCGAACAACAGTTTTCCGATCGCGACTTGGCGCTGCGCGACCGGAACGCGGTCGCCGGCAACCGCGAGTGCGATCGGAAATACGCCACCGGCGGTCATGCCCGCGAGCACGCGCAGGCTCATCAGCATTTCAAAATTCGTCGCCAGCCCGCACGCGAGCGTGGTGATGCCGAGGGTGAGCATGCAAATCGCGATCAGCCGCGTCTTGCTGAACATGTCGGCGAGCGCGCCGAGCACCGGCTGCACCAGCGCATAGGGCAAAGTGAAGGCGGTCGACAGCAAGGCTGCGGTCGTCGGCGCCACGTTCAAATCGCTGGCGATCTGCGGAATGACCGGATCGACCGAGCGCATGAACAGCGACGTCGCAAACACGACGAACGCCATGAGGTTGAGGACGCGTCCCATGAAAGGCGAACGCCGGCGCGGATCAGCGCTTGGCCAGCCGGTCGAATTCGACCAGCATGCGCAAGAGCGGCTCCATCTCCTTCAACGGCATCATATTGGGACCGTCGGAGGGCGCCTTGTCGGGATCCTGGTGAGTTTCGATGAACACGCCGGCGACGCCGACGGCCACCGCCGCGCGCGCCAGCACCGGCACGAATTCGCGCTCGCCCCCCGAGGAGGTGCCCTGCCCGCCCGGCTGCTGCACCGAATGCGTCGCATCGAAAATAACCGGCGCCTGCGTCGTGCGCTTGAGGATCGGCAGCGCGCGCATGTCGGAAACGAGCGTGTTGTAGCCGAACGACACGCCGCGCTCGGTCACCAGCACGTTACGATTTCCCGCCGCCGTGATTTTCGCGACCACGTTCTGCATGTCCCATGGCGCTAGGAACTGGCCCTTCTTCACATTAACCGCGCGGCCGGTCTTGGCGGCGGCGATCAGCAGATCGGTCTGCCGGCACAGGAAGGCGGGGATCTGCAACACATCCACGGCTTGCGCGACACGCGCGCATTGCGCCGCATCATGCACGTCGGTGAGCACCGGCAGTTTCAGGGTGTCGCGAATTTCAGCAAATATCGGGAGCGCCGCATCGAGGCCAATGCCGCGCTTAGCTGTAGCCGAGGTGCGGTTGGCCTTGTCGAACGAGGTCTTGTAGACGAGGCCGATGCCGACGCGCGCCGCGATCTCCTTGAGAGCCGAGGCCATCTCCAGCGCATGCGCGCGGCTTTCAAGCTGGCAAGGACCGGCGATCAGCGCCAGCGGCAAGGCATTGCCGAAGCGGACGGCGCCGATGGCGACAGTGGCGTTAGGAATCAGGTTTTGGTCCAAGACTCTCATCCTTGTGGAGCGGGACCATGAAGCGGGCCAGCCGCCCGGTCAACGGGCCGGTTCAAATACCAGCACGGCGCCCATGGCAGACTGCTGCCCGGCGGCTAATGCACGGCCGGAAAAGCGCAGGGCCGCCAGTCGCGCGCCAGCAGAGGCATCCGGCGCCGGCTGCCCAAAGCGGCGCTCGAAGGCCGCCGGCGTTGTCAGCTCGACGTCGCCACGTGGCAAATCGATCGTGAAACCGTCGCCTGTATCGCGCGCATTTTGGACGCCGGTAAAGGCCAGCAGGAAATCGCGATGCCGCGCCGGCTCCTCGGCCACCGCCACGACGCCCGCGATCTGCTCCACGCCATCGGCAGGTGGCGAAATGAATGTCTGGCGCCAGCATGTCGTCGGCAAACGCAAGTGAGAAGCCGACCTTCACCGCCGAGCCGTCCGGCCGTTTGCCCTCGCGCTCGAACCGCATCGCCTCCGAGCTAGCGGCGATTCCGGCCGCGCCGAACGCGGCCGCATCGGCAGCTGCGTCCTGCGATTCCAGAATCAACATCGACAACCCATCCCCGCGCTCGATGAAGTCGCGATTATAGGCGGCAAAAGGCGGCAAATATAATTGAAAACCCGTCGCTGCCCAATTTCTCGGGCTCAGCCAGCGTCAGCAGCTCGATGAAAAATCCCGGCAGCTGCACGATATGATTATGCGTGCCCCAGGGATGCTTGTTGCGCGCGCCGACGGTGAAGCCGAGCTCGCGATAGAGCGCCGCCGCCGCGTCGAGATCGCGCACGGCGTGAACGATGTGATCGAGGCCGCGAGCCATGACCATCCCGCCTACCGCTTCCGATTGGTATGCGCAGTATAGAAATTACACCAGTCGGCTCTGCTCCACCGCGGCTTCGACGAACGAGGCGAATAGCGGGTGCGGCTCGAACGGGCGCGACTTGAGCTCGGGATGGAATTGCACGCCGATGAACCAGGGATGATCGTCGTATTCGATGATCTCCGGCAGGATGCCGTCCGGCGACATGCCGGAGAAGCGCATGCCGCGCTGTTCGAGCCTTCCCTTGTAGGTGGTGTTGACCTCATAGCGGTGGCGGTGGCGCTCGGAAATATCCGTTTTGCCGTAGATCTGCGCGACGCGGCTGCCGCGCGTGAGCGTCGCCGGAAAGGCGCCGAGCCGCATGGTGCCGCCGAGATCGCCGCCAGCGGCGCGTCGCTCCAACTCGTTGCCCTTGAGCCATTCGGTCATCAGACCGACCACCGGCTCAGCTGTCGGGCCGAATTCGGTGGAGTTGGCCTGCTCGATGCCGCACAGATTGCGCGCGGCTTCCAGCACCGCCATCTGCATGCCGAAGCAGATGCCGAAATACGGCACGTGGCGCTCGCGCGCGAAGCGCGCCGCGCGGATTTTGCCTTCGGCGCCGCGCTGGCCGAAGCCGCCGGGCACCAGAATGCCGTTGACGTGCTCGAGGAACGGTGCCGGGTCCTCGTTCTCGAACACTTCCGACTCGATCCAGTCCAGATTGACCTTGACCTTGTTGGCGATACCGCCGTGCGACAGCGCCTCGATCAGCGATTTGTAGGCGTCCTTCAGGCCGGTGTATTTGCCGACGATGGCGATGGTCACATCGCCTTCCGGATTGCGCACGCGCTCGTTGATCAGCCGCCAGCGCGCGAGATCGGGCTCCGCCACCGGATCGAGGCCGAACGCCGCCAGCACTTCGCGATCGAGGCCGGCCTCGTGATAGGCCTCCGGCACGGCGTAGATGTTATCCACGTCGCGCGCTTCGATCACCGCGCTTTCGCGCACATTGCAGAACAAAGCGAGCTTGCGCCGTTCGCCCTCGGGGATATGGCGGTCGGTGCGGCACAGCAGCATGTCGGGCTGGATGCCGATCGAGCGCAGTTCCTTGACCGAATGCTGCGTCGGCTTGGTCTTGAGTTCGCCCGCGCTCGGGATGAATGGCAGCAGCGTGAGATGGATATAGACCGCGTGGTGGCGCGGCAGGTCGTTGCCCAATTGCCGGATCGCCTCGAAGAACGGCAGGCCTTCGATGTCGCCGACGGTGCCGCCGATCTCGCACAGCACGAAGTCGAAGCCGTCATTGCCCTCGCGGATGAAATCCTTGATGGCGTTGGTGACGTGCGGGATCACCTGGATGGTGGCGCCGAGATAGTCGCCGCGTCGCTCCTTGGCGAGGATATCCTGGTAGATGCGGCCGGTGGTGATGTTGTCCTGGCGCGTCGCCGGGCGACCGGTGAAGCGCTCGTAATGGCCGAGATCGAGATCGGTCTCCGCGCCATCGTCGGTGACGAACACCTCGCCGTGCTGATACGGCGACATCGTGCCGGGATC
>DATBZY010000215.1:0-6614 GCA_036512915.1 Pseudolabrys sp. | reverse complement strand
GCCATCGGACACCAGCGAACAATCGGTACGCTTGAGCGGACCGGCGACGAACGGATTCTTCTCGCTCTCGGTGCGGCAGAAGTCGAACCCTAAGTCCTTGCGCATCTGCGCATAAGGATTGCCGACGCCGTTCTTGTGATTTTTGGCCGCAATCATGGCCAGCGCGTCGGACTGGTCGCCCCATTTCTGGAAATAGAGTCCGGCGATCTTCCCGAAGATGCCGGCGAAGCCGCCGTCGATTTCGGCCTCCTCGCGCACATAGGACGCCTTCAGCAGGTTCCGACCGATCTCCGGTCCCGGCGTCGTCGTCATCTGCTCGACGCCGACCGCCAGCACGATGCGCGCCGAGCGCGCCTCGATCGCCTTGATCCCCTGATGCACGGCCGCGGAACCGGTCGCGCAGGCGTTCTCGACCCGTGTCGCGCGCTTGAAGCGCAGATCGGGCGAGGCCTGCATCACCAGCGAAGCGGTAAAATCCTGCGCGGAAAAACCGGCGTTGAAGTGGCCGAGCACGATCTCGTCCACGTCCTTGGGCGAAATCCCGGCATCGGCCAGCGCCTCGCCGGCGACGCGCACAATCAGGCTTTCGACGGTCTCGCCATTAAGCTTACCGAAGGGGGTATGGGCCCAACCGACGATGCAGGCGGTCATCGAAGTCTCCTTTGCCGAACTTTGGTCGCATTACTCGGCGATGAGCAGTAAGTCACCATAAGATGAGCTGGCGGCGGGGCAGCTTTGCCTCCCCTCCAAAGCTTAGATAGCCTAGCGCCATCGCCTATGGAACCTAGCCGTTTCCGAAGCCTGAGCAACCTGACCGGACCGCGAACTGTGACCATTTGTTCGAGCCCACGCGCCCTGCTCCTCGGTCTCGCCGCGGCTTCGCTGCTGTCGATGGCCGCGGCGACCCGCGCCCAGGCGGAAGCGCAATTATTGATCGAGGCATCCACCGGCAAGGTGTTGCATGCCGAGAACGCCACCTATCCCTGGTATCCGGCCTCGGTCACCAAATTGATGACCGCCTACACCACGCTGCGCGCGATCAAGGAAGGCCGCGCCTCGTTCGACACGCTGCTGACGATGTCGCGCAATGCGGTGGCGCAGCAGCCCACCAAGATGGGCTTCAAGCTCGGCACCCGCGTCACCATCGACAACGCGCTGAAGATGCTGATGGTCAAATCCGCGAACGATATCGCGGTGACTATTGCCGAGGGCATCGGCGGCTCGATCGAGGGCTTCGCCGACATGATGAACGCCAATGCCCGCCGGCTTGGCATGTCGCAAAGCAATTTCGTCAATCCGAACGGGCTGCCGGCGGAAAATCACGTCACCTCGGCACGCGATCTCGGTATTCTAGCGCGCGCGCTAATCCGCGAGTTCCCGGAAAGCGATTCCTACTGGCACATCTCCGCGATCCGCTACGGCAATCGCGTGCTGCACAATTACAATTCGCTGATCGATCGCTATCCCGGCGCCGACGGCATGAAGACCGGCTTCATCTGTGCCTCCGGATTTAACGTGGTGGCGTCCGCCACGCGCAACGGCCGGCGGCTGATCGCGATCGTACTCGGCTCCTATTCCGGCGCGGTGCGCGCGCAGAAGGCCGCGCAACTGCTTGAGCGCGGCTTCAACAGCGGCGGCCTGTCCTGGCTCACGCCCTCGCTCGGCACCGTCGACGCGCTGGCGCCGATCGATGCGCAGCCGCCCAACCTGCGCGAGGAAATGTGCGGCGGTCACCGGCGCAAACCGCCATCCGAGGACAACGACGAAGAAGAAGAGACGACAACCATCTCCGCCGCGAGCGGCGAATCCGATTCCGGACAGGCCTTCATGCTGTCGAGCCTGAAGCCGGCGAACGGCAAGTTCGTACTGGGGCCGCCGGTCGAGACCACGCCGCCGATCGTGGTATTCACCGGGCCGGCAGACAATCCCGACAAGGCCGAGCAGACCGCAAGCGCCCCGCCGAAGAAGAAGAAAAAGAAGGTCGCCGCCAAATCAGCAGCAACTGAAAAACCGGCTAAGACCGCCAAGCCGGCTAGATCCGCGAAGCCGAAAGTCAGCTCGGCCGGTCAATGAGCGACGCCGGGCCAAGCGCCGCTCGGCGCCAGCCGCCGACGCCAATCCCGCTGACCGTGCTGACCGGCTTTCTCGGCGCCGGCAAAACCACCTTGCTCAACCGGCTGCTCAGGGATCCGGCGCTCGCCGACACCGCCGTCATCATCAACGAATTCGGCGAAATTTCGCTCGACCACCTGCTGGTGGAATATGTCGGCGACAACATGGTGCTGCTGCAAAGCGGCTGCCTGTGCTGCACCATGCGCGGCGATCTGGTCGATGCGCTGGAAACGCTGTTGCGCGATCTCGACAACCGGCGCTGCAAGTTCCGCCGCGTGCTATTGGAAACCACCGGTCTCGCCGATCCGGCGCCGGTGCTGCACACCGCCATGGCGCATCCCTATCTCGTGCTGCGTTACCGGCTCGACGGCGTGGTGACGGTCGTCGATGCGGTGAATGGCGAGGCCACACTCGATGAACACGCGGAAGCGGTGAAGCAGGCGGCGGTCGCCGATCGCATCGTCTTGACCAAGACCGATCTGGCGGACGATCGCCAACGCGAACGCATCGTTGCGCGCCTGCGCGCGCTCAATCCGGCCGCCCCCATCCTCGATGCCGCCAAGGGCGAGGCGACCGCGGACCAGCTATTAGGCTGCGGTCTCTACGATCCGGACCGGAAGATTCCGGACGTGAAGAAATGGCTCGCCGCCGAAGCCTATGCCGATGCGCAGGCGCATCATGATCATGACCATCAGCATCATGGCGATCACGAGCACCAGCATCTCGATCGCAACCGGCACGACGCGCATATCGGCGCCTTCGTGCTCACCAGCGACGTCGCAATCCCGGCCGGCACGCTGGAAATGTTCCTTGATCTCCTGCGCGCGACCCATGGCACGAAGCTGCTGCGCATCAAGGGCATCGTGAAGCTCGCCGAGATGCCAGAGACGCCGGTGGTGGTGCACGGCGTACAGCATGTCTTCCACCCGACTGCGCGGCTGGAGCGCTGGCCGGACGACGACCACCGCACCCGGCTGGTGTTCATCACCCGTGACTTGCCCGAGCGCACCGTGCGCGAACTGTTCGAGGCCTTTATCGGCACCGCCGCGCCGGACCGCCCGGATCGCGCGGCCTTGACCGACAATCCCCTGGTCCCGTTCGGCGGGCCTGATCGCTAAAACATGCGATTTTGCCTACCTCACATTTTTTATTGCGCATGATCTTGTCCGAAAACCGGTTCCCACTTTTCGGGATCATGCGCCCTTGCGCGGCACTCCGACTCGATTGATGCTGACCCCCGTCCGCCGGTCGTGCCGGATTGAACTCGGCGGCATGGGGGAAACATCATGGAACGGCCCTGGCTGCAGCATTATCCGCTGGGCGTCGCCGCCGAAATCGACGCGTCGAAATATCCCTCGCTGATCGCGATGTTCGAGGAAAGCTTCCAGGTCCATCGCGGCAGGCCAGCATTCGTCTGCATGGGCAAGCCCTTGACCTATGGCGAGATCGACGAAGCCTCGCGCGCCTTCGCCGCCTGGCTGCAGAGCAAGGGCCTCCAGCGCGGCGCCCGCGTCGCCATCATGATGCCGAATGTCCTGCAATATCCGGTGGCCATTGCCGCCATCCTGCGCGCCGGCTTCACGGTGGTGAATGTCAATCCGCTCTACAAGCCGCGCGAGCTGGAATTCCAGCTCAACGATTCCGGCGCCGAAGCCATCATCGTGCTGGAGAATTTCGCTCACGTTTTGCAAGAGGCGCTGCCGGGCAGCGCGGTAAAGCATGTGGTGGTCGCCAACATGGGCGACATGCTCGGCATCTTGAAAGGCGCGTTGGTCAATCTGGTAGTGCGGCGCGTCAAGAAGATGGTGCCGGCCTATGCGCTGCCGAACGCAACCACGTTCAATGATGCGCTTGGCCTGGGCCGCAAGCTGACATTTGCGCGGCCCGAGATCGGGCCCGACGACATCGCCTTCCTGCAATATACCGGCGGCACCACCGGCGTGTCCAAGGGCGCGATATTGCTTCACCGCAATCTGGTCGCCAACATGCTGCAGGTGGAAGCCTGGAACGTGCCGATCATGGCGCTGCCGCCGCCGATCGAGCGTCTGATCATCGTCACCGCGCTGCCGCTCTACCACATCTTCGCGCTCACCGCGTGCTTCCTGTTCGGCATGCGCAGCGGCGGGCTTTGCCTGTTGGTGCCGAACCCGCGCGATATCTCCGGCCTGATCAAAGAGCTTTCGAAATATCGCGTGAATTCCTTTCCGGCCGTGAACACGCTGTACAACGCGCTGCTCCATCACCCGGACTTCGGCAAGATCGACTGGAGCATGCTCAAGAGCGCGATCGGCGGCGGCATGGCGGTGCAACAGGCAGTCGCCGATGCCTGGTTCAAGGCCACCGGCCGCCCGATCATCGAGGGCTACGGCCTGTCGGAGACGTCGCCGGTGCTCACCTGCAATCGCGGCGACATCAGCGAATGGACCGGCACGATCGGATTGCCGCTGCCCTCGACCGACATCTCGATCCGCGACGACCACAACAACGTGGTTGCGAATGGCGAACGCGGCGAGATTTGCGCGCGCGGGCCGCAGGTGATGCCGGGTTACTGGCGGCGGCCCGATGAAACCGCGCTGGTGATGACCAGCGACGGTTTCTTCCGTACCGGCGACATCGGCGTGATGGATAGCCAAGGCCGCGTCAAGATCGTCGACCGCAAGAAGGACATGATCTCGGTGTCCGGCTTCAAAGTGTTTCCGGCGGAAGTCGAAGACGTGGCGATGCTGCAAGGCGGCGTGATGGAATGCGCCGCCATCGGCGTGCCGGACGCCCATTCCGGCGAGGCGGTCAAGCTGTTCGCGGTGAAGAAAGCGCCGGGCCTGAGCGAGGAGGACCTGCGCGGGTACATGATCGGCAAGCTCGCGAGCTATAAGATGCCGAAACATATCGAATTCCGCGACGAGCTGCCGAAGACCAATGTGGGCAAGATCTTGCGCCGCGCGCTGCGGGACGGCGCATGACCGGCCAGCCAGTCCAGCCGACGCCAGCCGAGGTAGTCTCGTTCTGGCGCAAGGCCGGGCCGGAGTGCTGGTTCAAGAAGGACGCCGCCTTCGACGACGAAATTCGCCTGCGTTTCCTCAGCCTCCACGAGGCCGCCGCGACCGGCAAGCTGACCGATTGGGAAAAGACCGCGGAAGGCGCGCTCGCCCTCCTCATCCTGCTCGACCAGTTCCCGCGAAACATGTTCCGCGGTGAGGCACGCGCCTTCGCCACCGATCCGCTGGCGCGCGCCATCGCGGCGGGCGCGCTCGTGCGCGGTTTCGACAGCCAGGCACCGAGCTCGATGCGCGGCTTCTTCTATCTTCCGTTCGAGCATTCGGAAAATATCGCCGATCAGGAGCGCGCCGTCGCGTTTTATAAGGCGATCGGCGACGCCGACGGCCTGAAATGGGCGGAACTGCACGCCGACATCATCCGCCGCTTCGACCGTTTCCCGCATCGCAACGCGGCGCTCGGGCGCGCCACCACACTTGAAGAACAAGCCTTCCTCGAGGGCGGTGGCTTCAGCGGTTAGCGCAAAATCGACGGGACGCTGCCCAACTGCTTTGCTAGACTTGCGCCAATTAAAAAGTCGGCCGTCGGAGCCGGAGCCATGCCAGGGAGGCGACCCATGTTGCTTGTTACCAAAGCGCTTCGGCGCTTGATGACGATTGCCGGCTTCATGCTGCTGGCGATTACATTTCCCACCGGCCTATACGCCCAGCAGACTATGAACGTCAGCGCCACCGACATTGGCGGCGTCGTGACCAGCTCGAAGGGACCGGAAGCCGGCGTGTGGGTGATTGCGGAAACCACAGACCTGCCGACCAAGTTCGCGCGGATGGTGGTGACCGACGATCAGGGACGTTATCTCATCCCCGATCTGCCGAAGGCTAAGTACAAAGTTTGGGTGCGCGGCTACGGTCTCGTCGACTCGCCAAAGATCGATAGCGAGCCCGGCAAGCTGCTCAACCTTGCGGCCGTGATCGCGCCGAACGAAGCCGCCGCGGCGAAATACTATCCGGCGATCTACTGGTACGCGATGATGAAGATTCCGCCGGCGAGCGAGTTCGGCGGCAAGAGCAACATTCCGGAAAAACTCACGCAGAGCGACTGGCTCAAGCAGATGAAAAACATCGGCTGCATCGGCTGTCACCAGCTCGGCCAGGAAGCCACCCGCACGATCCCGGCGGCCTTCGGTACGTTCAATTCGGGCGAAGATGCGTGGATACGGCGCATTCAGTCGGGCCAGTCGGGCGAGCAGATGGCCAACCAGCTCGCCGGGAATTTCGGCGGCGCGCCGTTCAAATATCTTGGGGAGTGGACCGACCGCATCGCCAAGGGTGAACTGCCCAAGGCCAAACCGCCGCGGCCGCACGGCGTCGAGCGCAACATCGTCGTCACCTCGTGGGAGTGGCACACCGAAAAACAATATCTGCATGACCTGATCGCCTCGGATCGGCGCAATCCGACCGTCAATGCCTACGGGCCACTCTATGGTTCGCCCGAATACAGCACGGACA
>DATBZY010000214.1:0-2823 GCA_036512915.1 Pseudolabrys sp. | reverse complement strand
GATGGCCGATAGACAGTCGTGGACTGTGCGACCGGACAGCGTTCCCGCTGGTTTTAAGGTTGTCGAATCCGAGAACAGCAGAAATTTTTACTGCGCTTTCTGCGACCGCCCCGTAGTCGCCTCAGTTGGCGGCTCCTCTTTTAGAGCGGAGCTTTCCTTTGTCGCATATTGTGAAGGTTTGCGGATGCCGGCCCCGTGACGGTGGCGCGGCGCCCACCGGGGCCGGCGTACGCAAACCTCCAAGGGAGGAAACCGCGGGATGTCGTGCGAGGTAGCGCGTCAGACGCTATGGGGATTTCGGCAGCGGCGGTCTGTAGCCGACGTGCGTTGACCGGCTCTTTCGGAAGCGGTCGGTGAGGTGAAGGGTTTGGTCGGCCGATCGCGATAGGCAGAACCGGCGTCAAGCGACGAAGATTGAACGACGAGATGGCTATCCTGGGCGGCGCGAGGGCGAGCATGGTCATCGCCGGTCGAGAGCCGGCGAAGCAGAACTGCAGCACTGGAATGTCGCCGCGAACCTAAACTGATCATGACGTGTCGATCCTGATCACGATTGGAGATGTCGCCGGCGGGGTGCGTGGCGCGCAGCCGCGCTGGAACCTCTCGACGATGACCATGCGGCCGCCGCAGCACGGACACGGGTGCGCGGTCGGCTTGGACCCGTTGGCATCGGCGCCGTTGGTATCCGCGGCCTCGGACTGTGCCGCCGTCACGTCGAGCAAGCGGCGCGCTCGGGCGATGTTGTCGGCGCGCATGCCGCTGGCGAGCAGGCCGTAGTGGCGGATGCGGTGGAAGCCGTGCGGCAAGACGTGGATCAGGAATCTGCGGATGAACTCGGCGGTGGCGAGTGTCATGACCTTGTGGCGATCACGACCTTCGGCGCGATAATCCTTCCATCGGAAGGTGACGCTGGCGTGGCCGCAGGCGATCAGCCGGCTGTTGGCGATGGCGACGCGGTGGGTATAGCGGGACAGATAGGCCAGCACGGCCTGTGGCCCGCCGAACGGGCGCTTGGCATAGACGACCCATTCGGTTCGGCGCAGCGGCGCCAGATACGCCGCGAACGCCTGCGCGTCGGCGAGAGCGGCATGATCGCCGAAGAACTTCAGGCGGCCGGCCTGGTGTGCGGCGAGGAGTCTCTCCAGGAATAGCCGCCGGAACAGGCGCGACAGCACGCGCACCGGCAGGAAGAAGCCGGGGCGGCACGCCACCCAGCGCTCGCCGTCGAGCGAGATGCCACCGCCCGGCACGATCATGTGGACGTGCGGGTGATGGGTCATGGCCGAGCCCCAGCTGTGCAGCACCGAGGTGATGCCGACGCGGGCGCCGAGGTGCTTGGGGTCGGCCGCGATGGTGATCAGGGTCTCGGCCGATGCCTTGAACAGCAGGTCGTAGAAGACGGTCTTGTTCTGGTAGGCGATGTCGGCGATGGCTGCCGGCAGCGTGAACACCACGTGATAGTATGGCACCGGCAGCAGATCGGCTTCGCGCGCTGCCAGCCAGTCCTTTGCCGCTGCACCCTGGCACTTCGGGCAATGCCGGTTGCGGCAGGAGTTGTACGAGATCTGGCTGTAAGCGCACTCCTCACAGCGCGCGACATGGCCGCCGAGGGCTGCCGTGCGGCAGCTCTCGATCGCCGACATCACCTTCAACTGGCCGAGGCTGACATGGCCGGCATTGGCCCGGCGCCATGCCGGGCCGTGGTCGCGGAAGATGTCCGCGACCTCCAGCGGTGGACGCGACACGCGCCGCGCTTCAGGCGGGCGGCTCAGTGCCCTCCTTGAGCTTGCCTGTAATGCGATCGAGCGGGCTCATGATCTCCCGGATGGTCTTGGTGGCGACCCGCGTATAGAGCGCGGTGGTGTCGAGCTTGGCGTGCCCCAACAAGACCTGGATCACCCTGATATCGGTGTTCTGCTCCAGAAGATGCGTCGCAAAGCTGTGACGAAGGGTGTGCGGGGACACCGGCTTGCCGATCTCGGCCATCTGGGCGGCGGTGTGGCAGGCGCGCCTGAGCTGGCGCGCCGTCATCGGGTTGACCGGGTTCATTCCGGGAAACAGCCACCCCTGTGGGCGTGCCGCGTTGTACCAGGCGCGCAACAGCTCGAGCAGATGCGGCGATAGCATCACGTAGCGGTCCTTGTTGCCCTTGCCCTGTTCGATCCGGATCACCATGCGCTTGCTGTCGATGTCGGATACCTTCAGCGCGACCACCTCGGACACGCGCAATCCGGCCCCATAGGCCACACTCAATGCCGCCTTGTATTTGAGCCCCGGCGCCGCATCGAGAAAACGCGCGACTTCCTCCGGGCTCAGGACCACCGGCAGCTTGCGTGGCTCGTGTACAAACTGGGTGTGGTTCACGATGTCGGCGCGCCCAAGCGTGATCTTGAAAAAGAACCGCAGCGTCGAGACGCTTTGGTTGAGGGTCGGAACGCCGGCGCCACTCGTCGCCAGATGAAGCTGATAGCGGCGTACGTCTTCGAAGCTCGCCGTGTCGGGCGACCGGCCGAGGAAGGCAGCGAAGTTCTTGACCCGCTGCACGTAGTCATGCTGAGTCTTCGGCGCTAACTTGCGGATCGTCATGTCTTCGATCATGCGCTGCCGCAGCGGGCTTATGGCCTTATCGGTCATGAGGGATGCTCCTGTCTTGATGGAGGTTGCGAACCCCTCATCTCAAGACAGGACGCCCCGTCGCGCTATCCCATTGGCCGCAGCGCCCGCAGCAGGGCCCTACCGCGCGAGCGGTTTAGTCCTCTTGCCGAGTAGGCCCGGGGAATTTCACCCCGAGCCTCTCACAGATCCGGACTTGATACCCCTCCG
>DATBZY010000213.1:0-6401 GCA_036512915.1 Pseudolabrys sp. | reverse complement strand
GCCAGCACCTTGATGCCGCACCAGCGGGCCACCAGGAAATGGCCAAGCTCATGAAAGAACACGACAATTGTCAGCACAAACAGGAACGGAACGATATAGCCGATGAGGCCGCCGCCGAAAGCGCTCAAGCCCCCCATAATGTCCATACTCATCACTTCACTACCCTCGTCCCGGCCCCGTATGGCGCCTTCATCGTTACCCAAAGATTACTAGAATGACTTTACGGCAATTTCGGGCAAGAGGTCCTGGGCTATACTTCTTGCAATATGGTCAATGGCGAGCGCCGCATCGATCCCGGCCGGTTCCGCCAGCAGCCCGCGCGCCGCGGCCGCATCGAGGGTCGCCTCCACCAATGCGGCGATGGCCGGGAAAGCGATGCGTCCGGCGATGAATTCGCCGACGGCGATCTCATCGGCCGCATTGAGCACGGTCGGCGCTGCCCCGCCCGTCTCCATGGCCTGCCGCGCCAGCGCGAGAGCCGGAAAGCGGACGAGGTCCGGCTCTTCGAAGGTCAATTCGCGCACGCGCGCCAGGTCGAGCCGCGGCGCCGGGCCGTCGATGCGCTGCGGCCAGGCCAAGCAATGGGCGATCGGAATGCGCATGTCGGGCGAGCCGAGCTGCGCCACCACCGAGCCGTCGCGAAACTCCACCAAGCCATGCACGACCGACTGCGGATGCACCAGCACGTCGATCTCGTCGGGTCTGAGCGCGAACAGGTGATGCGCCTCGATCAGCTCGAGGCCCTTGTTCATCAGGGTCGCGGAATCGATCGTGACCTTCGGCCCCATCGACCAGTTCGGATGGCGCAGCGCCTGCTCGGGCGTAGCCAGCCGGATCGCCTCCAGCGACCAAGTGCGGAACGGGCCACCGGACGCGGTCAGGATCACCCGCTTGACGTCCTCGCGCCGGCCGGCGCCGAGCGCCTGAAACACCGCATTGTGCTCGGAGTCGACCGGCAGCACGGTGGCGCCCGCACTCGCCGCGCGGCGCATGAACAGGCTGCCTGCACAAACCAGGCATTCCTTGTTGGCGAGCGCGACGGTGGCGCCGCGCTCGATGGCAGCGAGCGTTGGTTTGAGCCCGATTGAACCGCTGATTGCCGCCATCACCCAATCGGCTGGACGCTGTGCCGCTTCGACCAACGCCTCCTCGCCGGCTGCCGCCTCGATGCCGCTGCCGGCCAGCGCAGCTTTAAGCTCGCTGTAGAAGTTCGGATCGGCGATCACGGCCAGCCGCGCGCCGACGTCGCGGGCGATCTGCGCCAGCGCCGCCGCGTTGCGGCGCGCGCTGATCGCCTCGACGCGATAACGCTCAGGATTCCGTTTGATCAGATCGATGGTGCTGGCGCCGATCGAACCGGTGGCGCCGAGAATGGTGATGCTGCGCACGGCTGCGGCCGGCAGCGGCTTCGATCGGGCAAGACTGGTTAAAGAATGGCCGGTTGCGGTCATGCGCTCACCATATCAGCAGGCCGCGCGCAGCGCCGTCGAAACCGCCGCGCAGCAATCCGATCAAGCAACCGACCAGTGCGGCGGCCCAAAACCCATCGAGGCGATCCATCACGCCGCCATGGCCGGGAATAAGCTGGCTCGCATCCTTGGCGCCGAACTTACGCTTGACCCATGACTCGAGCAGATCGCCGAGTTGCGCCACTATCGACAGCAGCAGAGCGATGATCGCAATCGCGACCCTGTTGAACGTTCCGAAATAGCTCGCGACCAGCACTGCGACGATCATCGCGCCGAGCGCGCCGGCAATTGCGCCGGACCAGGTTTTTTTCGGACTGACCGCGGGCAACAATTTCGGTCCGCCAAAGGCGCGACCGGCGAAGTAACCGAGAATGTCGGTCGTCCACACGGTGGCGAACAAGAGCACGATGGCGAGGAAGCCGCGCTCGGCGTCGGCGCGCAACAGCATGGGCGCCGCCAGCATAATGCCGGCATAGCCGACGCCGGCGATGATCCAGCTCGGGCCCGTCACCAGCTTCGTCCACTCCCATAGCACGGCGATCGCGGCCAGGCCCCAGAACACCGCGAACGGCCAGCCGCCGAGATAAGCCGCCAGCAGCGCCAGCGGTGCCAGAACAATGGCGGAGACGATGCGCAGCGCGAGATTGCTTGCGGGCGCGGACGCGCGTCTCCCGGGTTCACCGGGGCTGGAAACTGGATCGGTTTCGACCACGGGCTCAGGATCCGGTCTTCGCGACCAGGCCGCCGAACCGGCGCTCGCGCTGTTGGTATTCGCGGATCGCCGCTTCGAGCGCGGCACGGTCGAAGTCGGGCCAATAGATCGGCAAGAACACCAGTTCGCTATAGGCCGACTGCCAAAGCAGGAAGTTCGACAGGCGCTGTTCGCCGCTGGTGCGGATAATGAGATCGGGATCGGGCAAATCGGGCGCGTCGAGGAATGCCCCGACCGTCTCGATGGTGACGTCGGCCGCATGAAGCGCGCCGCGCTCGATCTGTTCGGCGATGCGGCGCGCCGCGCGCGCGATTTCCTGGCGAGCGCCGTAATTGAACGCGACCACCAAAGTGAGCCCACTGTTGGCGCGCGTGAGCTCTTCCGCCTCCGTCAGCAGGCGGCCGATATCGGGATCGAGCCCCTCGCGCTCGCCGATGATGCGCACCCGCACATTGCTTCGATGCAACTCGGCGAGATCGTTGCGGATGAATCGGCGCAGCAGCCCCATCAGCTCGCGGATTTCGGTGGGCGGCCGCGACCAGTTCTCGGCGCTGAAAGAAAAGATAGTGATGATCTGGATGCCGATTTCGCCGGCCGCGCGGATCGTGCGCCGCAGCGCCTCGACGCCGCGCCGGTGCCCCTCCGCGCGCGGCAGCCCGCGCGCCGCAGCCCAGCGGCCATTGCCATCCATGATGATGGCGACATGGCGCGGCACCTCGAATGCCGGCGGGGCAGCTTGCGGGACCTCGGCCTCGGACATGGGGCTTGCCTCAAACGGTGAGGATCTCCTTTTCCTTCGCCGCCAGCAGTTGATCGATTTCGCTGATCCCAGAATCGGTGGCCTTCTGGATATCGGCGGAAAAACGGTCGTGGTCGTCCTTGCTGATCTTGTGATCCTTCTCCAGCCGCTTGATCACCTCCATCGCATCGCGCCGCACGTGCCGCACCGCCACGCGCGCGGTCTCGACATATTTGTGCGCGACCTTGACCAATTCCTTACGCCGCTCCTCGTTGAGCTCCGGGATGCGCAGGCGAATGGTTTGGCCCTCGGTCGCTGGCGACAAGCCCAGATTGGAATTGACGATCGCCTTTTCCACCGCATGTACCAGCGTGCGGTCCCAGACATTGACCGAGATCATCCGCGGCTCCGGCACGCTGGTGGTGGCGACTTGATTGAGCGGCATCTGCGCGCCGTAGGCTTCCACCATCACCGGGTCGAGCAGATGCGCGGAGGCGCGGCCGGTGCGCAATCCCGACAATTCGGTTTTGAGAACGGCGCTGGCGCCGTGCATGCGGCGCTTGATTTCGTTGATATCGTGCGTTTCGATTGCCATGGCGATCCCCCGAACTTCGCGCCGTCACCTTAACAAGCGAGCCGGACATTTTGCTTAGCTTGCTTAGCGCTTCGATCTTTTCCGAAAACCGGTTGCCACCCCCAGATCGAGCCCGGAGGCAGGTATTTTTGGGATCTTGCGCTAACCGACGATCGTCGCGTGTCCCTTGCCGCGAAGAACAGCCTCGATTGCGCCGTTCTCGGCGATCGAGAATACGATGATAGGCATCCGGTTTTCCCGGGCAAGCGCGAAGGCGGCACCGTCCATGACCCGCAGGTCCTTTTCGATCGCCTCCTGGTGGCTGAGGCGGTCGTAGCGCTTGGCCTTCGGGTCCTTTTTGGGGTCGGCGCTATAGACGCCATCCACATTGGTGGCCTTGAGCACCGCCTGGCCGTCGAGTTCCGCGGCGCGCAGCACGGCGGTGGTGTCGGTGGTAAAGAACGGATTGCCGGTTCCGGCGGCCAGCAGCACGACGCGGCCCTTGTCGAGGTTTTTCAGCGCGCGCTTGCGGTTATAGGTCTCGCAGACCGACGGCATGGCGAGCGCCGACAGCGTGCGGGCCTCGTGGCCCTGCCGCTCGATGGCGGCTTCCAGCACCAGGCAATTCATCACCGTCGCCAGCATGCCCATGGTGTCGCCGACCGGACGCGGCACACCACGCTCCGACACTTCCACGCCGCGGAAGATATTGCCGCCGCCGACCACGACGCCGAGCTCGACGCCGAGCGCACATGCCGCCACCAGATCCCCGGCAACGCGTTCGACGGTTGCCTGATCGATGCCGAATCCTTTCGCGCCGGTGAGCGCTTCCCCGGATAATTTAACGATGACGCGACGGTAGACCGGATCACTCATGCATTGCGATCCTCGTTAGAGCCTGACCCGTTCAGGCTAGCTCTGACCGGCGGCAGCCGCGACCTCGGCGGCAAAATCGGTTTCCCGCTTCTCAATCCCCTCGCCGAGCCCGTAACGCACGAACCCGGTGATCTTAATCGTAGCCCCCACTTTGCCTTCGGCTTCCTTGAGCGCCTGCGCCACGCTTTTCGCCGGATCGTGGACATAGGCCTGCTCGAGCAGGCAGACCTCCTTATAGAAGGTCTTGAGGCCCGACTCGACGATCTTCTCGATGACATTGGCAGGCTTGCCCTGCGCCTTGAACTTGTCGGCCAGCACACCCTTCTCGCGCGCCACCACCGCCGGGTCGAGGCCGGAAGCATCGATCGCCTGTGGATTAGTGGCGGCGACATGCATCGCGATCATGCGGCCGAGGCTCGCAAGCTCGTCGGCCTTGCCGGCGGACTCAAGCGCGACCAGCACGCCGATCTTGCCGAGACCGTCGCTCACCGAATTATGCACATAGGCGCCGATCGCGCCCTTAGCCACCGAGAGCGCGGCAGCGCGGCGCAGCGACATATTCTCGCCGATCTTGGCGATGGTATCGGCGATCGATTCGGCCACCGTGATGCTACCGGCCTTGGCGGCCTTGATCTTTTCAACGTCGGTGCCGACGCTGAGCGCCACATCGGCGATCATCTTGACCAGGCCCTGGAACAGATCGTTGCGGGCGACGAAGTCGGTTTCCGAATTGACCTCGACCACCACGCCCTTAGGTCCGACGACTTGTACGCCGATCAGGCCTTCCGCCGCGACCCGGCCAGCCTTCTTGGCGGCCTTGGACAGGCCCTTCTTGCGCAACCAATCCTGCGCGCCCTGCATGTCGCCATTGGTCTCGGTGAGCGCGGACTTGCAATCCATCATGCCGGCGCCGGTCGACTCGCGCAGTTCCTTGACCATCTGGGCAGAGATATTTGCCATCGAACTGTTCCTTCATCCGTCCTGGCCGGGATCCAAGTCCGGCCAGCGACGCCTTTCAAAACGAAACCCTGAGTCGGGAATGCCCGGGAGCTTAAAGCGTAAAGACGGCGCTTGGCGCCTTTCGCCCGGGCATGACGGCGGCAGTTACTCCGCCGTCAGTTCCTTGGCCTTCGTGATCCAGCTGTCGACGCGGCCGGGCAATCCCACTTCTTCGCCGATACTTTGCGCGGCCTTCTCGTTGAACTCGGCAATCTGCGAAAGGTGGAAGATGCCGAGATCGTTGAGCTGCTTCTCGATCGCCGGCGAGACGCCGGGCAGCTTCTTGAGATCGTCGGCAACGCCGCGCGGACCTGCCAGCGGCTCGAAGCCGAGATCGCCCGCGACCGGCGCGATCGGCAGCGGCTCCACGATCGGCTTTTCGGCGGCGCCGATGTCGATGCCATGTTCGCCTTGCGCGCGCGAAATGCCGTCAAGCGCCGCGCGCGCGATCAGGTCGCAGTAGAGCGTAACCGCACGGGCGGCGTCGTCGTTGCCGGGCACGGCATAGGTAATGCCGGCCGGATCGCAATTGGTGTCGACAATGGCCGCAACCGGAATGTTGAGCCGCCGCGCTTCCTTGATCGCGATGTCTTCCTTGTTGGTGTCGATCACGAACATGAGATCGGGCACGCCGCCCATGTCCTTGATGCCACCAAGCGAGCGGTCGAGCTTGTCGCGCTCGCGCTGCATGGTGAGGCGCTCTTTCTTGGTGTAGCCGCCAGGATCGCCGGAGGAGAGCATCTCGTCGAGCTTGCGCAGGCGCGAGATCGAACCGGAAATCGTCTTCCAGTTGGTCAGCGTGCCGCCGAGCCAGCGCGAATTGACGTAGTACTGCGCCGACTGCTTGGCCGCTGCGGCGATGGCGTCCTGCGCCTGCCGCTTGGTGCCGACGAACAGGATGCGGCCGCCCTTGGCGACCGTATCGCTCACCGCCTGCAGCGCGCGATGCAGCATCGGCACGGTCTGGGCGAGGTCGACGATGTGAATATTGTTGCGGGTGCCGAAGATGTATTGACCCATCTTCGGGTTCCA
>DATBZY010000212.1:0-10491 GCA_036512915.1 Pseudolabrys sp. | reverse complement strand
CCGATGCTCGCCTCCAAACCCCGGCGGTCACCCCTCCTGCGGGAACAGGTGTCAGCTCAATCCACCGAACCGCCGTATACGGACCCGTATGTACGGTGGTGTGGGAGGGGAGGAGCCGCGAGGCTCCCCCCTATCCCGATTCAGGCCCGAGCCTAGGCTTCCTTCTTCTCTTCGGTCTTGAGAAACCCTGAGAACTTCTTCTGGAAGCGCGACACGCGGCCGCCGCGGTCGAGCAGGTGCTGCTGGCCGCCGGTCCAGGCCGGATGCGACTTCGGATCGATGTCGAGATGCATGACATCGCCTTCCTTGCCCCAGGTGGAACGGGTGGTGAATTCGCTGCCATCAGTCATCACGATCTTGATGGTGTGGTAGTCGGGATGGATATCGGATTTCATAGTGTGGCTTCCGTGGGGCACGCGCCGGGCGCGCCGGAATGGGCTGAATTTGGCGGGTCTATACAGGACCCCGGCCAAAGCGGCAAGCCGCTGATTTGACCGGCAGCAAGCGGCCGGGGCATACAGGCCGCCGGGGCGTAAAGGCGTAAAGAAAAGGCGTTGCGGTGCATGGCTAGTGATGGACGGGGCCTCGATGCGGCAAGTGCGGCCGCCCCGGCCGACAAGCGCAAGCTGAGGCTCAAGCCGCTCGCCAAGATTCTCCCCTATGTCGCGCGCTATCGCGGCCGCGCGCTCGCCGCGCTGCTGGCGCTGGTCGTGGCCGCGCTGACCACGCTGCTGGTGCCGATCGCGGTGCGGCGGATGATCGACTTCGGCTTCTCCGAAAAGGCGGCGGAGCTGATCGACAGCTACTTCGCGGTGATGATCGCGGTGGTGGCCGTGCTCGCGCTCGCCAGTGCCATGCGCTACTACCTCGTCACTACGCTGGGCGAGCGCATTGTCGCGGATCTGCGCAGCGACGTGTTTGCGCATCTGACGCGGCTGTCGTCGGCGTTCTTCGATGCCGGGCGCAGCGGCGAGTTGATCTCGCGGCTCACCGCCGACACCACGCAGATCAAGTCGGCGGTCGGCGCCTCGGTGTCGATCGCGTTGCGCAACCTGGTGCTGTTTTTCGGCGGCACCGTCATGATGGTGGTGACCAGCCCGCGGCTGTCGCTGTTCGTGCTCGCTGCCATTCCGGTGATCGTACTGCCGCTGGTCGGCTTCGGGCGCGCGGTGCGCCGCCGCTCGCGCGCGGCGCAGGATACGCTCGCCGACGCCTCCGGCTATGCCAGCGAGTTGCTCGGCGCGGTGCGCACGCTGCAAGCCTTCACCAACGAACTGCTGGCGACCAGACGTTTCGCTGCGGCGGTCGAGCAGGCCTATGAGGCTGCGCGCGGCGCGACCCGGGCGCGCGCCGTGCTCACCGCGATCGCGATCTTCCTGGTATTCGCCAGCGTGGTGGTGGTGCTGTGGGTCGGCGCGCAGGACGTGCTGGCGCAGCGTATTACGGCCGGCCGGCTCTCGCAGTTCGTGCTCTATGCCGTGTTCGCGGCCGGCGGGCTCGGCGAATTGAGCCAAGTGTGGGGCGAGATCGCGCAGGCCTCCGGCGCGGCCGAGCGGCTGTTCGAAATTCTCGGCATCGCGCCGCAGATCAAGGCGCCGCCCCAGCCGCTTGCCTTGCCGAGGCCGGCGCGCGGCGAGGTGGCGTTCCGCGACGTGCGCTTTGCCTATCCGACGCGGCCCGCCGTGTCCGTGCTGGACGGCTTGTCGTTCACGGTGAAGACCGGCGAGAAGCTCGCTTTGGTCGGACCGTCCGGCGCCGGCAAGAGCACGATCTTTCATCTCATTCTGCGCTTCTACGATCCGCTGTCGGGCGCCGTGAGCTTCGATGGCGTGCGGCTTGACCATGCCGATCCGGCCGACTTGCGCGCGCACATCGCGCTGGTGCCGCAGGACGCGGTGGTGTTCGCGGCGACGGTGCGCGAGAACATCCGCTTCGGGCGGACCGATGCCAGCGATGCCGAAATCGAACGGGCGGCCGAGGCCGCGCATGCGGCGGAATTCATTGTGCGCATGCCGCAAGGTTACGAAACCCAGGTCGGCGAGCGCGGCATCATGCTGTCGGGTGGCCAGCGCCAGCGCATCGCCATTGCGCGGGCAATCTTACGCGAGGCGCCGCTATTGCTGCTCGACGAGGCGACCTCGTCGCTCGATGCCGAGAGCGAGACGCTGGTGCAGCAGGCGCTGGAGCGGCTGATGCAGCAGCGCACCACGATCGTGATCGCGCATCGGCTGGCGACGGTGCAGTCCTGCGACCGCATTCTGGTGCTCGACCACGGCCGCATCGTGGAGGAGGGCACCCACGCCGCGCTTTCAGCCAGCGGCGGGCTCTATGCGCGGCTGGCGAAGCTGCAGTTCGAGATGGCGTAGCGTCTTACGGCCGCCACGCCATCCTGTTCACCGGCTTGCCCGATACCGGGTTCTTGTCTTCGCCCGCGTAGGCGAACCCGTGCTTCTCGTAGAAGCGGATGGCGCGCGCGTTGTCCTTGTTGACCAGCAGATCGAGGCCCCGAGGCGAAATCCGCTTGGCCTCCTCAAGCAGCGCCAGGGCGACGCCTGAGCCCCAATGTTCGGTCGCCACCACGATCTGATCGAGATACATCGTGTCCGGATCGACGGTGACAAAGCCGAGGAATGCGCCGTTCTCTTCCGCGACCACGACGCGCGCTACCGGCACCAGCTCCTTGCGCCAGCGCTCGCGCCACCAGGGAACGCGCTCGGTGAAATTGAGATGCGGATAATGCTTCTGCCAAGTCCGCCGCCACAGCTCGATCGCCGCGTCTTCGTCGGCGGCGGTGTAGGGGCGCAGGGTGATTTGCGACATTCTCAGTTTGTCATCACCGGGCCGCCGCGAAGCGGTGTGACCCGGTGATCCCGATTGATTGGGCACGTCATTGCGTCCCTAAGCGAGATGGCCGGGACAAGCCCGGCCATGACAATAACAGATGTCTGCTACCGCTCGGTCAGCTTGAACTCGATGCGGCGGTTGCGCTTGTAGGCGTCGTCGGTCTTGGCGGTGTCGAGCGGCTGGAATTCGCCGAAGCCGGCGGCCACCAGGCGCTGCGGCGACACGCCCTTGCCGATCAGGTATTGCACCACCGAAATCGAGCGCGCGGCCGAGAGGTCCCAGTTCGATTTGAAATTCGGCCCGGATATCGGCCGCACGTCGGTATGGCCGTCGACTCGCAGCACCCAGGCGATCTCGGTGGGAATTGTCTTTTCCAGCTCGACCAGCGCGGTGGCGACGTTGTCGAGCTCGGTGCGCGCATCCGGCAGCAGGTCGGCCTTGCCGGTGTCGAAGAACAGTTCCGATTGCAGCACGAAGCGATCGCCGACGATGCGCACATCGGGCCGGTTGCCGAGGATCTCGCGCAGCTTGCCGAAGAAGTCCGAGCGGTAGCGCGAGAGCTCCTGCACGCGTTGCGCCAGCGCCAGATTGAGCCGCTGGCCGAGATCGGCGATGCGGGCCTGCGATTCCTTGTCCTTCTGTTCGGTGGCATCGAGCGCCTGCTCGAGCGCCGCCAGCTGGCGGCGCAACGCCGCGATCTGCTGGTTGAGCACCTCGACCTGCGCCAGCGCGCGGGCGGAGAGCTTCTTTTCGCCTTCGAGTTGGCCGGCCAATTCGGAAGCCTTGCCCTGCGCCGCCGCGGCGCCGGCGCCGGCGCCCTCGAACAGGCCCTTGTAGCGGTCGCGGTCGCCTTCGGCGCTGGCGAGCGAGGCGCGCAATTGCGCGAGCTGGTCCTCGCTATCGGCCTTGCCCGACTTCTCCAGCGACAACAGCTCGGTGAGCTGGGCGATCTGCGCGGTGAGGCGGCTGAGCGCGGTGTCCTTGCCGGCGACTTCCTGCTGCAGATAGAACTGCACCACCACGAACACTGTGAGCAGGAAGATGATGCCGAGGATCAGCGTCGACAGCGCGTCGACGAAGCCCGGCCAGTAATTCATGCCGCTGTCGCTGCGGCGCGATCGTGCAAGCGCCATTTTCTATTCCACTCGCTACGTCAGCTCAATTTCTTGCGCATGTTCTTGTCCGAATACCGGTTCCCACTTTTCGGGATCATGCGCTACCGGTTGGTGGCTTTCTCGCGCACCATGACTTCCAGCAGCTTCTTGATCTCGCGCTGCTGATCGGCCTGGCCGTCGACCCAATCGCGGATCATCTGCTGCTCGGTGCGCATGTGGTGCACCAGGCCCTGGATCGCCTCCGCCAGATTGGCCATGGCGATGGAGGCGGCCTTGCCGCTGCCGGCCTGGTCGATCGCCTCGCGTAGGCGCTCGATGGCCGAGCGCACCTCGCCGGTAACGCCGACGGCGGTGCCCGGTTCGCTGGTATGGTCGTAGACCGTGGTCGAGAGCCAGTCTTCCAGCTCGGTGTAGAAGCGGTTCTGTGCCTGGCTCGATTGCAGATCGAGGAAGCCGAGCACCAGCGAGCCGGCGAGACCGAACAGCGAGGACGAAAACGAGATGCCCATGCCGCTGAGCGGGGCGGCCAGCCCTTCGCGCAGCGACTCGAACATGCTGCCGGCATCGCCGCCGGGTTTCAGCCCCTGGATGACATTGCCGACCGAGCTCACCGTCTCGATCAGGCCCCAGAACGTGCCGAGCAGGCCGAGGAACACCAGCAGTCCGGTCATGTAGCGCGAGATGTCGCGCGCCTCGTCGAGGCGGGTGGCGATCGAATCGAGGATGCCGCGCATTAATTGCGCCGACATCGCCATGCGGCCGACGCGGCTGCCGAGAATCGCCGCCATCGGCGCCAGCAGCACTGGCGGCCGGTCGACCGCGAGGCCGGGATCGGCGAGGCGGAAATTGTTGACCCAGGCGATTTCCGGGTAGAGCCGCATCACCTGGCGCACCGACAGCATGATGCCAATGGCCAACACGCCGATGATCAGCGCGTTCAGCCCTGGATTGGCCATGAACGCCGTCTCGATCTGCTTGTGCAGCAGGAAGGTGACCAGCCCGCCCAGGACGACGAACACCATCATCCGGAACAGGAAGATGCGGGGCGATGACAGTTTGAGCGGATCGAGTTCTTTTGCCATGAGCTCAGAAAAGTTAACGGCTGCCCGGGATCTGTCCCGCAATATGGCACAGACCCAGACCAAGGAAAAAGCAGTTGTGCCGGCACCACAGGGTAAATCGGCGGATTGAGTTTAAATTACGGTGGCGGCTCACGCCTTGGCGGCCTGTTTGAGCACGCGCAGCACCTCTTTGTGGATGGGGTCGTTGCCGGCGATGACATTCCCGGTGGCGAACATGTCCTCTCCGCCGTCGCAATCGGTGACAAAGCCGCCGGCCTCGCGTACCAGAATTAACCCTGCCGCGATGTCCCAGGGCTTGATGTCGCGCTCCCAATAGCCGTCGAGCCGTCCAGCGGCGACCCAGGCGAAATCAAGCGCTGCGGCCCCAAAGCGGCGCAGGCCCGCGACCTGTTCCTGCATGGCCCCGGTCTCCTGGCGCGCCAGCGTGAGGTCGCCGCGGCCGATATGTGGCAGCCCGCAGGCGATCACCGCGTCGGCGAGGCGCGTTCGTCCCGCGACACGGATGCGCTGGTCGTTGAGGAATGCGCCCTTGCCCTTCTCGGCGATGAACATCTCTTCGTTCGCCGGATTGTAGACGAGGCCGGCGACGATCGCGTTCTCGCGCTCGAGCGCGATCGAGATGGCGAATTGCGGAATGCCGTGCAGGAAATTCGTGGTGCCGTCGAGCGGATCGACGATCCAGGTATGGGTCTTGTCGGCGCCTTCGCGCCGGCCGCCTTCCTCACCGAGGAAGCTGTAACCGGGCCGCGCCTTGCTCAGTTCGGCAAACAGCGTTTCCTCGGCGCGGCGGTCGGCGGCGGACACGAAATTCGCCGGGCCTTTCAGCGAGACTTGCAGCTTCTCCAGTTCGCCGAAATCGCGCTTGAGCGCGCGCGCGGTCTTGCGCGCGGCGGCGATCATGACATTGAGCAGGGCGGAGTGATGCATGGCGTGATCTTTCTTATCCCTCCCCCGCAGGGGGAGGGTGCAGCAAGATCGATCAATTGATCGATCGTGAGAATATCAAAAACGCTCGATGCCAAAGGCATCGAGCTATGGCGCGAGCGAGGTCGGGTGGGGGCGTTAGCACATTTGCGCAGATGACCCCACCCCGCTCGCAAAGGCGCGTAGCCGATGCTTCGCATCGGCGTTCTTGAGGTAAGAACGGCGGCCGAAGGCCGCCTGTGCCTCCCTTTTCAGGGGAGGGATAAGAAAGGATCAAGGCCGCAGCGCCGCCACGGTCGACAGCCACTTGCTGGCGGCCTTTTCGGCGGCGTCGCGCACCTCCGGCTTTTGCTTGCCGGCAAAGACGTCGAGATCGGGATCGCCGGCGCCGCCCGCCTTGGCGATGATGTGCCATTTGACCGCTTCGGTCGGATCGACGGGCATACCGCGCCCGGCCATCAGGATGCGCGCCAGCCGGTTCTGCGCGATCGCGCTGCCGCGGCGCGCCGCGATCAGGAAAAGCCGGGCGGCCGCGGCTTCGTCCTTCTCGACGCCTTCGCCGTTGAATTGCGCGATGGCGAACTCGATCATGGCATCAACATTGCCGGCGACCGACGCCTGCCCCATCAGGCGCATGGCCGCGCTCACGTCCTTCGGCACGCCGCGCCCTTCTTTGTACATGGTGGCGAACGCGTATTGCGCTTCCGGATTTCCGGCCGCGGCGGCGGTGCGGAACAATTCGGCGGCGCGATTGAAATCCTGCGGGAACTGTTGGCCCTGCAGATAGAGCAGGCCGAGATCGTAGGCGGCGGCCGGGTGACCGAGCTGCGCGGCGCCCGCCAGCATGCGCGCGCCTTCGTCCGGGTTGCGCGATCCGGCGCGGCCTTCGAAATTGAACATCGCCAGCGCGAACATGGCGTCGCGATCGCCAAGCGCTGCGGCTTGCTTGTACCATTGCGACGCCTTGCTGTCGTCGCGGCCGATGCCGAGGCCTTGCGCGTAGAGCTCGCCGAGCAGGGTCATCGCCTGCGGGTCTTTTTGCTGCGCGCGGCGCGTGGCCTCGGCGAGCGCGGTCATGTAGAAGCCGCGCTGAAAGGCGCCGAAGGCAAGGTCGACATTGCCGTTATTCGAATTGGCCGCGGCATTCGGTGCGGGCGGCGGAATGGGCGGCGAGGTTTTGGGCTGCGCCAAGACAGTCTGCATAAAGACCGGCGCGGCGAGAATCATGGCGCCGAGCGCGATGAAAGTGCTGCGCCATGTTACCATCATGATGGCGCGGTCTCCGGCAGCTGCAGCAGCCTCGCAGCGTCGGCAATCGTTGCCGCGATAACCTGCGGATCGCGCCAAACCCAATCGCCGAGTGCGATGAAATCGGCGCCGGCCTTCACCAGCGGCCCGACTTCGTCGATCGCGCCGGCGAAGCCGACGCAAGGCGCCTCGAACACCTCCGCCCACCAGCCGACGCGCTCCTCGATCGCGGCGAAGGCCGGGCGCTCGCCGGCGGCGTCCGGCTCGCCGAACATCACGTAATCGGCGCCGGCCTCGGCCGCGGCCATCGCGTCATGGCGGGTAAAAAGTCCGCCAGCGCCCACGATCCGCTCGGGCTTGAGGTGCGCGATCGCCGCGGTGAATTCTGCGATGCCGGTCAGATGCGCGCCGTCGGCGTTGACACGTGCGACCAGATCGGCGTGGCCATCGAGCAGCAGCGCCACGTCCTTGTCCTGCACGATCGGCCCGAGCGCCTTGGCGCGATTGATCAGCGTGCGCTCATCGGCGGAGGCTAAACGCAACAGCACGGCGGCGACGTCGCCGGCCGCCAGTGCCGCGGCCAGCTGCACCGAAAACGCAGTGGTATCCTCGACTCGCGGCGTGACGAGATAGAGGCGCGGCGCCGGGCGTGGTTCGGCATGTTTGGGTCGCGAAGCCATGGCTCTCGCATGATAGCCCAATCGGGCGGAAGATTGACGCGGCACTAGTGTGGTGGGTTTGAAGTTCCTACCATGGTGACCACGAGTTCGAATAGGAACTTCAAATCCAAAAACTACACTAGAATCATAAAGTTGCTAGTGTCCCTATGATTCCGAAGTTCGCATCGATGTGTGCCGCAAAGTTTTGCGAACTTCGGAATCGGGACACTCGCGTGGTTATTGTGTCGCGGCGCGGCTACCCGCGTGCATAGACGCGCCACCGCCTCCTCGCTAGCATTAAATCCAAGGGCCGAACAAAGATCGATTCAAACAAGGAATTGGGGGACATGCTCAAACGCCTGTCATTGCTGCTGCTGTGCTTTGCGCCGTGTTTGGCCGCGCCGCCGGCCGCGGCCGCCGACTACCCCACCCGCACCATCAAGTTGGTGGTGCCGTTCGCGCCCGGCGGCGGTACCGATGTGCTCGGCCGCATCATCGCCCAGCGCCTGGCCGAGCAATGGGGCCAGCCGGTGGTGATCGAAAATCAGCCCGGCGCCTCCGGCGGCATCGGCACCAAAGCCGCCGCCAAGGCGGAGCCCGATGGCTATACGCTGCTGATGGCCTCGACCGGCGCGCTGATGGCGGCCTCGGCGGCGCTGGCGCCGGAAGGCCAATTCGACGTCAATAAATTTTTCGCGCCGATCACCGCGGTGGCGGCGCCACCTTATCTGCTGGTGATCAATCCGAAAGTGCCGGCCAACGCGACCGCGGAGCTGATCACGCTCGCGCGCGCGAAACCGAAGGCGCTGTCGTTCGGCTCGTCCGGCATCGGCGCGGCCTCGCACTTGTCGGGTGCGTTGTTCGAAAAGGATGCCAAGATCGAGATGCTGCACGTGCCCTACAAGGGCACCGGACCCGCGGTCACCGATCTGTTGGGCGGGCGCATCGACATGATGTTCTCGCCCCCGACCACGGTGCAGGCGCTGATCGACGGCGGTCAACTCAAAGCGCTCGCCACCACCGGCGCCAAACGCTCGAAATTCTTTCCCAACATTCCGACGGTGGCCGAAAGTGGGCTGTCCGGCTACGAGTCGGTCGGCTGGTTCGGCTTGCTGGCGCCGGCGCACACGCCGCCGGATATCGTTGAGAAGCTCAACAAGGCAGTCGTCGCAATCATGGCGACGGAGGATTTCAAGGAGCGCCTGGCCCAACTCGGCGCCGAGCCGCAGCCGCAGACGCCCGCCGAATTCGGCCGCTACATCAATGCCGACGTGGCGAAATGGACCACGCTGGTGAAAGAGCAAAACATCACCATCCCCGGCGCGAGCAAATAGTCGCAACAAAAAAAGCGCCGCGCTGATGTCAGCGCGGCGCGTTTATTTCACGCGAGCATTTTGTTTTGCGCTAAGCCGGCATCGGGATTGGCCCCATGTCCTTGGGGACCTTGTAGCCCTTCTGCACCGCCGGGCGCTTGGCGATGGTTTCGTACCAGCGCTTGACGTTTGCGTATTGCTTGAGATCGATGGTCTGCCATTCAAAGCGCGAGATCCACGGCCAGATCGCGATGTCGGCGATCGAATACGCGTCGGCGACGAATTCGCGGCCCTCGAGCCGCGTGTTGAGCACCTTGTAGAGCCGGTTTGCTTCCTTGAGATAGCGCTCCTCGGCATAGGGCGCCTTGCCGGGATTATATTTCACGAAGTGATGCACCTGGCCGAGCATCGGACCGGCGCCGCCCATCTGCCACATCAGCCATTCGATCACCCGATAGCGTCCCTCGCCCGACTTCGGCAGTAGCTTGCCGGTTTTGTCGGCGAGATAGATCAGGATCGCGCCCGATTCCATCAGCGACATGTTGTTGTCGCGGTCGACGATCGCCGGGATGCGGTTGTTGGGCGCGATCTTGAGAAAGTCCGGCGCGAACTGCTCGTCCTTGGAAATGTCGATCGGATGCACGGTGTAGGGCAGGCCGACTTCCTCGAGCATGATGGATGCTTTGCGGCCGTTCGGCGTGGTCCAGGTGTAGAGATCGATCACGTGGGGTGTCCTTGGATTGCGAGAAAACAGAGGAACATCTTGGCAGGGGCGCGCGTTGACCGCGAGTACTCATTCATTCCTTACAGGAGGCGACCGATGAAGCTCAATATGCTTGCAATTGCATTGGCGGCGACCGCATTCGGCTCGCTTGCCGCGGCCGCGCAGACGACGATTATCGAAGAGCACCGGGCGCCAGCGGTGGTCATCGAACAGCCGGCTCCGTCGACGACGGTCACGACCGAACAGCGTGGCGGTTTCCTCGGCACCGAGAAGAAAACGACCACCGAGACCACCGGTACGGGCCCGAATGGCGACTGCGCCACGCGCACCGTGCACAAGCAAGACCTGACCGGCGAGAAATCCGTCAGCCGGACCGACTGCCAGTAATCACGGGTCCAGCGGAATAACGCAGAAGGTCGCGTCGTGACGCGACCTTTTTCACGTTGTGTGCCGGGCATGTTCAGTAGCTTGGAGGTGAAAGTCCTCCACCCAACCTGATGGAGGTGAAGGGTTAGCAATGCGCAAGGGCCGTCGCCGCGAGGCGGGGTCTGAAGGAAGCGCGGAGCAAACGTGCGAGTTGAT
>DATBZY010000211.1:0-11620 GCA_036512915.1 Pseudolabrys sp. | reverse complement strand
GCAGAACGCCTATGTCGAGCGCCTCATCGGCTCGATCCGCCGCGAATGTTTGGATCACATCATCATCTTTAACGAGCATCACTTGCGCGGCGTCTTGTCGTCATATTTTCAATATCATCACAAGACCAGAACGCATCTCTCGCTCGACAAGGATTGCCCCGAGACGCGCCCAATACACCCGCCAACAGATGGCAAGATCATTGCCTTCCCGGAGGTCGGGGGTCTGCATCATCGCTACGAACGTCGCGCCGCATAAACTTTTTCGGCGACCGAAATGGCATCCCTGTTTCGGCATGGGCGCCGTTCCGTTTTACAGCTGTATCGCTCTGATGCAATAGCGCCCAGAACCCATACATGGTGTCCGGGTCGCAGCAGCGACCAATGGTCTATTCGACTATTCAAAAATCATCAGTCGCGATCTCCATCGGCAAACCGATTCTCAGACCGAATAGGTTTTTGAGCAGGGACAGGGCCAGCGTCGGCGGAGTCATGGGCGCACAAATAAAAACCCCGCTGCTTAGGCGGGGCTTTTCATTTTGACAGAGCTGCTGCGGTTACTTCACTTTGATGTTTTCCGCAGATTCCTTGCCCTTGTTAGCGACGACCTCGTATTCGATTACGGCGCCCTCATTGAGCGTGCTCAATCCCGCCCGCTCTACGGCGGATATATGCACGAACACATCTTTGCCGCCGCTCTGAGGCTGCACGAAGCCATATCCCTTAGTCGGGTTGAACCATTTCACGGTACCGGTTGCCACTACACTCTCCACTGTTCACACTACGCCTCGATTATCATACGGCGGGGCGCTGGCACCGGATACTGCTCATAATGCAAAAAAAGGGCCAGCGATTCCGATCATGATTGCAGTCGCGATTGAGATACCAGATAGCCACCGTGCATACGCCGTTGGCGCGCATCCGATGCCGTACGTCGCTGAACGCCTACGAACATTAAGTTGAATGTTGGTACTATTGTTGGTGTTCGTTTAAATGCGGAGTCAAAAAACGCAAACGTTACAAAGTCTTGTTTGATAATTGCGGCTCCGCCCCTGGCACCATTCCTCCCGCCAATCGCTAAACCTGCTCGGCGTTGAGATAAGCCAGCCGCGCGCCGCAGAAGGCGCAGATCAGCCCGAGGCCGAGCGCGGTGAGACCCGCGATCACGTCGACGTTGCCGCCGAGATTGCCGCTCTTGCTCATGATGCCGCCGGCGGTGGCGACCGCGAACACCACCGCGATCAGGAAGCGCTGCGCCAGCCGATAGACGAATTCGCGCTCGCGCGCCGCCGCGATCAGATAGGCGCCGGTTCCCCAGCCGCCGACAAAGCCGGCGGCGCCGATCGCCCACCAGGCCAGCGCCGAGACGAACTGCTGCATGGTGCCGGCGGCAGCGTCGCGCAGCACCGCATCGAGTCCGAAGCCGAACACGGTGAGCACGATGTGCACGACCAGCGCCGCGAACACGCCGCAGGCGATGGCGGCGGCATAATGCAGTCGGCGGAGCGCGTCGGTGTCCATCGTCGGTGTCCGAAATGGCAGCGGCGACGACTTGCCGCCGCCGCCGCAGAATAGAGCATGATCCCGAAGAGTTGGAACCGGTTTTCGGAAAAGATCATGCGCAAGCAAAAAATATTATCGCGCTTCGCGCGCGAACCGCGCCGTTCGGAATTTAAGGTTAGCCCGCTAGCGCGGCGGTGTGTTCAACAAGTCGTGGAATTCCCGCTCCAGCGCGTCGAGTGCAGCGCGGCGCGCGGGCGTCAGCAAACTCTGCCGGTTGTCATCGTCTTGAGATGTACGCTGTTCGGACTGGATTGATCGATAGTCGACCGTGTCCAAGCGCATCGTTTCCCCCATGGCCCCGTCGATTTGACAATGCCTATCTGAGTCGACCGGCCCGCAACCGTTTATGGATAAGTCGGCCCTCCGAATTGATTGCAGCTGTTGCATTTCGGCGACAGCCCGCGCGGCAATAGGCCGAAATCGGTCAGGCCGTTGATGTTTATCGATGCGGCGTCAAATCCCCGCCAGTTCTCGCATGATCTGGTAAAGCGCGGCTTGGCCCTCGAAGCCGATGCCGGGGCGATCCGACAAGGTGATCGCGCCGTTCTCGACGCTCGCGTCGTCGGCAAAGCCGCCAAAATCGCCGAACACGCCGGGATAGGACTCGGCGCCGCCGAGGCCAAAGCCGGCGGCGATCGCCAGCGACATCTGGTTGCCGCCATGCGGGAACAGCGAGCGGCGCTGCCAACCGCGGCGCGCCAGCATGTCGATCGTGCGGGCATATTGCCCGATGCCGTAAGCCTGCGGTGGGTCGATCTGGATGATGTCGCGATCGGCGCGGAAGCCGCCGAAGCGCACCAGGTTCTCGACGTCCTGGCTCGAAAAAAGGTTTTCGCCGGTCGCGAGAGGGGCTTCGTAGACGCTCGCCAGGTCGGCGAATAGCGCGAAGTCGAGCGGATCGCACGGCTCCTCGAACCAGCGCAGCTTGAACGGGGCGAGCGCCTTGGCGTAGCGCAGCGCCTCCGCGCGCTCGAATTTGCAATTGGCATCGACCGCGAGATGCTCGCCGGCGCCGACGACGTTGAGCACCGCTTCCAGCCGGTGCACGTCTTGCTCGAGCGGCAGGCCGCCGACCTTCATCTTCACCAAGGTGTAGCCGGCGTCGAGATGCCGGCGCATCTCGTCCTGCAGGTCTTTGATGGTCTGCCCGGGCCAGTACCAGCCGCCGCCGACATAGCAGAACACTTTGTCGGGCAGCTTGCCGTTGTTGAAGCGTTCGGCCAGCAGGCGGTGCAGCGGTAGGCCTGCGATCTTGGCGATCGCGTCCCACACCGCCACCTCGATGGAGCCGATGGCAATTGAGCGTTCGGAATGGCCGCCGGCCTTTTCCCGCCGCATCATGCAAGCGAAGATCTTCGCCGGATCGAGATTGCCGCCGCTGTCATCGATGAGTGTGTCGGGGTCGGCCGATAAGATGCGGGGGATAAAGCGCGCACGCATGGGCGCGCCGCAGGCATAGCGGCCGGTGGAATTGAAGGCGAAGCCGCACACCGGCTTGCCGGAGCGCTTAACATCGGTGATCACGGCGACCACCGACGTCGTCATCTCGGTGAAGTCGAAACTCGAATTGGCGAGCTTCGACTTGAGCGGGATCGCCGTCTCGCGGATGTCGACGATGCGCATGACTTTAGATGGCGTGGCGAAGGCTCACGGGATCTGCGGAATCTTGGCGTCTTTGATCACCTTGCCCCACTTCTCCACCTCCGCCTTGATATAGGTGGCGAATTCGTCCGGCTTGTTCGCCACCACGTCGAATCCGAGCTGGGCGCATTTCGCCTGCACGTCCGGCAGCGCCATCACCTTGGCGATTTCGCGATTGAGCAGGTCGACGATCTCCTTCGGCGTTCCGGCCGATACCAGGATGCCCTGCATTGTCTCCGATTCCTGGTTTTGCACGCCGGCTTCCGCCAAGGTCGGCACGTCCGGCAGCGCCGCCGAGCGCTTTTTGGAGGTGACCGCCAGCCCGCGCAGCGTGCCGCCCTGCACCTGCGGCGCGGCCGGCGGCAAAGCCGAAAAAGCGATCGGGGTATGGCCCGCCACCGCCGACTGGATCGCGGGACCGGCGCCGCCGAACGGCACGCTAGTGGTGTCGAGCTTGAGCGAAAGCTTGAACAATTCGGCCGCGAGTTGCGGTGTCGTGCCGATGCCGGGATTGGCGATGGTATATTTGGTGGGGTTTGCCTTCAGCAGGTCGATGAGCTCCTTCACCGTCTTGGCCGGAATCTCGGGGTTGACCACCAGGATATTCGGCGAGGCGGCGGCGAGCGTGATCGGCGCGAAGTCCTTGAACGGATCGTAGGGATTCTTGGCATAGAGGCTCGGATTGACCACGAAGCTCGAGCTGGCGACCAGGATGGTGTAGCCGTCGGGCGCCGATTTCGCGGCCGCCAGCATGCCGATATTGCCGCCGGCGCCGGGATGGTTCTCGACATAGAATTGCTGCTTGAGGTTTTCCGACAGCTTCTGCGCGATCAGCCGCGCCATCACGTCGGTGGGACCGGCGGGCGCGAACGGCACGATGACCTTGACCGGCTTGTCGGGATAGCCGGCAGCCGCGGCTGGCCCGATGCCGATGATTACCGCCAATAGCGCGGCGCCAGCGGCCAAACTTCGCGCAATCGAACGCATGAATTCCTCCCCGGTTTTTCTGCATCGTAGCATTGCGCGCCGCCGTTGCCAGTGGGGCTTGCATCGCAGGCCCCCGCAGGCTGTATTCCGGCAGCCCGCTTAATCGACGCAGCTTTCATCAGAGGAAACGTAATGGCAGCCCGAAAAGTCACGCGCCAGGACATGCGCGACGCCGCGACGAAGTACAAGAATTGGGGCAAGTGGGGGCCCAATGACGAGATCGGCACGCTCAACTACACCAGCCCTGACGACATCATCGCCGCCACCAAATTGGTCAAGAAGGGCAAAGTGATCTCACTCGCGCTCAACTTCGATCACACCGGGCCGCAGGGCGCCAAGAGCAAGTACCCGTCGATGGGCCGCACGAATCCGATCCACACCATGCTGCGCACCGGCACCGACGCCTATTCCGGCGTGCTCGACAAACGCGGCATCCGCGCCGCCGACGACATGGTGGTGATGCCGCTGCAATGCGGCACGCAATGGGACGGGCTCGGCCACGTGTTCTATGAGAACAACATGTGGAACGGCTATGACTGCCGCGAGGTGACGAGTGCCGGCGCGCAGAAGTGCGGCATCGAGAAGACCAAGAACAAGATGGTCGGCCGCGGCGTGTTGCTCGACGTGGCGCGCTTCAAGGGCGTGGAATCGTTGGACGACGGCTACGGCGTGACCTGCGCCGATCTCGACAACACCGCAAAGAAGCAGGGCGTCACCGTCAAGCGCGGCGATTACGTCATCGTGCGCACCGGGCAGATGGAGCGCTGTCAGAAGGCAGGAAGCTGGGACGGCTATCCGGGCGGCGACGCGCCGGGCTTTGCGTTCGAGACGTTGGAATGGATCAAGCGTACGGAGTTGGCGGCGCTTGCCAGCGACACCTGGGGCTGCGAAGTACGCCCAAACGAAAGCGAGGAAGGTATCAACCAGCCCTGGCACTGGATTACCATTCCAATCATGGGCATGACCATGGGCGAAATCTTCAACCTCAAGGAACTTGGCGACGACTGCGCCGCGGACAAAGTTTACGAATTCATGTTCGTGGCGCCTGCGATTCCGATCACCGGCGCCGTCGGCTCGCCCACCAACCCACTGGCGATCAAGTGATCATCGAGCAATCGACCATCACCTGTCCGAATTGCGGGCATAAGGCAACCGAACGGATGCCCACGGATGCCTGCCAATTCTTTTATGTCTGCAAAAGCTGCGGCGAGCGGCTGAAGCCGCTTCCGGGAGATTGCTGCGTGTTCTGCTCCTACGGAACGGTTCCATGTCCGCCCGTACAGCAGTCGCCGGATCAATCGTGTTGTCGGAATTAAGGGGCCAATAAAATCATGACCATCGGACACAATACCAAGCGCGTCGGCGCCGAAGTGCTCGCCGACATGCTGGCGGGCTATGGCGTCACCCACGTCTTCATGGTGCCGGCGGTGTTGCGACGCACCTTCGCCGAGATGGAGCGGCGCACCAAGATCGCGCGCGTGCACTGCCACGGCGAAAAATCCGCGGCCTACATGGCCGACGGCTATGCGCGCGCGTCCGGCCGGCCCGGCATCTGCATGGCGCAGGTGATCGGCGCGCTCAACCTCGCCGCCGGCTTGCGCGACGCTTATCTGGCGCATTCGCCGGTGATCGCGGTGACCGGCGGGCGCGATCCGAAAACCAAGTTCCGCAAGGTCTATCAGGAAGTGGACGATGTGCCGGCATTCGAGCCGGTGACCAAGTTCAACGCCACCATCGACGACGTGGCGCGCATTCCCGACATGCTGCGGCAGGCGTTTCGCGTCGCCACCTCGGGGGCGCCCGGTCCCGTTCATCTGCAATTCCGCGGCAACGAGGGGCAGGTCGACGTCGAGGAGGCCGAGATGGAGGCGCTGGTGGAGGCGCAGTTTGCCTGCGTGCCGCCGTTCCGCCCGCAGCCGGAACCCGCGCATGTGAAGGCTGCGCTCGACGTGCTGCAAGGCGCGACGCGTCCGATCATTGTCGCCGGCGGCGGTGTGCGCGCCTCGGGCGCTGGACGCGAGCTGGTCGCGCTGGCAGAAGCGCTGCAGATTCCGGTGGCGACCTCGCTCAACGGCAAGGATTGCATCCCCGGCGCGCACCCATTGTCGGTCGGCGTGGTCGGCAGCTATTCACGCGAGAGCGCCAACCGCGCCGTCAACCGCGCCGATCTCATTTGCTTCGTCGGCAGCGAGACCGGCGGCATGACCACGCATTTCTGGACGGTGCCGAAGATCGGCACCGCGGCGATCCAGATCGACATCGAGCCGGAGTCGCTCGGCCGCAATTATCCGCTTGCTGCGAGCGTGTTGGGTGACGCCAAGGCGGTGCTCTCAGCGATGCTGGCGCAAGCGGACAAATCGAGCGCATCGAGGCGCGAAGCCTGGGTCAAGGAAATTTCCACGCTGCGCAGCGAGTGGACCACGAAATACAAGACAATGCTGGAATCCGATGCGGTGCCGATCCATCCGGCGCGCATCTGCCACGAGCTCACCCAGCACGTGCCGGACGACGGCATCGTGGTGGTCGATACCGGTCATGCCGGCATGTGGATGGGTGGCATGTACGATGTGCGCAAACCGACCCAGAGCTACATCCGCAGCGCCGGCCATCTCGGCTGGGCGTTCCCTGCCGGCATCGGCGCCAAGGCGGCGTGCCCGGAGCGGCCGGTGGTGGTGTTCACTGGCGATGCGGGCTTCTGGTATCACATCGCCGAAATCGAAACGGCCGTGCGCTGGAACATCAATTCGGTGACCATCGTCAACAACAATGGCGGCGGCAACCAGTCCAAGCGCGGCTTTGACCGCGCCTATGGCGGCGAGCCGACCGACAGATCGCGCGAATTGTGGACTTATAAGCCGATGAATTTCGCGCGGCTCGCCGAGGACATGGGCGCGCTCGGCATCCGCGTGGAACGCGCCAGCGACATCGCGCCGGCGCTGCAGCGCGCGCTGGCCGCGAACCGTCCGGCGGTGATCGACGTCGCCACCGACATCGAAGCGTTGGCGCCGACCGCGGTTTCATAGTCGGAACGAAAGTTTATTACGGGCACGGAACGGAAAGGTTCCGTTGCCCATGCGATAATCGATCGCGCCCCGCGTTCGACCGAATTTCGTCCCAATCAGCCCGCATTGATCGATTCAAAATACTCGTCCGAGTCGGCGATTTGTGAAAATATCCCGGCCATCATGCGGGGGCATTCGGCAGCCAGATGTTGACCGCGCGTCACGCAGCCATTCGGCTGCTCAAGCTGATGATGGTGGCATCCCTGGTGCTGCCGGCGGTGCTGTTCGCATTCGCCGCCTGGGTGAGTTACCGCAATTTCGAGCACGTCAGCGATGAGCGCATCGACCGTTCGCTCGACATCCTGCACGAGCACGCGCTCAAGGTCTTGCAGACCGTCGAGCGCACTTTTGCCGAGATCGACGAAGTCATCCGCGGCATGTCGGACGACGACATCCGCCTGAATGAAGCGCCGTTGCACGCGAGGCTCAGGCGGATCGTCGAGGCGCTGCCGCAACTGCAAGACATCGCGATTATGGATCGCAACGGCTATCCGCTGGTGTCTGCCAATATCGTGGCGGTGCCGAAGGATATCGACTTCTCCGATCGCGACTACTTCAACGCGCAGGTCGACGGTGACGGCGGCACCTATGTCAGCGGCATGCACTCGCCGCGCATGCGCGGTCTCGGCACTTATTTCTTCGCGCTGTCGCAACGGCGGCCGTCGGATGACGGGCGATTCAACGGCATCGTTTCGATTGCGGTGCTGCCGAGTTATTTCGAAACCTTCTACGCGCGCATGGGTCGCAGCGAAGGCAACTATTTTGGCATGGCGCGCGTCGACGGCAGCTTTTTGGCGCGCTTCCCTGTGCCTAAAGACAGGCTCATCAAGCTCGATGAGCATAGTCAATTCCGGACCGGCATCGCCCGCGGCTTCGAGCGATATATTTTCTCGGTCGATTCGCAGCTCGACAACATCGACCGGCGCATCGGCTATCGCAAGCTCACCGGGTTTCCGGTCTATGTGCTCGCCGGCGTGGAAAAGTCGGCGACCACGGCTGAGTGGCTCAGCTATATGAGCAGCCACCTCGTTTTCGGCCTTCCGGCGACCGCGTTCCTGTATGCTGGTCTCGCGCTGGCGTTACGACGCACCAAGCGTCTTCACAACGAAGCCGATCGCCGCGAGACGGCGGAAGGCGCGTTGCGCCAGGCGCAGCGGCTCGAAGCGATCGGCCAATTGACCGGCGGCGTCGCGCACGACTTCAATAATCTGCTGATGATTATCAGCGGCAGCGTGCAGCGGCTGCGCGCCGAGTTGACCGACAAGAAGCACACCAGGCTGCTCGACATGATCGGAACCGCGACGCAGCGCGGCGAAACGCTGACCCGCCAGTTGCTGACCTATTCGCGCCAGCAGACGCTGACGCCGCAGGTCATCGATCTGTCGCAGCGGCTGCCGTTGATCCGCGAATTGCTGACGCGCTCGTTGCAGGCCGACATTGATATCAAGGTCGACGTGCCGGACGGCGCCTGCGCGGTGCGGGTCGATCCGGGCGAGTTCGAGCTCGCCATTCTCAACCTCGCTGTCAACGCCAAAGACGCCATGCCGAGCGGCGGCACGCTGTCGATACGGGCGAAGCCGGTGACGCTCAAGGGCGAGTCGACGGAGGAAGGTCTGAGCGGCGAATTCGTCGCCATCCGTGTGGCGGATACCGGACACGGCATGCCTGCCGACATCCAGACGCGGGTGTTCGAGCCATTCTTCACCACCAAGGAGGTCGGCAAGGGCACCGGCTTGGGCCTTAGCCAGGTCTACGGCTTCGCCAAGCAGTCCGGCGGCACGGCGACGATTTCCAGCGGGGAGGGACGCGGCACCGCGATCACGATCTATTTGCCGCGCAGCCACGACCCGCCGCACGTGGTGCCACCGCAACCGTCGGCGCAGGCGCCGGCGGCCGCCGCGGGCACGGTTCTGCTGGTCGAGGACAATGCCGACGTCGCCGAGGTCGGCGCCGACTATCTGCGCCAGCTCGGCTACCAGGTGCGCAGCGTCGCCCACGCACAGGCCGCGATCGCGGCCTTGCGGCTGGACGCCAATGTCGATCTGGTGTTTTCCGACATTCTGATGCCGGGCGGCATGAACGGCCTCGATCTCGCGCGCGAGCTCGGCGAGCGGTTTCCCGGCATTCCGGTGCTGCTGACCACCGGCTACAGCGCAAGCGCGCAGGATGCCGTGCGCCAGGGCGTGGTCGTGCTGCAAAAGCCTTACGATCTCGAGAGCCTGCGGCGGAACATCCACGAAGCCATCGAAGGCACCAAGGCACGCCGCCAGCAGGCGGCGCCGACGAGCTAGCCGAGCGCGCTGGACTTGGTGCGGTCAGCTTTCGCCGATCTCGCGCAAGATTTCCGCAGTGTGCTCGCCGAGGCGGGGCGAGGGACGTTCGGAGGCGGCCTTCCAGCCGTCCATCACGATCGGCGTGCGCACGCCCGGGATCGTGCCGGCCTTGGCGGCAGCACTCGGCAGATCGAGCTTCATGCCGCGGTAGATCACCTGCGCATCGTTGAACACCTGCTCGAGATTGTTGATCGGGCCGGCCGGCACTTTCATCTCTTCGAGCTTGCTTAGCAGGTCGTCGCGGCGCATGCGCGACGTGAGGGCGGAGAGCTTCGCCACCAGTTCGTTGCGATGCGTCAAGCGTCCGATATTATCCTTGTAGGTCGGCACCTCGGCGAGTTCCGGCGCGCCCAGCACATGGCACAACTTGATGAACTGATTGTCGTTGCCGGTGGCGATGATGATGTGGCCGTCGGCAACCGGGAATTCCTGGTACGGCACGATATTCGGATGCGAATTACCGATGCGCTTGGGAATTTCTTTGGAGACGAGATAATTGAGCCCCTGATTGGCGAGCACGCCGACGGTGGAATCCACCAGTGCGGTATCGACGTAACAGCCCTTGCCGGTCTTCTCGCGCTGCGCCAGCGCCGCCAGGATGCCGATCACCGAATAGCAACCGGTGAAGATATCGGAGATCGCCACGCCGACGCGGGTCGGCGGACCGTCAGGCATGCCGGTCAAGTCCATGATGCCGCCGATGCCTTGCGCCATCAGATCGTAGCCGGCGCGCTTGGCGTCGGGTCCGTCCTGGCCAAAGCCGGTCACCGAGCAATAGATCAGCCGCGGGTTCTCCGGCGCGAGGCTCTTGTAGTCGAGGCCGAATTTGGCGAGCCCGCCGACCTTGAAGTTCTCGATCAGCACGTCCGAGCGCGCCGCCAGCTTGCGCACGATGCGCCGGCCGTCCTCGCTCTCGAAATCCATCTCGATCGAGCGCTTGCCGCGATTGGTGGCATGGAAATAGGCGGCGCCGATATGCTTGCCGTCGGCGCCTTCCACGAACGGCGGTCCCCAGCCGCGGGTATCGTCGCCGGCGCCCTTGCGCTCGACCTTGATGACATCAGCGCCGAGGTCGGCCAGCGTCTGCCCCGCCCAGGGCCCGGCCAGGATGCGGGCAAGTTCGAGGACGCGGAGGCCCGCCAACGGCTTCGGCATGTGTAGGAACTCCCGGGCAAGGGCGGAATGGACGACGATGGCGGGGGTTATAAAACCATCGGCCCGCGCTGACCAGGGCGCGAATTATTCATTCGTCGCACGGGGTTGCGGCGGAACCGCCTGTTCAGCTATGGCGCTGTGTCGCCGAGGCGGCTAAGCTGAATATGGGCGCGACGAAGGGGTTTTGGCTGTTGTTCGGACGCCGACCAAGCGCAGCGGGATTCCCGCCGCTAAAAAAGACCCAATGGAGGAACGCAACATGAGAATAATTTCGACAATTTTTGCCACGGCCGCCGCAGTCATCGTGCTGTCGGCCTCGGCGCAGGCGCAGATTACGTTGAAGGCCTCGCACCAGTTTCCTGGTGGCAAGGGCGACGTGCGCGACGACATGGTGCAAATGATCGCCAAGGAAGCCAAGGCCGCCAATGTCGGTCTCGACATCCAGGTGTATCCCGGCGCCTCGCTGTTCAAGCCGAACGACCAGTGGAACGCCACGGTCAATGGCCAGCTCGACATCACGCTGTTCCCGCTCGACTACGCCAGCGGCAAGGTGCCGGTGTTCAGCGCGACGCTGATGCCCGGTCTGATCCGCAGCCAGGAACGTGCCAAACGCGTCAACAACTCGCAATTCATGAAGGCCATTCGCGCCGAGATCGAGAAGCGCGGCGTGATCGTGCTGTCCGACGCGTGGTTTGCCGGTGGCATGGCGGGCAACAAAGGTTGCATCGTCCTTCCGAAAGATCTGAAGGGCCTTAAATTCCGCGCCGCCGGACCGACCTTTGCGGCGATGTGGGAAGCCGCCGGCGCCAGCATCGTCAGCCCGCCGTCGAACGAAATCTACAATGCGTTCCAGAGCGGCGTCGTCAACGCCACCGACACCAG
>DATBZY010000210.1:0-4637 GCA_036512915.1 Pseudolabrys sp. | reverse complement strand
ATCTGCCGGAAATCGACGACTACTACGAGCCGTTCACTTTCGACTACGAACATTTGCAGAAAGCACCGGAAATGGCGGCGATGCCGACGGCGCGCCCGCATTCGCTGATCTCCGGTGAGCGCATGGAGAAGATCGAGTGGGGTCCCAATTGGGAGGAAATTCTCGGCGGCGAATTCGCCAAGCGCTCGAAGGACTACAATTTTGAGGGCGTGCAGAAGGAAATTTACGGCGAGTTCGAAAACACCTTCATGATGTATCTGCCGCGGTTGTGCGAGCATTGTCTCAATCCGACCTGTGTCGCGGCTTGCCCCTCCGGAGCGATCTATAAGCGCGAGGAAGACGGCATCGTTCTGATCGATCAGGACAAGTGCCGCGGCTGGCGCATGTGCGTGTCGGGCTGCCCCTACAAGAAGATTTATTACAACTGGTCGAGCGGAAAATCCGAGAAGTGCATCTTTTGCTATCCGCGCATCGAAGCCGGCCAGCCGACCGTGTGCTCGGAGACTTGCGTCGGCCGCATCCGCTATCTCGGCGTCGTGCTCTATGACGCCGATCGCATCGAAGAAGCGGCGAGCGTTCCCAACGAGCAGGATCTGTACGAGGCGCAGCTTTCCGTCTTCCTCAATCCGAACGATCCGAAGGTGATCGCGCAAGCGCGCGCCGACGGCATCGCCGAAAACTGGCTGGAAGGGGCGCGGCGTTCGCCGATTTGGAGGATGGCGATGGAATGGAAGGTCGCGTTCCCGCTGCATCCGGAATACCGCACGTTGCCGATGGTCTGGTACGTGCCGCCGCTCTCGCCGATCCAGTCGGCGGCGGCGGCCGGCAAGATCGGCCACGATGGCGCAATGCCGGACGTGCGTTCGTTGCGGATTCCCCTGAAATATCTCGCCAATCTGCTCACCGCCGGCAAGGAAGAGCCGGTGGCGCTGGCGCTCGAACGTATGTTGGCGATGCGCGCCTATATGCGGGCCAAGACCGTGGACGGCGTGATCGACGAAGCTATCGCCAAGCGGGTGGGGCTCACCGCGCTCGACATCGAGAACATGTACCAGACCATGGCGATCGCCAACTACGAGGATCGTTTCGTCATTCCGACCGCGCACCGAGAGCTCAACGAAGACGCTTTCGATCTGCGCGGCTCCTGCGGCTTCTCGTTCGGCAACGGCTGTTCGGGCGGCACCACCGAAGCCAATCTGTTCGGCACGCCCAAGCGCGCCAAGACGCCGATGGAGGTGGTGTGATGAGCAAAACGTTTAAGGCGCTGTCCGCGCTGCTCACTTACCCGACCGCCGAACTGCAGCAGGCGGCCGGCGAAATCAGCGAGGCGATCGACGCCGGGCGGATGATTCCCTTAGCCGTCCGCAAACAGCTGCACACGCTGCTCACGGAGATTGAGACCGGCGATCTCTTTGACCTGCAGGAGCGGTACGTGCTGCTGTTCGACCGCACGCGGACGCTGTCGCTGTACATGTTCGAGCACGTGCATGGCGAGAGTCGCGACCGCGGCCAGGCTATGATCGACCTCAAGGCGCAATACGAAAACGCAAACCTGGTGATGAGCGCGGCCGAATTACCGGATTTCGTGCCGCTGTTCCTGGAATATCTCGCGATGCTGCCGGCGCAGGAGGCCTGCGACACGCTCGGCCAACCGGCGCACATCTTTGCCGCCATGGCGGAGCGCCTGCGCAAGCGTGAATCGTCTTACGAAGCGTTGTTCCGCGCGCTGGTCGCGCTGGCGGCGGCCAAGCCGAAGGCTGAGGAAGTCGCGGCCTTGCTCACATTGCCCGATCCGGACGCCACCGATCTGGCGGCGCTCGATGCCGCCTGGGAGGACGAGGCGGTCATGTTCGGTCCAAACGCCGACGATGGCTGCAAGGACGGGCTGATCGCCCGCGTCCGCGGAGCTTTACGTCCGGCGCCGGACATGCCGGCCAGCCTCGCAACCCGCCCCGTTCCGCCGCGTCATTGAGGAAACCGTCATGCGCGATTTGATCACCTATATCGTGTTCGGCTGGTATCCGTACCTGTGCCTGACCGTGTTCCTGCTCGGCAGCTTGGTCCGCTTCGACCGCGAGCAATACACATGGCGCAGCGGATCGAGCCAGCTGCTGCGCCGGCGGCAGCTGACGTGGGGCTCGAACCTGTTCCATGTCGGCATCCTCGTCATCTTCCTCGGCCATTTCGGCGGGCTGCTGACGCCAATCTGGGTGTTCGATACGCTCGGCATCTCGCATACCTTCAAGCAGTGGATGGCGATCAGCATCGGCGGCGTCGCCGGGGTGATGTGCTTCGTCGGAATAACGCTGCTGGTGCATCGCCGGCTGTTCGACGCGCGCATCCGCACCACCTCGTCGTTCGGCGACATCGCGATCCTGCTGCTGCTCTACGCCCAGCTCACGCTCGGGCTGGCCACCATCAGCGTCTCGCTCAATCACCTCGAAGGCCACGAGATGGTGAAGTTCATGACCTGGGCGCAGGGCATCCTGACCCTGCAACCGGGCAGCTCGGTGCTGATTGCCGACGTGCATCCGCTCTTCAAGCTGCATCTTGCCCTCGGCATGACGATCTTCCTGCTGTTCCCGTTCACCCGCCTGGTGCATGTCTGGAGCGCGCCGATCTGGTATCTCGGCCGGCGCGGCTATCAGGTCGTGCGCACCACCCGCGGACCGCGCGGGCCGGTCGCCGCGGAATGGCCGCGATGACAACCTGCTCAGCCCACGCGCCAATGCCGGCCGGCGAGCCGGTTACCGTCAGCGTAAACGGCGTGGCGATCGCCCGCGACGCGATCGTGCGCGAAATGCAGCACCATCCGGCGCCCAAGCCGATCGCGGCCTGGCAGCAGGCCGCCCGCGCTCTCGTCATTCGCGAACTGCTGTTGCAGGAGGTGCGCCGGCTGGGCGTCGCGCCGCAGCCGGCGAGCGATGGCGAGGGGCGCCGCGAGACCGACGAGGAAGCGATGATGCGCGGCCTGATCGATCGCGAAGTCACCGTGCCTGAGCCGGACGATGAAACCTGCCGGCGCTATTACGCGCGCAACAGCGCACGGTTCCGCTCGCCCGACATCTACGAGGCCGCGCATATCCTGTTCGCGGCGCTGCCCGCGGACAGCGAGGCGCATGCGCGGGCGCGCGAGGATGCTGCTGCAGTGCTGGCCGTGCTGCGCGAACACCCGGAACGGTTTGCCGAACTGGCGCAGGCGCATTCGCGCTGTCCGTCGGCGGCGCAGGGCGGCAATCTCGGCCAGATCACGGCCGGGCAAACGACGCCCGAGTTCGAGCAGGCGCTCACCGCGCTCAAGCCCGGTCAGCTATCCGCGGCGCCGGTCGCAACCCGTTACGGCTTCCATGTCATCCGGCTCGATCGCAAGCATGCGGGCCGGATACTGCCCTATGAAGTGGTCGCCGACCGCATCGCCGATTATCTGCGCGACAGCGTGCGGCGGCGGGCCGACGCGCAATACATCGCGCGGCTGGTAACGGCAGCGCGGATTGAGGGCATCGAATTGGCCGGCGCCGATGCGCTGCGCGTGCATTGAGGAGCGGTCATCCATGCTCGGCGATATTCTGGCCCGGTTGAGCGATGAGACCACCGCGGTCGAAACGATTCTCGGCGCCGGCGATTTGACGCTGCTGGCGGCGGTACGGGAACGGGCCGCCGCCGACGGGCTCGATCTGGCGGCCTGCGTGACCCAAACCGTGCAGCGCTACACGCACGAAGCCTCCGATGAGGAATGGGTCACGCTGATGGGAATGCTGAACCGTTCACCAGATCCCGGCACGACCTGCCTCAAGCGCGCCTTCGCGTATGGCCAGCGCCCGTAGCGGGCGTGCCAAACTGCCGCTAAGTCCTTGGAGAATTGGCGACCCCGGCTGGACTGCTTAAGGCGAAGGTAGTCAATCCCTTAGACTGGCAAACCCCTACAAAGGGACCCATTGAACGGAATAGTGATTATTCCGGCGTGGCAAACCAAGACAACACCCGCATTCCATTTTGCGGGCCAGTTGGGCAATGCAATCAACTGCCCAACTGTGCAGACTGCCCAAGCGATAAAAGTCCGCCAGCCGCTCTAACTTACACACCGATTAAATCACAGCGCGTAACTATCGGCGAGCTCGCTGCGCTGGCCGGAGTGTCTGTCCGCACCGTGCGCTATTGGCAGAAGGCTGGACTCCTGCCCAGGCGATGGCGTCCAGGCCGAGCGTCCGTGTGGCACATCCACGACGTGAATTTGTGGTTAAAGACCCGCCGAAGTGGGGCTGGGCGATGAACACCAGTTCCCCGAACACCGTCGCCCTCCCGACCCCCGGTGTCGCCACCCCGGAACCTGCCGGGGGAGTCGCTTTCGGAAAGCCCAACACAAAAAAAGCTCGGTCTCGGGTAGAGAAGATGCTGGCGCAAATAGCAGCGGCGCATAAGGCCGGAAGTTACAAGAAGGCCAAGCATCTAAGCATAATATATTTGCGCTCGTTCGATGCTCGCTACATCGCGGTGTTGGTGGGGTGCGGCACGGATAATTGAGACACCCGGCTGAGGTAAATTGAACCTCAACCGGAGTGTTACACATGACGAATGATGAAGGGCTCAAGCCCGAGGGGGCGCCGGAGCGCTCCCCCAAAGCCGGCGTAGGCGCCCCC
>DATBZY010000209.1:0-11079 GCA_036512915.1 Pseudolabrys sp. | reverse complement strand
TCGTATGTCCGCTTGGTCCTGCCGTCACTCTGACGGCAAGGCCGACCCAAAGATTGTTCCGCCTCGTCCTCGAATCCCATAATGGAAGGGCCGTAGTGCCGATTCCGAAGAGAAGCGCGAGCCCGTGAGCGACATCGACACCGCAGTGGTGGATAGTCTGAAAGTGCTTGACCCCAAACGGCCGATTAGAGAAGCGGACATTGACCACCAAAACAGAACAATCGTCGCAAGCTACCTTGTCCGCCCCACTACGGGGGGCCTCCTATTTACGTCCCAGAAGTTCGGACGCTAGCGATCCGGGCACGGTAGGGAGGTCATCATGCTGACACGAAGAGGCTTTGCGGGTGTTGCGTCTTGCGCGATCTGCGCGGTTACCGGGTTCATTGCGACCGAAGTGTCAGCGCAGGGCGCGCCGCCCGCAGCGGTGGCCGGCGTCAAGCGAAAGGTTCTGTCGCAGCTGGACGGTCCGATGCCCGGTTATGTGACGATAAACATGGAAGTCGAAATAGATTCGGGCGTGACGATTGCGCGGCATACGCATCCGGGAATCGAATCGAGCTATGTCTTGGAAGGCGGCTTCGAACTCCCGATCCAAGGTCAACCAACCCGGATGCTGAAGGCAGGCGATGGCTTCCAGGTGCCGCCCGAAACGCCCCATGCTGGCGGCAAGCCCGGCAACACGAAGTCGAGGATCGCGATCACCTATGTCGTGGAGAAGGGCAAGCCGCTTGCGTCTCCAGCCTGATCAGATCCAGGCTTCCAAAGCTTGCCTTAACCCAGCGCCTTTATCACCGCACTGGCGATCGCGACGGTGCCATCCTTGCCGCCATATTCCATCGGCTTGATGCCGCTGGCGTAAGCTTTGTCGACGGCGCGCTCGATGCGCTGGGCGGCCTCTGCCGCCGGCTTATGCGCGTGCTTGTCGGCGAGCCAGTCGAGCATCATCGCGGCCGATAAAATCATGGCGGTCGGATTGGCTTTGCCTTGGCCCATGATGTCGGGCGCGGTGCCGTGGCAGGGTTGGAACACCGCGTGCTTGTCGCCGATATCGGCGGAGGGCGCGACGCCTAAGCCGCCGATCAAGCCGGCGGCGAGATCGGAGAGGATGTCGCCGAAGATGTTCTCCATCACCATCACGTCGAAATCCCAAGGCTTGCGCACCATCATGGCGGCGCAGGCATCGACATAGACGTGGTCGGTCTTCACGCCGGGAAAATTCTTGGCGCGCTCGTCGAAGATCGCGCGGAACCAGGCAAAGGCCTTGAACGCATTGGCCTTGTCGACGCAGGTGAGCAGGCCGGGCCGGCCGCGCTTCTTGCGCCGCTCGGCCAGCCGCAGCGAGAAGTCGAACAGCCGCTCCGAAGTCTTGCGCGTCATCACCAGCGTCTCGCGCGCCTCGTCATGGGTGACCACGCCCTTGCCCATGGAGGCGAACAGGCCCTCGGTCGACTCGCGGATCAGCACGAAATCGATGCCGCGCTCGGCGGCGCCGACGATCGGGCTCGGCACGCCCGGCACCAGCCGTGCCGGCCGCACGCCGGCATAGAGGTCGAAAATGAAGCGCAGCTCGACCTGCGGCATGATCTCGGTGTTGTCGGGATAGCGCACACTCGGCAGGCCGCAGGCGCCGAGCAGGATGGCGTCGGCCTGCTCGCACAGCTTGATCGTGCTGTCAGGCATCGACTTGCCGGTTTCGCGATAATGGTTGGCGCCGGCGGCGCCTTCGGTGAAGCGGAATTTCAGGCTCGGCGTCGTCGCCTCGATCCGGCGCAGGATCTCCAGCGTCGGCTCCATCACCTCCGGCCCAATGCCGTCGCCCGGCAAGACGGCGATATGGAAGGCGGTGTTGGCGGACATGGCTGCGTTTCCGGGGGTGGCGTTGGGGCAGGCGGATGGGTAATGAATACGCCGCCGCGCTCGCGCGCAAGAGATGATGGTTGAGGGCCGTACATGCCGCGTTTTGCCGCCAATCTCGGTTATCTGTTCACCGATCGCGCGCTGCTGGAGCGCATCGACGCGGCTAGCGCCGCCGGTTTCAAGGCGATCGAGCTGCAGTTTCCCTATGACGTGCCGGCCTCTGCGGTGAAGGCTGCGATCCAGCGCAATAAGCTGACCATGCTCGGGGTCAATACGCCGCCCGGCGAGCGCGATGGCGAATTCGGCCTGGCCGCCGTGCCCGGCCGCGAGAAGGACTGGCAGGTGCTGTTCGCTAGGGCGCTCGATTACATCACGGCGATCGGCGGCAGTGCGGTGCATTGCCTGGCCGGCAAGGTTGCCCCCGAGCAGCGCCCGGCGGCCGAGCGCGTGTATATCGATAATCTTGCGCGCGCCGCCGATCTCGCCGCCGCCAAAAATATCACGCTGCTGATCGAGCCGATCAATGGGCGCGACCGGCCGAATTATTTTCTCAACCGGGTCGAGCACGCCGCCGACATCATCGCCAAGGCCGGCAAGCCGAACATTCGCATCCAGTTCGATTTCTACCATGCCCAGATCGTCGGCGGCGATCTGCTCTACCGTCTCGAAAAGTACCTGCCGGTTATTGGCCATCTGCAATGCGCGGCCGTGCCCAGCCGCCATGAGCCGGACGAGGGCGAGATCAATTATCCGCAGGTTTTCGCGGCGGTCGACCGGTTCGGCTACCAGGGCTGGATTGGCTGCGAGTACCGGCCGCGCGGGCGCACCGAGGACGGCCTCGGCTGGGCCAAGGCCTACGGCGTGATTGCCGCCCGTTAACCATCGATTAACCATCAAACTTCTTGAAAACCCAAGCTTTTTCGCTTTGCGGGCGGCCCGGGTGTTGCTAAATTCAACTCATGTGGGGACGCCGTAAGAAAGCCGAGGCGGAAACGCCTGAGGCGCCGAATGTGCTCAGGGACGCCGTGCGCGAGGCGCGCATCGAGGCGGCCGAGCGCTCCGGCGTGGTGGTCGATCTGCGCGATGCCGAGCTTGCCCGTCTCGAGCTGCTCAACGAAGCGCTCGAGCCGGTGTTCAAGGAAATCCCCGCGGGTGTCGAATTGTTCGACCGCGGCGTCAGCCGGGGCGACGTGCCGCGGCTGTGGATCGACGTGATCGCGCATATCGAGATGGGGCGCGACAAGCGGCAATACCGTTTCGTGCAGGACACCCGTTATGGCCGCGCGGTGCTGGCGGAGACCTACGAGATGCCCGAGATGGCGGCGGCGGTTACTCGCTACGTGGCGCGCCGGCTGGTCGAGCGCGAGCGCGCTCTCACGGATGACTTAGCCTCCGGGCAGATCGTGGCGCAAAAGATTTTGCGGATCGAGCGGAGCCGCCGGCGCTGGCGCGCGTTCCGTACGTTTATCTTTGGCGTGATCCTCGGCATCGCCGCGCTGTTCGCGCTGGCCATGCTCAATCCGAATCCATAATCTTTCTTGCGCATGATCTTTTCCGAAAACCGGTTCCCACTTTTCGGGATCATGCGCTGCCCACAAGCATAAACCGCTTCTGTTGAGTGACCTCGCCGGCGGGGTCAATGCCGCGCGACACCAGCTCGCACGTCCAAGCGCCGGGCGCGCCCTCGATCCGGTAGAGATTATAGGCGGCGGCGTCCTTGCTTGTGCCCGGCGCCGCCGACGCCGACGGCACGCCGACCGCCGGTACGCGCGTTCCGTTAGGGCCTTGCAGCCAGTTGATCATGTGCACATGGTCGTGGCCGTGGATAATGAGATCGGCGCCGTGGGCGGCGATCACGCGCAGCAGGATCGGGGCATCGAGCAGATGCTTATGCCGCGCTGCCTCGCTCACCGGCGGGTGATGGATCAACACGACGCGGAACAGGTTTTCGTTCTTGAGTTCGTTGAGCACGCCCGACAGTCCTGCAAGCTGCTTGGTGCCGAGCCAGCCGGTCGCTAGGAAGGGCGCGGTCGGCACGCCAGTCGAAAGCCCGATCATTGCCACCGGCCCGCGCCGGCGCAGAAATGGAAATCCGCCGATGCCGTCATCGTCGGACATTTGCGCCTCCCACTGGCGCGTCGCGTAGGCTGCGGCTTCACTCACATAGACGTCGTGATTGCCGGGCACGAAAGTCACGTCCTTCGGGCTGCCTAGGCTTTCCAGCCAGTCGCGCCCATGCCGAAATTCGGCCGGCAGTGCGATATTGGCGATGTCGCCGGTCACCGCGATGTGGTCGGGCGCCTGCGCTTTCATGTCGGCGACGATTTTCGCCAGCACGGCCGGATCGTGGATGAAGCGGCGCTTGCGTTGCCAGTTGATGTAGCCAGTGACGCGCTTGCCGATCAGCTCGCTCCAGTGCGGCGCCGGCAGCGGAGCGAGATGCGGGTCGGACAGATGGGCGAGGGTGAACATCATTAAGCAGCCTATCGATTGTCATGCCCCGCGCAGGCGGGGCATCCAGTATTCATCTACGATGCGATAGAAGCGAAGCTGTGCCGCAATCTTTTCCAGTGTTTACTGGATCGCCCGCCGGAGTTTATCATCGGGCCGCGCTTCGCGCGGACCCGTTGGCGGGCGATGACACCGGCGTCCTACGAACTCCCGATCAATATGCCGGCGAGGAATACCAGCACGCCGCCAACCACGATCTGGAAGGTGGCGGCGAGGAATGGCGTGTCCATGTAGCGGTAACGGATATAGGAGATCGCGGCGAGTTCCACTGCCACCACGATGACCGAGACGATCGTCGCATACCAGAAATCGGGGATGAGGTAGGGCAGGGTGTGGCCGAGCCCGCCGATCATGGTCATCAGTCCGCACACGGCGCCACGCAGCCATGGCGTGCCGCGGCCGCTGAGCGAACCGTCGTCGGACAGCGCCTCGGCAAACCCCATGGAAATGCCGGCGCCGACCGAGGCCGCCATGCCGACCAGGAACGTTTCCCAGGTGTGGTGGGTGGCAAAGGCTGCCGCGAACAGCGGCGCCAGCGTCGACACCGAGCCGTCCATCAGTCCGACCAGGCCCGGCTGCACGAATTGCAGCACGAACACGCGCCGCGCGGTTTCGTCCTCCTGCTCGCGCGCATCGGCGGTCAGCAGGCGCTCGCCGAGCCGGTTGGCGATGCCCTCGTGCTTGTCCTCGGCCTCGGCCAGATCGACCAGCAACTGGCGCACCGAGGCGTCGCGGCTGGTCTCCGCCGCCTTGCGATAGAAGCGCGCGGTCTCGTATTCCATCTCGGCGGCATATTTGCGCACTGCGTCGAGGCCGAGCGGGCGCACCAGCCAGAGCGGCTTGTGGCTGATGAAGCCCTTCACGTCCTGACGCCGGATCAGCGGCAAATAGTCGCCGAACTTCTGCTTGTAGAGGTCGGACAGTCGGCTGCGGTGGCGACTTTCCTCCTCCGCCATCAGATCGAACATCTTGGCCGAGGACGGAAACTGCTCGCGCAAGCCGTCGGCGAAGCCGCGGTAGATGCGGCTGTCCTCCTCCTCGTTGGTGATGGCGAGCGCGAGCACTTCCTGCTCGGTCAGGTCGGAAAATCGCTTCACTGAGGGGTCCTCTCGATCGCCGGCTTTCGGATGGCTTTGATATATTGAAACTATTCTGAACAGGAAAGGGTCCGGTTTGACACTTTTCCTCGCGGCTGCTGGTAACAGGTCGCTTACTCCGGAACTGCCACAAAAGGAAAATGCATTTGCACTCCCTGCGCCGCGCGCTCGAGCCAATCATACGGCCGATGGTCCATTTCTACTGGCGCTTCTCGCGCGGCGCGACGCTGGGCGCGCGCGCCATGGTGATCGACGGCACTGGCCGCATCTTCCTGATCAAGCACTCTTACGTGGACGGCTGGCACATGCCCGGCGGCGGCGTGGAAACCGGCGAGACGCTGCTCACGGCGTTGGCGCGCGAGTTGGCCGAGGAAGGCAATATCCAATTGACCGCACCGCCGCGGTTGCATGGGGTGTTCTTCAACAGGCGCACTTCGCGCCGCGATCACGTGGCGCTGTACATCGTGCGCGAATTCCGCCAGGACGCTCCGCCGCAGCCCAACCATGAAATCATCGAGCACGGTTTTTTCGCGCTCGACGCCCTGCCGGATGATACCAGCCGCGCCACCCGCGCGCGTATCGCCGAAGTCCTCGGCGGCGCGGCGGTCAGCGAATGGTGGTAAGCGCGCTATAGTTTGGTGGCCGTTGTCAGCCAGGAGCGAACCATGCCGGTCAAGGATTGGCTTCCCGCCGCCGTGCGCTCTGCGGCGATCGACCGGAAACTAAAATCCGGCGAAACGCTGTTCCGGCTCGGCGACAAGACCGCCGGCCTGTGCGAAGTCATCGCCGGCCGCGTGCGGCTTGCGCGCGTGGATCGCTCCGGACGTGAGATCGTCCTCCACGTTGCCGGCCCGGGCGAGACCGTCGCCGAGGCGTCGCTGTTCGCAAGCAGCTATCACTGCGACGCCATCGCCAGCACGGACGCGGTCGTGCGCATCTATCCGAAGCCGGCGGTACTCGCGGCGTTCGAGAAGGATCCCAAGGCCGCGCAAGCCTTCGCCGCCACGCTGGCGCGTCAGGTGATGAACCTGCGCACCCGCATCGAACAGCGCAATATCCGCTCGGCGCGCGAGCGCGTCCGCAATTTCCTCGCGCTCAATGCCGGCGCCGACCGACGCACGGTCGCACTGCGCGGCACGCTGAAGGATCTCGCCGCCGAACTGGGGCTCACCCACGAGGCGCTTTACCGCACGCTCGCCGTGCTCGAACGCGCCGGCGAGATCAGAAGGGCTAAGGGAAAGATCACACTGCTGCGTCCGCGCAGGATATGATCTCAATTGCGAGTTGACTTCGATCGATGCGGCCGCCCGCTTCGGCGGGCGGCACAAGAGCGACGAGCGGCCCTGAAATTTTTACAGGAGTCGAATCATGCGCAAGTTCCTGCTGTTCACGACAGTGGCTGCGGCTGGATTGATCGCCGCCGGTATCGAGGGAAAGGCGCAAAGCTATTCAAGCCCGGGCGCCGGCATGCGGTATAACGGTCCGCCCTACGGTGGCCGCGACGAGATGATGGGCGGCAACCGCTCTACCCCCGGAACCATGATGGGGCGCGGCTATGACCACGGCGTCATGATGCGCGATGCCCGCAGGCCGGGCTATCGCGGTGACCGCTCGTGTTGGAAAGAGACCGATTCCGTGCGCGGCTTCGGCTACTACGCGCCGTGCAGCCACTGAGCGATGCTACTTGAACCGCGCGCGGTCGTGCGGCGCGGCGAAGTCGAGTTGCGGCCCGACCGGAACGATGCCGGTCGGGTTCACCTGCCGCTGGCTGCCGTAATAGTGCCGCTTGATCTGCTCGAGGCTCACGGTCTCGGCCACGCCGGGCACCTGGTAGAGATCGCGCACATAATTCGACAGGTTCGGATATTCGGTGATGTGCCGCCAGTTGCACTTGAAGTGCGAATAATAGACGGCGTCGAAGCGGATCAGCGTGCAGAACAGCCGCCAGTCGGCCTCGGTGATGCTGTTGCCGACAAGATAGCGATGCTGCGACAGCCGTTGCTCGATTTCATCGAGCGTGTCGAACACGCCGCGGAACGCCAGCTCGTAGGGTCCTTGCGCGGTCGCAAACCCGGCGCGATAGACGCCGTTGTTGATGTTCGGATAGATCAGGTCGTTGAGCCGGTCGATCTCCGCGCGTAAAGCTTTCGGATAATAATCGGTGTGGATGTTGGTGCAGGCGTCGAACGGCGAATTCAACATGCGGATGATTTCGGACGACTCGTTGTTGACGATCGTCTTGCGCGTCTTGTCCCACAGCACCGGCACACTCACGCGGCCGGTGTAGCGCGGATCGGCCAGCACATAGATTTCCGACAGCTTGCTCTTGCCGTTGACTTCGTCGCCGCTGGAGCCTTCGCTTTTGTTGAAGGTCCAGCCGTCGCGCAGCATGTCGGGCGAGACGATCGACATCGAGATGACGTTCTCGAGGCCCTTGAGCTTGCGGAAGATGACGGTGCGGTGTGCCCACGGGCAGGCGAGCGAGACGTAGAGGTGGTAGCGGCCGGCCTCGGCGCTAAAGCCTCCGTCGCCGGAGCGGCCGGGGCTGCCGTCGGGCGTCACCCAATTGCGGAAGCGGGGGGCGGGCCGGATGAAATGGCCGTCCTTGGTGCGCGCAACATCGTCCTGCCACACGCCGTCGACCAGCAAACCCATGCGAAAGCCTCCACCTGCGTCGCTAGTCATTTAGGCGGTTGCGGCTCATAACGCCACGGGCGATGGACCAGAATCGACCCAGATGCTAACCGGCTTGGGACTGGATAAGCCGGACAATCGTCCGAGCCGGGGGCAAGCGTTTTAAGGTCATGAGCGAACTGATCCTGACAATCCTGCCGGAGACCGCCGACGACGCGCTCGCGATCGAACGGCTGCATGAGCGCACCTTCGGCCCCGGCCGTTATGCGCGCAGCGCTTTTCGCATTCGCGAGGGCCGCGCCCATGTGCTCGAGCTGTCGTTCACCGCGCGCATCGGCACGCTGCTGGTCGGCTCGCTGCGGCTCACCCGGATCTGCATCGGCGAGACGCCGGCGCTGCTGCTGGGGCCGCTCACGGTCGAGCCGCCGTTCCGCGAGCGCGGGGTCGGCAGCGCGCTGATCAGCCGCGCGCTCAAGGAAGCTGAAAGCAAGGGCCACAAATTGGTGGTGCTGGTCGGCGACGAGCCGTTCTACGGCAAGGCCGGCTTCAGGCGCATTCCGAAGGGCCAGGTGAAGATGCCGGGCCCAGTCGATCCGGCGCGATTGCTGGTGGCCGAGCTGGCGCCCGGCGCCTTCAATGGCGTTGCCGGCTTGATCCGACCGGATTGGGAAATCGCATGATCCCGAAAAGTGGGAACCGGTTTTCGGACAAGATCATGCGCAAGAAATTCTAACGGCCTTCTCTGGCCCACGTCGCGGCGAGCGAGCCGATCAGCAGCAGCAATCCGAGCAGGCCGGCGAAGATCGGCAGCACGCCGATACCGCGCACCACGCTGACGTCGCGCATCTTCAGGCCGATCCAATCCTCGCCCTTGAAGGTCGTGCCGGTGCGCACCGGCACCACGCGCGGCACGTTGAGATTGTTTCCGTCCGCCAGCCGCCGCGCATCGCCGCCGGTGGCAGTGCTGAGCGCGCGCAGCACGTCGGTGGTCGATGTCACCTCGGCGAATTCGCGCGGATTGGCGGGGCCTACATTGGCGAGCGCGGTCAGCTTGCCGTCGGTCGCGCGCCAGAGCCCGAGCTCGTTGGCGGCGAGCGTTGAACGCCACACGCCCGGCTCGGTGGCCTGAAGATTGAGCGTGCGGGTCGCGCCGGCCGGCGAGGTCAACGTCACTTCGTTGACGGTGTCGGCCATGGTCTGGCGCTGCACCGTGATGTCGCGGCCATTCACGATCAGCCGCAGCGCTTCCTCTTCCAGGTCGGGCTGCTTCATCAGCCAATGCGACAGCCGCCGCAGCAAATCGAGATGCGGGCCGCCGCCTTCGTAGCCGCGCGCCCACAGCCAGATGTGGTCGGACAGCAGCAGCGCCACGCGGCCGTCGCCCTCGCGCGCCAGCACAAGCAGTGGCTTGCTGTCGGGGCCCTGCATCACATTGGTGCCGGTGGTGCGCTTGGTGTCGACCAGGCGGAACCAGTGGCTCCAATGCGGCGGATCGGTCTCCGAGCCTTCCAGGCCGCGCGTTACCGGGTGGCGTTTGCCGGCGTCGGTGAGGCGCGCCTGGAAGCTGCGCTCGGTGACCTCGCCGCTCGGCTCCGCCGGCAGGATCACGTCGAGCGGGGTGCGCCAGATGCTGGTGGGGCTGGCGTAATCGGGACCGGCGGCGATCAGCACGGCGCCGCCGTCGCGCACATATTTCGCGATGTTGTCGAAATAGATCATCGGCAGCACGCCTTGGCGCGCGTAACGGTCAAAGATGATGAGCTGGAATTCCGAGATCTTCTGCTGGAACAGCTCGCGGGTCGGAAACGCGATCAGCGACAGTTCGTTGATCGGCGTGCCGTCCTGCTTCTCCGGCGGGCGCAGAATGGTGAAGTGCACCAGATCGACTGAGGCGTCGGACTTGAGCAGGTTGCGCCAGGTGCGCTCGCCGGCATGCGGCTCGCCCGACACCAGCAGCACGCGCAGCTTGTCGCGCACGCCATCGATCGAGATCACCGCGCGATTGTTGACTTGCGTGAGCTCGCCTGCGAGCGGCGAGGCTTCGATCTCGATGATGTTGGGTCCGGCATGCGGGATCGGAACATTGAGCTTGATGTCGGTGTGCACGGTGACGACGCGCTTTTCCAGCACCTCGCCGTCGCGCCGCACGGTGACTTCGGCGGCGCCGACATTGGCGCCCTGATCGTCGATCCGGAAGCCGATGGTCTGCGATTGCCCGACGATGCCGAAGCGCGGCGTCTGCGTGAGAACGACGCGGCGATCGATCTCGTCGCGATGGCCGGTGATCAGCGCATGCACCGGCGCGGCAAAGCCTAAGGCAGCGGCGTTGGCCGGTACGTCGTGCACGCGGCCGTCGGTGATCATAATGGCGCCGGCGACGCGATCGGGCGGCACGTCGGCCAGCGTCGAGGACAGCGCCGCGAACAGCCGGGTGCCGTCATGCTCGCCATCGGCCTCGCCCGCCTCGGCGACGCGCACTTCGAGGCCGGGAATGCGCTTGAGCCGCTCAAGCAGCGTGGCACGCGCGGCTTCGGTCTGCTGCTTGCGGTCGCCGAAATCTTGGCTCGGACTTTTGTCGACGATGACGGCGGCGACCGACGGGATCGGGTCGCGGTCTTCTCGTGTGAGCGATGGATTGGCGAGCGCCAGCACCATCAGCACCAGCGCGATTGCCCGCAATGCCGCGCCGCGGCTGCGCGCGAGCAGCAGCAGGCCTGCGATTAGCACAGCAACGCCGAGCGCCGCCCACACCACGTAGTCGGGCACCAGCGGAGCGAATGAGACGCCGAGGTTCACGACATGCCCCTACTGGCCCAGCCGTTCGAGCAGCGCGGGGATGTGCACCTGGTCGGCCTTGTAGTTGCCGGTGAGCGCGTACATCACGATATTGACGCCGGCGCGGAAGGCGAATTCGCGCTGGCGCGGCTCGCCCGGCACCAGCGGCAGCATCGGCTGGCCGTCCGGGCGCATCGCCCAGGCG
>DATBZY010000208.1:0-9842 GCA_036512915.1 Pseudolabrys sp. | reverse complement strand
CGCGTCATGCCGAGGCTGTCGGCGACCATGCAGGCATGCTGGCCGCCGGCGCCGCCGAAGCAGTTGAGCGCGTAGCGGGTCACGTCATAGCCGCGCTGCACGGAAATCTTCTTGATCGCGTTCGCCATGTTCTCGACCGCGATCTTGATGAAGCCGTCCGCCACCTCTTCGGGTTTGCGGCCGCCGCCGACCTGCTGCGCCAAGTCGGTAAAGGCGTTGCGCACCGCGTGACCGTCGAGCGGCAGGTTCTGCCCGGGCCCGAAAATCTTCGGGAAGAAATCCGCGATTAGCTTGCCGGCCATCACATTGGCGTCGGTCACCGCCAGCGGCCCGCCGCGCCGGTAGCATTTTGGCCCCGGATTGGCGCCGGCCGAGTCGGGACCGACGCGGAAGCGCGCGCCGTCGAAATGCAGAATCGAGCCGCCGCCGGCGGCGACCGTGTGGATCAGCATCATCGGCGCGCGCATGCGCACGCCGGCCACTTCGGTCTCAAAGGTTCGCTCGTATTCGCCGTCGAAATGCGACACGTCGGTCGAGGTGCCGCCCATGTCGAAGCCAATCAGCCGGTCGAAGCCGGCCGAGCGCCCGGTCTCCGCCATGCCGACCACGCCGCCGGCCGGGCCGGAGAGGATCGCGTCTTTGCCCTGAAACAATTCGGCGGCGGTGAGCCCGCCCGAGGACATCATGAACATCAGGCGCGCGGCCGATCGCTTGGCGTCGAGATCCTTGTCAACTTGCGCCACATAGCGCCGCAGGATTGGCGACAGATAGGCATCGACCACGGTGGTATCGCCGCGGCCGACCAGCTTGATCAGCGGCGACACCTCGTGGCTGACCGACACTTGCGCAAAGCCCATATCGCGCGCCAGCGCCGCCACTTGGCGCTCGTGCTCGGGAAACCGGTAGGCATGCATGAACACAATGGCGACGGCATCGATGCCGTCCGCCTTGGCGGCGGCAAGATCGGCGCGCACCAGGCTGAGATCGGGCGCGCGCTCGACGGTGCCGTCGGCGCGCACGCGTTCGTCGATCTCGGCCACGCGCTCATACAGCATGTCGGGTTTGATGATGTGGCGGGCGAAGATTTTTGGCCGCGCCTGGTAGCCGATCTTGAGCGCGTCGCGGAAACCCTTGGTGATCAGCAGCAGCGTGCAGTCGCCCTTGCGCTCGAGCAGCGCGTTGGTCGCAACCGTGGTGCCCATTTTCACCGCGCCGACACGGCCGGCCGGGATCGGCTCGCCGGCTTTCAAGCCCAGCAGGTCGCGGATGCCTTGCACGGCGGCGTCCGTATAGGCTTCCGGGTTTTCCGACAACAGCTTGTGCGCGACCAGCGTGCCGTCGGGCCGCCGTCCCACCACGTCGGTGAAGGTGCCGCCGCGGTCGATCCAGAAATCCCAAAGTTGCTGTGATTTTTTTGCTGGCATGGCGCTGGTTGGCGAAGCGAGGGCAGCACTATGTCCGCCCTGTCGGGGGTAAAACAAGCCTGCTATGGTTGGCTCCGGGAGAACCGACGCCATGAAACTTCCGCGCCGTCAATTTCTGCATCTGGCAGCGGCTGCTGCCGCGCTTCCCGCCGTATCGCGCTTCGCTTGGGCGCAAACCTATCCGGCGCGGCCGGTGCGGTTGATCCTCGGCTATCCGCCCGGCGGCTCGGCCGACATCACCGCGCGTCTCATTTGTCAATGGCTCTCGGAGCGGCTCGGCCAGCCATTCGTCCTCGAAAACCGGCCAGGCGCGGGCACCAATCTCGCCACCGATGCGGCCGTGCGCGCGGCCCCTGACGGTTACACGCTCCTCCTGGTCGCCCCGGCGAACGCGATCAACGCGACGCTCTATGACAAACTCAATCATAATTTTATCCGCGATATCGCGCCGGTCGCGGGCATCATCCGTTTTCCCAACGTCATGGAGGTCAATCCATCGGTGCCGGTAAAGACGGTTCCTGAATTTATTGCCTATGCCAAAGCCAATCCTGGCAAGCTCAACATGGCGTCTTCCGGCAATGGGTCCACGATCCATATGTCCGGCGAGCTGTTCAAGATGATGACCGGCGTCGACTTGGTTCACGTGCCTTATCGCGGCGGAGCGCTCGCGCTGACCGACTTGATCGGCGGGCAGGTGCAGGTGATGTTTGACAACCTGCCGACGTCCGCTGAGTACATCAAGGCCGGCAAGCTGCGCGGGCTGGCAGTGACCAGCGCAATACGCTCGGACGTGCTGCCGGACCTCCCGACTGTGGGCGATTTCGTGCCCGGATACGAGGCAAGCGCCTGGTACGGCCTTGGCGCGCCCAAGGACACGCCGCCCGAGATCATCGACAAGCTCAATAAGGCGGTCAATGCGATCCTCGCCGATCCCAAGGCGAAGGCGCGGTTTGCGGACCTCGGAGCATCGCTGCTGCCGGGCTCGCCCGCCGATTTCGGAAAGCTCAACGCCGACGAAACCGAGAAGTGGGGCAAGGTGGTCAAATTCTGCGGCGCCAAGGCGGACTGATCCGGGAAGGGCTATGTCATGAAGACCCTGTTCGCGCTGGTCGCCAGCGCTGCTGGCCGCGTCTTCGGCCGCGCAGGCCGCCGAACTGAAAGTTCTGAGGGGCAACGGTCCCAGGGCCGCGGTGCGCGAGCTGTGCGCGCAGTTCGAGCGTTCAACCGGCAACAAGATCGACCTGCGCTTCGGGGTGAACCCTGAGGTCAAGCAGAAGATCGAAGCCGGCGAGACATTCGATGTCGTCGTCGGCAATCCGCCGATCATCGACGCCTTGATCAAGGACGGCATGGTGGTCGGTCCGCGCGTCGATATTGGCCGCGCCGGTCTGGGCGTGGCGGTGCGCTCAGGCGCGGCCAAGCCCGATATCTCGTCGGTCGCGGCCATCAAGCAGGCGCTGTTGCACACGAAAGCGGTCGCCTATCCAGGCAAGGGCGCCAGCGGCATATATTTCGTCAGCCTGCTCGATCGCATCGGCATCAAGGACGCGATGCAATCCAAGCTCAAGCCGATGGCGGCGGAGGACACCGTCGAGGTGGTGGCGCGCGGCGACGCCGATATGGTCGTGGTGGTAGCCACGCGCATTGTCGACGTTCCCGGCGTCGATGTGGTCGGTCCGATCCCGGCAGAGTTGAGCTTGAGCACTCGGTCGGCCATGCCGGCGATCGCGGCATTGTGCGTGATAATGACTGTCGTGGTGCCGAGCGTTTCGTTGACGCGGGCAATCGCCGCCAGCACCAGCTTGCCAGTGTCGTAGTCGAGCGCCCCGGTCGGCTCATCGCACAGCAGCACGTCGGGCGATTTTGCGATCGCGCGCGCGACCGCGACGCGTTGCTGCTCGCCGCCGGAAAGCTGCGAGGGGAAATGGTCGAGCCGCTCGGTTAAGCCCACCAGTGCCAGCGCCTCGCGCGGATCGAACAGCGTGTCGGCGATCTCGTTCACCAGCGCGACGTTTTCGAGCACCGTGAGGCTCGGGATCAGATTGTAGAATTGGAAGACGAAACCGACATGCTCGCGCCGGTAGCGCGTTAATTCCGTGTCGCCGGCATTGACCAGATCGTGGTCGCGCCACATCGCATGACCGGAGCTGGGCGCATCGAGTCCGCCGAGGATGTTGAGCAGCGTCGACTTGCCGGAGCCCGAGGGCCCCAGCAGCACGACGAATTCGCCCTCATAGATGTCGAAGTCGATGTCGCGCAGCGCATGCACCGCGATCTCGCCCATGACATAGACCGCGCGCGCGGAACACCACGGCCTGCGGGGTACTCGACGGCTGCGGCATGGCGGCACACCGGCTGTTGGCTCTGACCATCGCAGGCATTTTTGCCGGACCATGGCCAAAAGTCTTTGATTTGGGTCATGAATTGCGGCTACCCCCCAGTCAAACATCGTGTCTACGGACTGCGGCTCCTGGACGAGGCAGTATCAGCTGCCCAAGTGTCCACACACTGGCCGACGAGAAAGTTCATCGGTGCATCCAACGGCAGAGTCGCTGCGGCGACCTGCGCTCAGTAGGTTGATATGCCCAACGATCCCTCATCGTTTGCCGCGATCCAGGGCCTCAGCGAGGCGGATGTTCAGGCCAGGCTGAAGACCGAGGGCTACAACGAGCTAGCCTGGCCGGATCGGCGCACGCCGCTGCGCATCATTCTCGAGGTCGTGCGGGAGCCCATGCTGGCGCTGCTGCTCGCCGGCGGCGTGATCTATCTGGCGCTCGGGGACTTGAAGGAAGCGCTCATTCTGCTCGCCTTCGCAACAATGTCAGTCGTGATCACGGTCGTGCAAGAGAGCCGTACCGAGCGCGTTCTGGAGGCGCTGCGCGATTTGATTAGCCCGCGTGCGCTGGTCATTCGCGAAGGCGAGCGCAAACGAATCGCCGGCCGCGAGGTGGTGCGGGGCGATTTTGTCGTGCTGGCGGAAGGGGACCGGGTGCCAGCCGACGCGGTGCTCGTGCAAAGTCACGACCTGCAAATCGATGAATCGCTGCTGACGGGCGAGTCCGTGCCCGTGCGCAAGCTCGTCAGTGGTGATGTCGCTTCGTCCAAAGATCGCCGGCCGGGTGGCGATGACCTGCCGTTTGTATTTTCCGGTTCGCTGGTTGTGCGCGGGACGGGACTAGGCGAGGTGATCGCGACCGGCGCACGCAGCGAAATCGGCAAGATCGGTCAGTCGCTCAGCACGCTGGAGACGGAGCCGCCGCGGCTGCAGGCACAAACCCGCCGGCTGGTGCGGGTGTTCGCCATGGTCGGGGCGGCGGTGTGCGTCCTGGCGGTGCTGCTCTACGGCAGCTTGCGAGGTGGATGGCTCGATGCGGTGCTCGCTGGCATCGCGCTCGGCATGTCGATGCTGCCCGAAGAGCTCCCGGTCGTGCTCACCGTGTTCATGGCGATGGGCGCTTGGCGAATCTCGCGGGCGCGTGTGCTGACCCGGCGCGCCGCAGCCATCGAAACCCTCGGCTCCGCCACGGTGTTGTGTACCGATAAAACCGGCACGCTGACCGAGAACCGCATGTCGATTGCCGAGTTGCGGCTCAAGCGCTGCGAAATTTTCCGGCCGCGCGCGATGGCCGGTGCAAAAATGCCGGAGGACTTCCATAACTTGGTCGAGTTCGGCGTTCTCGCCAGTGCGCGGGACCCGTTCGACCCGATGGAGAAGGCGTTTCATGACCTCGGTCGCGAACAGTTGGCCGAGACCGAGCATCTGCATGGCGCCGAATGGAAGTTGGTGCACGCTTATGGACTTCGCCCCGGTCTCCTCGCCATGTCGCACGTCTGGCAGGCAGCCGATGGCCGGCAAGAATTCGTCATCGCCGCCAAGGGCGCACCGGAAGCGATCGCCGATCTTTGCCACCTCGGCGCCGCGGATCTCGCCGCGCTGACGCAGTCCGTCGACGCCATGGCCGACGAAGGCTTGCGTGTTTTGGGAGTGGCCCGCGCTGCCTTCGCGGGGCTGCCATGGCCGGACTCGCAGCACGATTTCACGTTTGAGTTCTTGGGTCTGGTCGGCCTTGCCGATCCGCTGCGGCAAAGTGTGCCCGATGCCGTGAGCGAATGCCGGTCGGCTGGCATCAAAGTAATTATGATCACCGGCGACTACCCGGCGACCGCCAGGGCAATCGCCCGCCAGGCCGGCCTCGACGCCGAAGACCTCGTGGCAGGCGAAGAGCTCGAGCAACTGAGCGAAGCAAGTTTGGCTCTGCGCGTGCGTACCGCGACTGTGTTCGCGCGGATCATGCCGGAGCAGAAGCTCCGTATCGTCAATGCGCTTAAATCGAACGGCGAAATCGTGGCGATGACCGGCGACGGCGTCAACGATGCGCCCTCGCTCAAAGCGGCGCACATCGGCATTGCCATGGGCGGCCGCGGCACGGACGTGGCGCGCGAGGCATCGTCAATCGTCTTGCTCGACGACGATTTTGGCTCGATCGTCAAGGCCGTCCGGCTCGGCCGCCGAATCTACGACAACCTTCGCAAAGCGATGGGCTTTATCTTCGCTGTGCATGTGCCGATCGCCGGCTTGGCGTTGCTGCCGCTGGTATTTGGCCTGCCGATCCTGTTTGGGCCGATGCATATCGCGTTTCTGGAGATGGTGATCGATCCGGTGTGCTCGCTCTGTTCGAGGCCGAGACCGAGGAGGACGATGTGATGCGCCGACCGCCGCGTGCCCCCGATCAGCCGCTGTTCTCCGGCCCCTTGATCGGCTGGAGTCTGTTGCAGGGAGCGTTCGCGTTTGCGCTCGTCGCTGTCATCTTCATCGTCGCGTTAAGCCGCGGTATGGCTGAGGAGGAAGTGCGGGCGCTGGCTTTCTTTTCATTGGTCCTGACGATTGTCAGCCTGATCTTTGTCAACCGCTCTTTCAGCGCGTCGTTGATCACAGCTCTGCGGCGGCCGAATCCGGCGCTTGCCTTGGTCCTGCTTGCCGTCACAACGATGTTGGGCCTGACGCTGCTTTGGCCGTTCGCGAGCGGTCTGTTCCGCTTCGGGCCTCTGCACTTGGACGATCTCGCCTTGACCCTTGGCGCCGGCGTTCTTGTGCTTGTGGTCCTCGAACTCTTGAAACCGCTATGGCGCCAACGGCTACGTCCTTAACTGGCGCGCGCCGAGCATCGCGGCTTCGATCTCTACGTTCTGAAGGGCATGACCGGACGCGATATCTTCACCATCGGCGTCCATGCTCCTCCTCTGTTCTTCCTGATGTGCGTCGCCGTGGTGCGGATGGCGGCGTTTCCGGGCATCGCGCTATGGGTGCCGTCCACGATGCTGGACGCGCAGTAACGCCTCTTTGGGTGCGCTGCACCCTGTCCTGCCGCTCTTGATCTAAATCAGAGCAATCGGATGGCCTGGAGCGCATCAAAAAGCGGTAGTTAAATCCGTCCCAATTTTGGGAAGGCGGGGAAACTCCATGAACCGTCGACGCCTGCTTTTGCTCAGCATTGCGCCCGCGCTGGTCATTGCCGCCGGTGCGATTGCATGGGCACTGTTTTTCCGTCCGATCGATGTGCAGGTCTCGCAGCCTGAGCGCGACGTCATGGTGCAAGTGTTCGGCCTCGGAACGGTCGAGGCGCGCGTCACCTCCAAGGTTGGCTTCAAGGCGTCCGGCGTGCTTGTTGAACTTCGCGCGGATGTTGGCGATCGCGTCGCCAAGGGAGCGGTCCTGGCCCGCCTCGATGACCGCGAGCAGACCGCCCGCGTCGGCAGAGCCACGGCCGCCACCGAGCAGGCCGACGCCAACCTTCAGCGCGCGATGGCGAACGTCCAGAAGGCGCAGGCGAACTACGCCAATGCCAAGACGATCAGTGAGCGCCGGCAGAAACTGGTGCAAAGCGCGACGGCCTCGGTCGAGTCGGCGGAGACGACAAAGACCGCGCAAGACGCCGCACTTGCGGATGTGAATTTGGCCGCGAGCGATGTCGCGGTGGCGCGTGCCGCCATCGGTGACGCGAAGGCGCAACTGCAGCAGGAAAGCGCGACCTTGGATTTTCACACGCTTGCGGCGCCCTACGATGCCATGGTGACCGCGCGCGCGAAGGAGCTAGGTTCTGCGCTCGGCGCCGGAGAACCGGTGTTTACGCTGATCGATCCGACATCGGTCTGGGCGCTGGCCTTTATCGACGAGAGCAAGTCCGGCGAGATCGCGGTCGGCGAGGTGGCCGAAATCGTCTTGCGATCCCGGCCGAACCAGCAGTTTAGCGGGCAGGTGGCCCGCATCGAGCCCGAAAGCGATCGCGTCAACGAGGAGCGCCGGGTTGCGATCGCGTTCGACAAGTTGCCGGCCGACTTCCATCTTGGCGAGCAGGCCGAGGCCTATATCACGACGGTGCGGCTTGCGCAGGCGCTGCTGGTCCCGGAAGCGGCGATCGTCGGGCTCGGCAAGAATCGCGGGACGGTTTGGACGGTCGAGGACGGCCACCTCCAGCAACGCGACGTGACACTCGGGCACCGGCTGCTCGATGGACGCTATGAAATCGCCGGCGGCGTGCCGGACAAGGCCGTGGTGGTGGCGCAATTGCCCAACGGGCTGCGCGCCGGCCGCGCGGCCAAAATTGCGGAGAAGATCACGCAAGGGCCGAGCCGATGAATCTGGCGTATCGGGATATCAAGCACAATCTTCTGCGCTTCGTCCTGACCAATTTCGGATTGAGCCTGCTGCTCGGCATCGTGATCATGATCACCGGCGTCTATGGCGGCCTGATCGACGACGCGCTGCGGCAGGCCCGCGCCGCCAACGCCGATATCTGGGTGGTCGAAGCCGGCACCAACGGGCCGTTTGCCGAAGCGTCGCGTATTGCCGGCGACACGCGAGAATTGGTCAGCCGAGTCTATGGCGTGGAGCGCGCGGGCTCGGTCACCTACCAATCGGTGCAGACCGAACTCAACGGCAAGCCGCTCCGCCTGTTCCTCATCGGCTTCGAGCCGGGCCGGCCCGGCGGCCCCCATCAACTTTCGGCCGGGCGCGACATCCTGCGCGGCCATTATGAAGCGATCGTTGATAGCTCCGCCGGCCTGGCGCTCGGCCAGGAAGTGCCGCTGGGCACGCGCGGGCACAAGTTCACGGTCGTCGGCCTGATGCGCAATGAGGTCACGTCGTCGGGCGATCCCGTGGCCTACATCACCCTGCGCGACGCGCAAATCCTGCAATTCGAGTCGGCTCCGCCAGCGGCGCGGCGCGAGCTCGCGCGCGGCGGCGGGCTGGCAACCAACGACCAGATCAATGCCGTCATCGCCAAGGTGTCGCCTTATGTCCCGGTCAACGAGGTCGCCGCGGCGCTCGCGCGCTGGAAACACCTCACGGCGCTCACGCAAGATCAGCAGGAGACGTTACTGAGCAAGTTCGTCATCGAGCGGGCGCGCAAGCAGCAGGGCCTGATCATGGTGCTGCTGGTGATCGTGTCGGCGGTCATCATCGCTCTGATCGTCTATACGCTGACCATGGACAAGGTGCGCTCGATCGCCACGCTCAAATTCGTCGGCGCGCCGGATCGGACCATCATCGGCCTTATCGTCCAGCAGGCGCTATCGATGGGCATCTTCGGTTACTTCACCGGGCTGATGCTGGTCCTCACCTTCAAGCCTTACTTTCCGCGCCGGCTCGTGCTCGATCCCGAGAGCGTCGCCATCGTGTTCGTCATCACCATCGTGGTCTGCCTTGCCGCCAGCACGCTCGGCATTCGGCTGGCGCTCAAGGTCGATCCGGCCGAAGCGCTGGCGAGTTCGGGGTAATTGCGATGGCTGGGACAGACAAACAACCGGTCGTGCGCGTCGAACATCTGTCCAAGCATTTCGGGCAGGGTACGGCGCGCGTTGACGCGCTGCTCGACATTAATATGGAAGTCTATCCCGGCCAGGTCGTCGGGCTGATGGGCCCGAGCGGCTCGGGCAAGACCACGCTGCTGCACTGCATCGCCTGCATTCTGGAGCCGAGCAGCGGCCGCATCACGCTCGATGGTGAGGTCGTCTATGACGAGCGCTGGCTCAAGGCCGATCTGCGCCGGCTGCGGCTCGACAAGATCGGCTTCATTTTCCAATACCCCAATCTGCTGCCGTTCCTTGACGGCAGCGACAACGTCGCCATCGTGCTCGATCTGGCCGGTTTCAGCGCGGCGGCGTCGCGTGCACGCGCCATCGAGCTGCTCGACTATCTCGAAGTCGGAAACCGCAAGCATGCTTTGCCCAAGCAGCTCTCCGGCGGCGAAGCGCAACGGGTGGCGATCGCGCGCGCTCTCGCCAACAAGCCGCGCATTATTCTCGCCGACGAGCCGACCGCGCCACTCGATTCGGCGCGCGCCCGCATCGTGATGGATCTGTTGCGCCGGATCGCCGTCGATCAAGGCGCTGCGATCATCGTCGTCACCCATGACG
>DATBZY010000207.1:0-2785 GCA_036512915.1 Pseudolabrys sp. | reverse complement strand
AAACGCCACTGCCGAACGCTGAAGCCGTCATCGGGAGCCTCGACGAGTTCTTGGCCTTGCCACGCGATGGAAAATGGGCTGAAAATTCATCATTAGCCCGCCGTACTCGCGTCATCCAAAATCCCATCGCGGATTTTGGGTCGCAAACCAAGGCTATCGCCGCCAATCATGAAAATGCTCTAATACGCGCATTCATGCCCCCATGCTTCAAAGCCCCTACACATCCACCTTCAGCGCGGCAATAAACGCCCTCTTGCGGAATGTCGACCTTGCCGAACTGCCGCATGCGCTTTTTGCCCTTCTTCTGCTTGTCGAGCAGCTTGCGTTTGCGGGTGGCGTCGCCGCCGTAGCATTTGGCGGTGACGTCCTTGCGTAGCGCGCGCACGGTCTCGCGCGCGATGATCTTGCCGCCGATCGCGGCCTGGATCGGCACCTGGAACATGTGCGGCGGGATCAGCTCCTTCAGCTTCTCCATCATGCCGCGGCCGCGGGTTTCGGCGCGGGTGCGATGCGCCAGCAGCTAACGCGGCGCCAGGGGCTTGAGGCCTGCCTTAGTAATGACTGCCGCTGCTTGCTCCGATGACAGGAAACGCAGGAGTGCGATGGCGGCGTCCGGCTGGCGCGTATTGGTGGTCAGCGCGCCGATGAAGAAGGTCGGCGGCTGCACGTCAGCCGGCACGGTGCCGACGAAGTCGGTGCCCGGCACATTGATGAGCTCGGCGACCTGCTGGAAGCCGAGCTCCGCCTCGCCGCGCGCGATAACCGCGGCGACCGGTTCGCCCGTCGGCGGCCCGCGCACCTTGCGTGATTTTCCGGCCACGGCTTCGGCGATGCCGAGCTTCTTGAACCCCACGGTCGAAAGGTAGGTGCCGCTGCTGCTGTCGGAATAGGCGATGGACTTCGCGTCAAGCAGCGTTTTGCGCAACGCATCGACCGTGCTGATGTCGGGCTTGGGCTGGCCCGCGCGCACGACCATGCCGATAAAAGACTCCGCGAGCGGCATCTTGCTGTCGGCACGGATCAGATTGCGGGCGATCAGGAAATCGGCGCCCGCGCCGTCCATGATGGCGACATCCGCTTCCTCGCCGCGCGACAGTCGCGCCGGGATCGCTTCCGGCGAGTCGCCGAGCGAGGGACCGCGCGTGGTGATGAGATGATGCCCGGTCGCCTTTTCGAAGGCGGGCCCAAGCTCCGAATAAACGTGGAAGAAGCCCGCCGAGATCATCACGTTGACGTCGGCGGCTTTTGCAGCGCCGGTGGTGAGCACGAAGGCAAGAAGAGCGACTAGGCGAAGAGCGGATCGTGGCAGCATGACGTTGATCCTGGGGGCGCAATGAAATGGCGCACTATAGTCCGCTCAATTTCAGCGGGCGTCCAGTCAGTCGCTGCTTTTGTTCAGTTGCACTTTTGCTGCAGTGAGGCAGTGTCGCGGGCGCTCTCGCTTCACACATCCACCTTCAGCGCGGCGATGAACGCTTCCTGCGGAATATCGACCTTGCCGAATTGCCGCATGCGCTTTTTGCCCTTCTTCTGCTTGTCGAGCAGCTTGCGTTTGCGGGTGGCGTCGCCGCCGTAGCATTTGGCGGTGACGTCCTTGCGCAGCGCGCGCACGGTTTCGCGCGCGATGATCTTGCCGCCGATCGCGGCCTGGATCGGCACCTGGAACATGTGCGGCGGGATCAGTTCCTTCAGCTTCTCCACCATGCCGCGGCCGCGGGTTTCCGCGCGGGTGCGGTGCACCAGCATGGAGAGCGCGTCGACCGGCTCGTCATTGACCAGGATCGACATCTTCACCAGATCGGCGGGCTTGTAGTCGGTCAGATGATAGTCGAACGAGGCGTAGCCTTTTGACACCGATTTGAGCCGGTCGTAGAAGTCGAACACCACCTCGTTGAGCGGCAGATCGTATTTCACCATGGCGCGGCTGCCGACATAAGTCAGCTCTTTCTGGTTGCCGCGACGGTCCTGGCAGAGCTTGAGCACGGCGCCGAGATAATCGTCGGGCGTCAGAATCGTCGCCTCTATCCACGGCTCCTGGATTTCCAAGATCTTCATCACATCCGGCATGTCGACCGGATTGTGGATCTCGATCACCGAGCCGTCGCGCAGCTGCATCTTGTAGATCACCGACGGCGCGGTCGCGATCAGGTCGAGATTGAACTCGCGCTCCAGCCGCTCCTGGATGATTTCCAGATGCAGCAGGCCGAGAAAGCCGCAGCGGAAGCCGAAGCCGAGCGCGGCGGAGGTTTCCATCTCGTAGCTGAAGCTGGCGTCATTGAGGCGCAGCTTGCCCATGGCGGCGCGCAAATCCTCGAACTGCGCGGCATCGACCGGAAACAGGCCGCAGAACACCACCGGGATTGCCGGACGGAAGCCGGGCAGCGGTTCGTCCACCGGATTGCGCTCGTCGGTGATGGTGTCGCCGACGCGGGCATCGGCCACTTGCTTGATCGAGGCGGTGAGCATGCCGATCTCGCCGGGGCCGAGCTCATCGACCGGCGTGAGCTTGGGCGTGAACACGCCGGTGCGGTCGACCTCGTAAGATGCGTCGATACCGATCATGCGGATGCGCTGGCCCTTCTTGAGCACGCCATCGACGATGCGCACCAGCACGACGACGCCCAAGTAAGCATCGTACCAAGAATCGACTAGCAGCGCCTTCAGCGTCGCGTCGCGGTCGCCCTTCGGCGGCGGCAGCCGGGTGACGATGGCTTCCAGCACGTCGGGAACGCCGATCCCGGTCTTGGCCGAGATCATGATCGCGTTGGAGGCGTCGAGGCCGATC
>DATBZY010000206.1:0-5061 GCA_036512915.1 Pseudolabrys sp. | reverse complement strand
CAACCTTGTCGAACGGTTCTTCAATCAGCTCAAACACTTCCGTGCCATCGCCACACGTTATGACAAACTCGCCAGAAATTTTCTCGCCGGAGTGCAGATGGCCGCCGCTATGATCCTGCTCAACTGAAGACAGGCCCTAGTCGGCCGAAAGCGGCTTCTTGCCGCTCTCGTGCCAGAGCAGGAACAGCCCGGAACCGGCCACGATGGCGGCGCCGGCGAGCAGGGGAAGCGTTGGCACGTCACCCCAGAACAGAAAGCCGAGCGCGATCGACCACACCAGCATGAAGTAATAGAACGGCCCGACCGCCGAAGGCGGCGCCAGCGACAAGGAGCGCGTCCACCAGTATTGCCCGAACCCGTTGATCACGCCATTGGCGATCATGACGGCGGCGTCCTCAGCGGTCGGCCAGGTGAAAACGAACGGCAGTGCCAGCGCGAAGAAGCCGGTGAGAAAGACCATCTGGTACATGGTCAGCGTTTCGGTCGACTCGGTCGCGGTCATGCCGCGCACCGCGGCGGTGACGCTGCCGAACAGCACGGCATTGCCGATTGCGAAGAGCGCGCCGATGCGAAAAGTGTCGGCGCCAGGCGCGGCCACCAGCAGCACGCCGATAAAGCCGGCGGCCAGCGCGAAGCCGCGCGCGGCGCCGACCTTTTCCTTGAGCCAGAGCGCGGCAAACAGCGTGGCGAACAGCGGCGATGCGAAATTGATGGCGATCGCGCCAGCGAGCGGCATCAGCGAGAAGGCGATGATGATCAGGCTCTGCGCCGTCGCCTGGGTAGCGCTGCGGCCGGCGTGATGCCGCAAACGGCTGGTGCGAAACACGATCAGCCCGGTGCGCGGCAGGATCAGCACGGCACAGACCAGCAGCGAGACGCTGGCACGGAAGGACAGCACCTCGATGAACGAGTAGCTGGCGACCTGCCATTTCGATAGCGCGCTGGCGACCGCGAACATCACGGTGGCGCCCAGCATATAGAGAATGCCAAGCGGGACCCGGTCGGTCCGCACCGGGCGGCGCTGGTCGAGGCTGTCGGATGTCATCATGCGCGAGAGGTTAGGCTGTTTTCGCGGGCGGCGCAGTCCGCGCAGCGGCAGCCGCTGGCGGCGAGGTAGAGCTCGTAATACTCCTCGCCGTAATCGGCGGTGATCTCTTCGCCGGCTGCGATCGGCGCGAGCGCGCGATACATCATGCGTCCGCGCACCAGTTCGGCTTCCGCATTGGGCTCGCAGGAGTGGTTGACGTAGCGCGCGAGATTGCGCCGCGATGAGCCGTCAATCGTCCAACGTGAATCGATCTCGAACATGTATTTGTTGGCGCGCCGGCGCTCGATTTCCTGCGCCCGGGCCGTGGGGATGCGGCGGCCGCAATATTCGACGATCAGGGCGTGTTTGGCGATTTCGCCGGTGGCGAACAGGCCCAAGCCCGTGCGCGAGCGGCCAACGCGGAATCGTTTTGCTTTTTTCTTGCGCATGAGCTTATCCGAAAACCGCTTGCCACTTTTCGGCATCATGCGCTAGCGGCGCTTCGCGGCGCGGGCCTTCGACTGCCGCGCGATCTTGCGCGCACGCGCGCGCCGCTACTGCCGCCGTTTGCGCATGGCCCGCAATTCCACGGCGCGGCGGGCGCGGCGCTTGCGGCAGCGCGAGCATTGGCAGCGCGACAGCCCGATGACGTTCTTGAGATAATCGCGGCCGTAGTCGTAAGTGAGCTGCTCGCCCGGTTTGATGTTGCGCAGCGCGCGTACGAACACCCGGTGCTTGACGTCGTAGGTCTCGCAATTGGGATTGCAGGAGTGGTTGAAGTAGCGCGCGATATTGCTGCGCGGCGAGCCGTCGATGGTCCAGCGGCTGTTGAGCTCATAGAGATAGCGGTTGCCGCGAGTCTCGGCCTTGAGGGCCTCTTTGGTCGTGAGCAGGGGGCCTTTATATTCGGCGATCCGGCTACGCTTTTTGATCGGCCGGGTGGCGAACAGGCCTAAGCCCGTGAGCGAGCGGCCGAGGCGGAATGGTCGTCTGGACATGTGGGAGGGGGATTCCAACGAACGAACAGGCGTTGCGGATGGCAGATGAACGCGCGCGCGTCAATGGTTTGGCGGGATTTTGCTGCACTCCATCCAGCCTACGCTGCTAGGTCGATGCGCCGCATCCTGAGGAGGCCGCGCAAGCGCCCGTCATCGTAAGTCGGCTGTAGTGCCGCAGGGCGCGCTAGCACGGTGTATCGCGCCGAATTTGTCGATAATGTCGGAATACGCTTGGTGATTCCGCACGCCGCGCTGCCGGAAACGCGAGGGGCAAGCTTTGCTCGTGGGCTGGCCGAAAGCCGTTATGCTGGTGTCCGCCGTCGCGGCGGCCGCCTTGTGGTCGAGCGACGCGCGCGTCGCCGGCGCGGCCTATGCCGTCGACACCGCCGAGGTCAACGAGCCCGGCGCCTGCAAGGTCGAGTCGTGGATGTCAGCGGCCAGCAACCACGATTTTTTCGCGGCGGTCACGCCGACCTGCGTGCTCGATATCGCCCGCCCGGTGGAAGCCAGCGTGCAGATCAGCCGCGCGCGCCGACCAGGAATGGAGCACCGGCGCAACCCCAAAGCTCAAGACCAATATTATGCCGAGCGCAATCGGTAGCTGGGGCGTCGCACTGTCGGCGGCGGCGTCCTACGACACGAACACGGGCGACAACACCGCGCTGTTCGCCACCATTCCGGCGACGCTGCGGCTGTCGAACGTCGTACGCATCAATCTCAATGGCGGCTGGCAGTGGGATCGCATCGCCGACCGGCATTATCTCACTTACGGCGCCGGCACCGACTGGCGCACGCCCGACAATGTCTGGACCGTGACGGCGGAGCTGTTCGGCCAGCTGGGCGCGGCAGATGTCGCCAGCGTTGTCGCGCCGCGCTTTCAGCTCGGCCTGCGCTGGCGGCCGGTCGATCGCTTCAACATCGACCTGATCTACGGCCGCAACATTACCGGCGAGAACGCCAATTGGATTACGCTGGCGACGGTGGTGCGGTTTCACGTGGGGGAGTGAGGGGCGGGCGAAGTTTCTTTCTTATCTCTCCCCCGCTTGCGGGGGACGGCAGCCGCGGCTTTGAACCATTTCGCGCCGCGGCGCGACCAAGCTAGACTGCGTCACGCATCCAAGGGGGCTTGCCATGACCACCAGGTTAGTTGCCGGCGCCGCGCTCGCGGCCGTCGTGTTCGCCTGTGCTGCGCCGGCGTCGGCCGAGACGCTGTTCAAGATCGTCACCGTGAAGGACGAGATCGTGATCGGCCTGAACGACGCCGAGCTGAAGGAGTTCGGCGGCGACGCCGGCGGCATCGCCAAGGCGATCGCGGCCAGGGGCTCGCTCACGCTCTGGCAATATGCCGTGACGCAAAAGGACGGCGAGCGCCAGGTGGCGCCGCGCGCCAAGATCGGCGTGCTGGCCAATGCCTCGTTGCGGGTCGAGCCCTATACCCAGCCGTTCAAGGTGCTGCCGCACGAGTAGGGGCTTTGCGCCCGACTGCCATTTTGCCGATCAGAGCGGGCGTGTAGATTGCGATCCGATTCATCCCCGCGGGCTGGGCCGCTATCGTCGGCCGGTCTGCGGGGATCGCACGTCAACGGGGGACATCGGATGAGGCTCGCAAGGTACCTGTTCATCTCGATCGCGACGTTGCTGCTGCCGCAGGCGGCGCTGGCGCAAAGCGCGGACGCGCGAGCGGCCGCTATGGCGCAGCAGGCCGGCGCCGCGGCCGATAAAGGCGAGGAGGCCGCCAAGGCCGAATGCAAGGCGAAATCCGATCCGTCGATCCTGGTCAATTACTGGAAGACGGCGGCGGGGGTCCGCAGCCCGGCCGGCGCCGCGCCGGCTGATCCGGCCGCTTTGGCGGAACTGGAAAACCGCGCCAAACGTATCTGCGTGACGCAGGGCGGCGGCAATAGCCGCAGCTACACGATCACCGGTAACGCCGGGCCGATGAAAGTGACCGGCACCGCCTGCAGCCTGGCGAAGCCATTCACGGTGAAGGGCTCCGGCGGCGATATGTGGATCGAGTTCAGCTACAGTCCGGGCGGCGAGGCCGGCGGCAGCGTGAGCTATACCGGCGGCGGAACCGGATCGCTTGCGATGGTGCGCATGGCCGGCAAGGGCACCTATACGGTGAAGCTGGACGACAAAGGCGGCACCCTGACCCAGACCCATACCGGTGCCGTGACGAATCCGGGCGGCGGCTCGGCCACGCACACCGACAACTTGAAGCTCACGCCCATGGGCCCGTGCTAAGTGAGGCGATCATGACACGGCAAGAGGCCGCGCGCGTCGTGCTCGGCGCGCTGATCCTGAGCGGCTGCCTGGCATTAGCGGCGCGCGCCGAGGATGCGCCGAAGGCCGAGCCCGCGCCGGTGGCCGAGCCCGGCACCACCGCGCAATCCAACTGCCTGACGCAGAACAGTGGCTGGACCCGCGAGGGCCGCAGTATCGGCTTTACCATCGAGCTCGTCAACAAGTGCGAGCAGCGGCTGAAGTGCCGCGTGTTCGCCTATGTCACCAGCGCCAAGGGCGCGGCGCAGGGCCGCGGCACGCTGGTGCTGGCGCCGGCCGCCAAAGGCGCGGCGGCGACCAAGCACTGGTCGATGCCGGTGAAGATGTCGGGCGGCTCGGCACAGTCGGCGCGCGAGTGCCGCGTGTTTTGATCTCGTCGCAGGCTGGGCGAGCCAAGGCGGCCGCGCCCAGTCTGACAGCTTAAGCTGCGCAGCGTCGCCGGAATTACGGCAGTTCGGCCACCAGCTTCTGGAATTCCTCCATCGTCCAGGCGCGGGCGGTGCGGGTGCGCACGTTACCCAGCATGCCGAGCGCCAGCGCGAATTTGGCGATGATATCGCCGTTCGGCGCTTCGACCATGGCGACAAGATCGGAATCGCCGGTTGTTATACCCCGTTCACGTCATAACCCGAAAATCCTTGGGGTTGATGATGCGGAAATTGTCGGTGACCGAATCACAGAGCTCCGCCCAATTCCGAGGAACTTTTTCACGCAGGAAACCGAGCGTCGCATCGGCGAATTGGGCGCAAGTTG
>DATBZY010000205.1:0-15808 GCA_036512915.1 Pseudolabrys sp. | reverse complement strand
GCGCCCGCCCTCGCTTCCCACAGGACCAACAACAACAGACGGTTCAGGAATAATATCTTTCATGAGCTTCATTCCTTCTCGGTTTCATTGGACAATATCGTGTCCAAAGAAACCGGGGCCAGCTCAGAAACAAGGGCGCGCTGGCGAGCGCGAAATGCATCTGATAGCCGAGCGCGAGCACAATCATGCCGAGCGCGAACACCACCGCCGACGCGGTGAGCGTGCCGAACGCGCGCGCAGGGAGGCTCTCCGCCTTAGGCTGAGGTGCATTCGCCAGCATGCGTTCGGCCGAGATCATGCCGAGTGTGGTGAGCACCAGCACGATGCTGGCCACCGCGAATGGCCAGCGCGGATCGACATCGCGCAGCGTGATGGCGAGGTAGGGGGCGAGCGCCCCGGCGATGCCGTAGCCCAGCATCGCGAGGCTCGACAGATACGGGATCGATGGCTTGGCGGCATATTTGCCGAGCAGCATCAGCGGCGGCGCGCGCAGCGCCGATGAGGTGATCGTCCAGACCACGGTCACGGCGATCAGTAGCGGCGCGCCGGCGGCCGCGACCAAAGGCAATGCGAGGAAGGCCGCGCAGGACAAGGCGGTGGCGGCCGCCACCCAGACGCCGAGCCGGCCGAGCACGCGCGTCACCTTGTCGGCGACGATGCCGGTGGCGAAATCGCAGACCGTGAAGATCGCCTGATCGAGCATCAGCAGCAGGATGACGGCCCCGGGGGCCAGGCCGGCCGTGGCCGCCAGCTTCGGCAAATAGATCGCATAGACCGTCCAGCACAGCGTGAAGAACAGCTGCAGGACCGCGAGATACCAGGCGAAGCGGTGCGATACGGCGCTCATCGGTCGTATTTTACATCGTCACGATCACGTTGCCGATGGTTCCCTTTTCCACCGCCTCATGGGCGGCGGCGGTGTCGGCAAGCGCAAAAGTCGGCTGTGCCACTTGGTTGCGCAGCGTGCCTTGCGCCAGCGCGCGGTTAATGGCGGCCACCGCGCGGGTGCGCTCATGCTCATCGAGCTCGTAGACCAGGAAGAATTGCAGCCGGATCGAATTGGTCAGGCAGAAAAACGCCGGCAGCGTCGCTTCCGCCGCGCCGGTGCCGTAGATGATGACGCTGCCCTTGGGCCGCAGCACGCTCGGCAGCAATTTGGCGTTGCCGTCGAGATCCATCTCGATCACCGCGTCGACGCCGCGTTTGCCGGTGATCTCCATCACCCGCTCGCCGACATTCTCGCGCTTGTAGTCGATGGTGTGGTCGGCGCCGGCCGCGCGCGCGGCCTTGGCCTTTTCGTCCGACGATGTGGTGGTGATGACCGTCGCGCCCTGCGCCTTGGCAAACTGGATGGCGTATTGGCTGACCGCGCCGGCGCCGCCGGCAATGAGCAAAGTGGCGCCCTTGGCCGCATTGGCCAGCCAGATGGCATGGGTGGCGGTCATGGCCGGGATGCCGAGGCAGGCGCCGGCCTCGAAGCTTACGTGCTCCGGCAGCTTCACCGCCTGCGCGGCGGGCAACGCGATGTATTCGGCGGCGGTTCCGAAGGCGCGTTTCCACTGGCCGTTCCAAACCCAGACCCGTTCGCCGATGCGCGATTTGGCGATGCCGTCGCCGACCTGGTCGATCACGCCGGCACCGTCGCTGTGCGGGATCACGCGCGGGAAGGCGATCTTGCGGGTAGCGCCTTGGCGCGATTTGACGTCCGACGGATTGACGCCGGAGTGGCTAAGCTTGACGCGCACCTCGCCGGGACCGGCTTGCGGCGTCTCCAGCTCGCCGACGCGCAGAACTTCGCGCGCCGAGCCGTTCTTTTCGTAATAGGCCGCTCGCATGGGTCATATCCTCCGGGGCGGTAACGATAGCATGCGGCGGCAAAATCGGGCCGCCGGAACTGGCATCCGGACTCGCATGTTGTTATATTTGGATCATTCGAACGATGGGCTCGAGGGGCACAGCCTTCCCGCAGGAATGCGGGGGGAGTGTTGTCATTTCTGGATGAACAGAACGAGGTTCGACCATGAATTATCGCGTCTATAGCGGCCCGAAAGGGTCGGGCGAAATTTCGCCGCTCGCCAAAGAGCAGATGTTGTTCAAGCAATTCGCCGCGCTCGACGATGCCCTGTCATGGGCGCGCCACGTGCAGCACACCGGCCGCGTTCCGCTGCTGATCGAGGGTGACGACGGCACCCGTATGGAGCGCCGCGCCATCGGCGATGCCCTGGGCGTGGGCACGCGCGAGCAGGTCGGCGGACAGCCGGCCGCGTAATCGGACGGGGAAGAGCTTGGGCCTAGCGGACTTCAGCCGGCGACCCGGTTCCATTCGGAGCGGGCGCGTTCGGTCAGCCGTTCCCATTTGGTGCCGACGATATCCCAGTTGACCAGCGGCCGCTGCACGCTCGCCGGAGCGTTCACGGCCTCGAGCGCATTGTGCGAGTCGTAGGTATAGGCGGCGCCGACGGTCAAAAGGGCGCCGAGAATAATTCCAAACAGAACGCGCATGATAAACCTCCACATTCCCTGCATCAGAACGCGCCCGTTACGGCGAAGGTTCCACGCCAGCAGGCGGCATGGGTGCCATTTTGGCGTCCGGGCGGGCGACCCTGGGGGCTAGGGGCAATCCGTCATGAGGCCCGGAACATGTATTATAACCTATTGAAAAGACTGCAGTTCCTCCGTAAAAAACTTCGCCCGTAAACGAAATTAGCTGCTATATTGAGACTATGGGTAGACAGTCAGCAAAAACCGCCCGGGGGTCCACCAAAACCGTCCGGCGAACCGTCAAAAAGGGCGCCAAGAGCGCTCGCGCCGCCGACAAAGAGGCGTCGAAATCGGCCCGCAGCCCGGTCGGCACGACCACCCTGCCTGCGCGCGCGCTGTCGAGGGCTGCGCCCAAGACGGTGCCGAAGATGATGTCGGCGCCGAAGATGATCCGCACGCCGAGCCCGCCGATGCAGCCGGTGGCCGCGCACGAGATCGTGCTCCAAAGCCACAAATACCAGGTCGGGGAGATGGTGTACTACACCTCGCCGACATTCGGCCGCGCCGCCGCCACCGGCAGCTATACGGTGGTCAAGCTGCTGCCGTCGGAAGGCGACGACTACCAGTACCGGATCAAGAGTTCCGGCGAGGCCTTCGAGCGCGTGGCCAAGGAAAGCCAGCTCGATAAGATCTGAGCCGGAATGTTTTCCTGCTGGCTGTCGCGATTTCATCACCGCCATCGACTATGCTGCTACCCGAAGCGGCGATAGCCGCGCCGCCCGCGCATGATCCCGAAAAGTGGGGACCGGTTTTCGGGTAAGATCATGCGCCGGCAAAATGTTAGGGAGGCGCTGATTCAGTTTGAATGGATCAGACTTGCTGGAGGGAGCGCATGCCGATCTACATCACCCAGGGCCGTTACACCCGGGACGCCATCAAGGGCATGATCATCAAGCCGGAGGACCGCGCCGACCAGGTCTCCCGCCTGCTGTCGAAGGTGGGTGGCCGTCTGATCGGCTACTATCTCACTTTCGGCGACTACGATTTCCTGTCGATCGCCGAGGTGCCGAACGACACCCAGATGGCGGCGGTGCTGCTGGCGGCCGGCAGCGGCGGCGGCGTCACCGATCTGCGCACGACGGTGGCGATGACCTCGATTGAGGCCAAGGGCGCTTTCGCCGCCGCCAGCGATCTCGCGCCAAGCTTTAAATCGGCCGGAGGAGCTTGAGCGGACGCCACGATCCGTGATCGATGCCGGGAATAAACCAAAGCATCGCAACGTTAGCATCAGCCTGAACAAAAGGGTCTTAATTGCGCATGATCTTATCCGAAAACTGGTACCCACTTTTCGGGATCATGCGCTAGGGGAGGATACATGCTCAAAATTCTGCGCAAAATTGCGGGTTTGACCGCGTTCGCCTTGTTGCCGGTGTTGCCGGTGTTGCTGGCGCTGCCGGCCGCGGCGGCGGATAGCTATCCGAGCCGCACCGTCAAATTGATCGTTCCGTTCGGGGCTGGCGGGCCCGCCGACGTCTATGCCCGCGTGCTTGCCCAGCATCTCTCGGAGGTGACCAAGCAGACCTTCGTGGTCGAGGATCGCCCGGGCGCCGGCTCGATTATCGGCACCGACGCGGTCGCGAAATCCGCGCCCGACGGCTACACGCTGCTGGTGATGTCGAATACCCACACCACCAACGAGTCGCTGCTCCCCAACAAGCCGTTCCAGTTGATGCGCGACTTCCTGCCGGTGGCGACCATCAACTATTCCGACCTGATCATGGTGGTTCACCCGTCCGTCGCCGCCAAGACCGTGAAGGAATTCATCGATTTGGCGAAGAAGGACCCGGGCAAGCTCAATTACGCGTCGTCTGGTCCGGGCACGCCCTATCACATGGCCGGCGAGCTGTTCAAAGGCATGAGCGGCACCGACATCGTGCATGTTCCGCACAAGGCTTCGGGCGATGCGCGCAACAGCGTGCTGTCTGGGACCGTGCAGATGATGTTCGACGCCGTCACCACCATGTCTGAGCTCGCCAAAGCCGGGCAGGTGCGGGCGCTCGGCACCACCGGCTTGAAACGCTCGGAGCTCACGCCCGATTTGCCGACCATCGCCGAGACGGTTCCCGGCTATGAGGCGACGATCTGGCTCGGTGTGATGGCGCCAAAGGGCACGCCGAAGGACGTGATCACTTTCCTCAATACCGCGATCAACAAGGTGATCAACCTTCCCGACGTGAAGGCGGCCTGGCTCAAGCAGGGCGCCATTCCGCTGGCGAAGACGCCGGAGGAGTTCGACGCCTATCTGCGCAAGGACATCGAGAAATGGGCCCAGGTGGTAAAGGTGTCCGGGGCTAAGGTTCAGTAGCGCATGCATAACGGAGGCCTATGCCGACACTCGATGGCGCATCGGTAAACGGGCTGCTTTCAACGCCGCTGGTGCTGCCGGCTTCGGTCGCCGGCGCGCTGGCGGCGTTGTTCGTCGTGCTCACCATGATGGCGTTGCGGCGAACGGGCGCCGGCGGCCTGCGGCGCCTGCTGCTGCCGATCGGGGCCATCGTGCTCGGCGCGCTGGCGGTGATTGCCGTGCTCGACCGGCTTGCGCTCGACGAGCGGGCGGCCGAACGGCGCGCGCTCTTGCAACGCAATGCGGAGCTCAACGTCAGCGCGGTCGCGCCCGGCTCGGTGCTGTCCTGTCTCGACGGCGGCGCCGGTGAGGCGATCGAGAATGCCTGCGAGACGGCCGTGTTCGCCACGCCACAAAGCGCCGCCGCCGCGGTCGCCTATACGGCTGCGCGGCTGGCGCTGCTCAAGGACGCGGCCGACTTTGCGCAACGCGGCGAGCCTGGCCTACTCGAGGCATTTGCCGCCGCGCGGCGCGCGGTCGAGCTCGACCGCTACGGCATCGTTGCCCATGTGCTGGCGACCCGCGACGGCTGCACCGCCGAGCGTTGCGCGGCCTTCGCCGCGCTACGCGACACGGCTGCGCTCAAGGCCAATCTGCGCGTGCATGCGTTCGATACCTATGTCGCGCGCTATGCGGCCGCCTGGAGCAAGTCCGAAGCCGTGGCCGAAAAGCAGCCGCCAGTCGCGGCACCAGCGCCGGCGCCGGTCGCCAGCGCGCCCGCGCCGCCCGCTAATCAACCGGTCTCTAACCGCTACGACTTCCCCTCGGCCGCCTCGATCCCGCCGGTGAGCATCATGAATGCCGAACCGCCGCTGCCGAAAGAGCCGGCCGGCAATGCCGCCGCGCCGCCCGCCACCGAAGGCGCCGCGCCGACGGCCAAACTGCCGGTGCCGCCAAAACGTCCACAAGCCCAAGCGGCCACGCCGCCCGCGCGCTAATATCGACGACCGAAGCTGGGCCCCGGCATGTTCAAATCCGTCCTGATCGCCAATCGCGGCGAGATCGCCTGCCGCATCGCCCGCACCGCCAAGCGGCTGGGCCTGCGCACCATCGCGGTCTACTCCGAGGCAGACGCGCATGCGCTGCACGTGCGGCTGTGCGACGAGGCGCAGCCAATCGGCCCGGCGCCGGCCGCGCAGAGCTATCTCGTCATCGACACGCTGATCGCCGTCGCTAAGGCCGCGCGCGCGGACTGCATCCATCCCGGCTATGGCTTCCTCGCGGAGAACGCCGCCTTCGCGCAGGCCTGCGTGAACGCCGGCATCGCCTTTGTCGGCCCGCCGCCGGAGGCCATCCGCGCCATGGGCCTGAAGGATCGCGCCAAGACGCTGATGGAGAAGGCGGGCGTGCCGGTGGTGCCCGGCTATCACGGCGAGATGCAGGAGCCGAAATTCTTGCAACGCAAGGCCTACGAGATCGGCTATCCGGTGCTGATCAAGGCGGTGGCCGGCGGTGGCGGCAAGGGCATGCGGCGGGTCGAGCGCCACGCCGACTTCGACGCGGCGCTGGCTGCGGCGATGCGCGAAGCGAAAGCGGCCTTCGGCGATGAGCGCGTGCTGATCGAGAAATATGTAAGCCACCCGCGCCACATTGAAATGCAAATTTTTGCCGACAGTCACGGCAACGCCATTCATCTCAATGAGCGCGATTGTTCGCTGCAGCGGCGCCACCAGAAGGTAATCGAGGAAGCGCCGGCACCGGGCATGAGCGCACCGTTGCGCGCCGCCATGGGCGCCGCCGCCGTCGCCGCCGCCAAGGCCGCCGGCTATGCCGGCGCCGGCACAGTCGAGTTCATCGCCGACGGCGCGGACGGGCTCAAAGCGGGCGCGTTCTGGTTCATGGAAATGAACACGCGGCTGCAAGTCGAGCACCCGGTGACCGAAACGGTCACCGGCCTCGATCTGGTGGAATGGCAGTTCCGCATCGCGGCCGGTGAAAAGCTGCCGCTCAAGCAGGATCAAGTGCCGCTTGCCGGCCACGCGGTCGAGGCGCGGCTGTATGCCGAGGATCCCGAGCGGGGCTTTTTGCCGTCGACCGGCAAACTGATCGCGCTAACATTGCCGGCGGGCGAGGGGCTGCGCGTCGATACCGGCGTGGAAGCGGGCGACGAGGTCACGCCGTTCTACGATCCGATGATCGCCAAGCTGATCGCCCATGGCAACAGCCGTGCGCAAGCGTTCGACCGCCTGGCGGACGCGCTCGATCGCACGATTGTCATTGGTCCGCGCAGCAATGCCGGGTTCCTGGCCGCGCTCTGCCGCGCCGACGCCTTTCGCAACGGCGATTTCGACACCGGCTTCATCGACGGCAATCTCGCAAGCCTGGGCTGCGCTCGCCAAGGCCTCGATCGTGCCGCTGCTGCGTTGGGCGCGCAGACATTGCTGGCAGGCGAGCGCATGCGCATCGCTTCGTCAAACGAGCGCGCGCCGGGCGAGCCGGCGTCGCCCTGGGATGCTGGCGATTGTTTCCAACTGGCGGGTGCGCGCCGGCTGGCGTTGCCGATCCTTGCCGATGGCGAGAACGTCGTGGCGCAGGTCGTCCAGGGTGCGGGCGGTGCGGTGGTGACGATCGACGGCACCACGCCCGCGACCGATGCGGTGGCGGTCGAAGCGGCGGACGCGGTCTATGTGCTGCGCCACGGTCGCCAGACTAAAGTGTCGTTGCGCGATCTTAGCCTCGACGAGGCTGGGAATCGCGGGTCGGGCGGGCTTGTGCGCGCGCCAATGCATGGCAAGGTGCTTAGCATCCTTGTGGAGAAGGGCGAGCGCGTGACGCGCGGCCAACGTCTCGCCATCATCGAGGCGATGAAGATGGAACACACGCTGACCGCGCCGATCGATGGCACGGTCGCCGAGATCGCGGTCGCCAAGGACGCGCAGGTGGCCGAGGCCGCCAAGGTGATGCTGATCGAGCCCGTACACCGGACTTGATCCGGGATGGCAACCGGCTTTCGGAAAAGATCATGCGCAATTGGAAGTAAGCAATGCCGCTTCATCTCATCAAGCTTTGCGTCGGCTGCGATTCGGTTGCTAACCTCGAGGACTGGATCAAGCAGAAACTCAAAGAGAAGAAGCGGCGCGGGCAAAAGCCGGAGCACATCCACACCACCCGCATGGTGCCCAAGCGCGCCGATGAGCTCACCGACGGCGGCTCGCTCTATTGGGTGATCCGCGGGCAGATCAGCTGCCGCGAACGCATCCGTGATATTCGGCCTTTCACCGACAAGGACGGCATCGGCCGCTGCCGGGTCGTGCTCGACGGCAAGCTGGTGCTGGTCGAGCCGCGCCCGCGCTCGGCCTTTCAGGGCTGGCGCTATCTCGAAGCCAAGGAGGCGCCGCGCGATCTGTCGCGCGCTGCCCCCGGCGCCGCCAAGATGCCGGAACAGATGCGGCGGGAATTGCGGGAATTGGGGTTGCTCTGATCGGCAATTGAGATGTCCGCGGCCCTGCTGGCCGGGTGTCGGCGAGACCTATTCATAAACCGGGCGCGTTGCTAAAATAAACACGTACAGACGCAACTTGCTGGCCGGCGAACCGCGTTCGTGGCGATCGCCCGTATCTGGCAGCTTCATCGGGAGGACTCTCATGGCGAGGATGTTCATCGATTGCCGTCAACACCCGAGCGATATGAACTGCACGGTTTCGATTGCCGCCGACAGCAAGAAAGAATTGGTCGACGGCGACCCAACATGCCGTCGCGGTGCATGGCCACAAGGATAGTCCGGAACTGCGCGAGCAGATTGGCAAATTGATCCAAGTGCAAAAATAGCTTGGCGCGCAACGGCGATAAGGCAGCGACTCGCTCGCTGTGGCGGCGGCGACACACTTCGCGACACTTAGAAAAAAACTTATCCCCGCGCACTCCAGCGCGCTTATATTCAGCCCGCCTTGTTCGCAGAGGGCGTCATCTAGAGACGTCGCGATGATGGAGCAGGGTGCGCGCGCACAACAACGCGCGCCGCGCAGCCAAGTTTGCGCAGACTGCGCAGGCTTGTCTGCGGTGGAGCGTCGGGAGGCGCCGGGCCCTTGCGCCAAGGGCTCGCGCGTCTCGCCAGACGCGCGGCGGGTTTCGCCAAACCCGCCAAAGGGCGCCTCGCCAGCGCCCTGGCGCCTCCCGGCGCTCCATTCCCTCTTTGGAGGGACGGAAAAAGGGACGACGGCGTACCCGGCGCCGCCAAGAATACGGGCGGCGGAGCGTTGGCTATTTAAAATCGGATCGATAAACGCGCGCCGCTTACACGCCCAAATTATCGATCAACCTTGTCTTGCCAATCTTGGCGGCAACCAAGAGCCTGATCGGCCCGTCCTTGCGCGAAGCAACGGCTGCGAGCGTCAGCGCGTGGCGCGCTTCCAGATAATCCAGCGCAAAGCCGGCGCGCGCGACCTCCGCGCGGCCATCGTCGAGCACGCCCGCGATCGGCTCGCCCGTGTTGATGCGCGCGGCGCTTCGCTGCAGCACCCGATAGAGCGTCGGCGCGACGCTGCGCTCGGCCGCCGACAGGTAGAGATTGCGCGACGACAGCGCGAGGCCGTCCTTCTCGCGCACCGTCGGCACGCCGATCACCTTCAGCGGTAGATCGAGATCCTTCGCCATCTGGGTGACGACGCGGAGCTGCTGGTAGTCCTTCTCGCCGAACAGGGCGAGGTCGGGCGAAACTTGCGTGAACAGCTTGGCCACCACGGTGGCGACGCCGCCGAAAAAATGCGGGCGGAACTTGTCCTCCAGGCCGGCCTTGGCGGCGCCGGCCGGCTCGATGCGGGTGGCGAAACCCTCCGGATACATGACCTCGGCCGCCGGCGCCCATACTAGATCGGTCTTGGCCTCGGTGAGTGCCGCGATGTCGGTCGCGAACCGGCGCGGATAGTTGCCGAAGTCCTCATGCGGCGCGAACTGCGTGGGATTAACAAAGATCGACACCACCACGCGGCGCGCCCGCCGCTGCGCTGCGCGCACCAGCGCCAGGTGGCCGCGGTGCAGGGCGCCCATGGTCGGGACCACCGCGACCCGCTCGCCGGCTTCCCGGTAAGGCTGCATGGCGCGCCGGAGCGAGGGAACCGTGCGGGCGATAGTCGGGCGTCTTGCCATAATCTGCGGCCTTGTCGGCTGATTGGCGTAAATCCGGGCTAGGACCTAGCAAAACAGGGTGAAGGCGTTTGTGTAGTTATTGTCCGCCGAAGTTCGCCATAGTCGTTTCCGAAAATAAATCAGTGGACTAGGCGGGCTTGCTGTTCGCGCTTGTCCGCCATCGTGCGGCTAAACCTTAGCACTTGTTGCTATCGTGTTGAAATCCAGTTGCGATGCGCGCGGCGATTTTGATCGCCTTGCTCGGAGAATACGATGAAGGAAAAATCAGCGACACGCGAGCGCACAGCGCTGACGCACCGCTTGCTCGAAAAGTTAACCCCGGAAGCGACGGCGTTTCGAATACCCGATGCGCGCTGCACTGGCCTGGCTGTGCGCATCGCGCCGTCGGGTGTCATCAGCTTCGATTTAGCCTATCGGATATCAAAGTCCAAGACGTTTCGCCGGCTGTCGCTCGGAAAATTCCCGGATATCAGCTTAGAGGCGGCGCGCAATCGCGCGCACGATCTGACGCGCGCCGCTCGCACCGGCCGCGATCTTCTTGTGCAGGAAGCGGAAGCGACCACGACAAAAGCCTCCCGAATTACGGTCGGCGAGCTCGCCGAGGAATATCTCGCGCGCCGAGTTCGGGGCCGGCTTCGCACCGCGCCGGAAATTGAACGCCGCATCAAGCGAACAATCTCGACGATAGAGCACCGCGCCGCCGACGATATGCGGCGCCGTGATTTCCGCCAGTTGCTGGATGCAACCGCCGACGCCGGCCATTTGCGCGAGGTCGACCAGCGGCGCGTATCATTGAACAGTCTTTTTAAGTGGGCACTTTCACAAGACTATATCGCAGCCGATCCGATGGCCGGGCTAATGTCGTCCTACACCCGGAACGCGCCGCGCTCGCGCGTTCTCTCCCCGGATGAAATTCGCATCTTGTGGGGATGGCTCGCCGGTGGCGCCATTCGCGCCGATGCCGCCGACGTGCTGCGAGTGCAGCTCGCGCTTGGTGCGCGCGTCACTGAGATTGGCGGTATGCGCGGGGAAGAAATTGACGCGATCAAATGGCTTTGGACATTGCCGGCCGCGCGCTCGAAAAACAAACGGCCTCGCGTGACCCCACTGGTCGGCATCGCGCGTGAGATCATTGCGGCGCGCATCGCCGCGCGGCACGAAGGCAACTTATTTGTTGCCGGAAACGGCGATCCAATTAGTGCAATGCACATGGGCTGCACGCTGCGCTTCTACCCCCCGCCGATCCCAACAATGGTGACGCATGACCTGAGGCGAACGGCTGCGACAGAGATGGCCTTGCTCGGGATTGGGCTCGAGACGATCGCAAGAGTGCTCGGACACGTCGCGGGCGGCGCGGCAACGCGAATACTCACGACGCACTACATCAACACGGAATTTATCGAGCAGAAAACCAACGCTCTACTCGCATGGGATGCGCGCCTTCGCTCGATCATCAGCGGCGAGATCGCGCCGGCTGCAAATATTGTCACGCTCGCAGCGCGAAAGGCGGCGGGATAGGAATTCTCGGGCAACCCGCCCGCGAAGTTGCCCGCGCCCGACGGTATGATCGCCGAGCGCGAGCGGTCACATCGAAAAAGGAGAAACGACATGACCGGTACAAATGTTATCAGATTTCGATCAGCAGCATCCCAAGTTTCGCATTCAAACCCTAGAACATCTAATCGCAAGCCCAACGACGCTGCCAATGCGCTGTGGACCAAATACTTAGCCGTCACGGCAGAGGCTCGTGAGGTCAATCGCACGGTAGCCGAGGCGATGGGTCGTCTACCAGAATGGGCGCGCACGGGCCCCGGATACCTTGCCGAGGACGGCACGTTGAAAGACGCGGGTAAATGGCCACAAGACGTTCAATGGCCACAAGACCTAAACATTCGGCCGCGGAAGGGGTACATGGTGCCGGTCCGTCTCGGTCCAAGAAACATTAAAGATTTCTTCGACAAGGAAGTTGCGGCTGACCCAAAATGTCGGGACGAAGCCAGAGCGCGTTATCGTGCGAGAATGATGGCCTTGGTTTCGCGCCTGCGACACCAACGGGCGCTGCGTGCGCGGGTTGGTAACAACCTCGATGAAATTGAAAGGCAGAAACGGGTCTGCATCGGCGCGCTAAGGCTCATCGTCATTCGACTGGAATGCCTGCCGGTGTGTGCAAATTCGGTTGCCGCGCTTTGTCTTATAAAATCCCCCGAGAGGGACGAAGCCGGGATGCTTACCTATCTTGAAGCCAAGGTGACTGGCGCTATCGGCGGAGCGGTACGCAAATGGCATCACGGCGATATAGGCTCGCCGTTGGCGTGGGTTACCTGACGCTTTTCCCAGCCTCAGCTTTCCGACACGCCGTTCTACGGATGACGCCACGATCGGCGGCGTGGAAGCGCCGCCGGCTTCGTCTGCTACATGGCCTCTTTTGCCCCTTGCGGCGGGTGCAGAAAAATACTACAAAATGCATACATACGCACACAAAGAAGGAAGGATGCGCTATGGTTAAGCAATCCGCACTTTCGGTTCGGCTTCCCAATCCGATCAAAATTGAAATCGAAAAAGCGGCGGCGGCGGATCATCGCTCTACCGCTTCGCTTGTCGAAAAAATACTAGCCGATTGGCTGCAGTCAAAAGCGGCCGAAACTGAGAACCGATTTGGAGCAGTGATCCTTCCATCCGGCCGAACCATGCTCGACATAATTCAAGGACAGATTAAAAAAGAGGAAATGAAAATGTCCAAGGCACTGGCTGCGAAGCGGAAACCGGCGCGATAGGAGACTCGCCGTGCCGGCCGCGCCCTTCAAATTTACTGCGGAACGCATCGCGGCCGTCAAGGCGATTGCCGCAGCTAAGGGCACAGCGCGGGAAGCCGCCGAGGCGGTCGGCCTTGATCCCGAGCGCGAATATTTGGTCTACAAGCTAGCCCGGCGTGAAGGCTTCAAGTTCATGAACCTTGGCCGCAAGCGCGACGATCGCGCAATCTTCGTCCGCCTGGACGATATGCCGTCAACCATTCTGACCGAGCGCGCGCGCCAAGCTGGCATCCCCCCGCCGCGATCTGGCCGCCAAGTTGTTGAACATCGTGCTGCAGCAAGGGACGACGTTTATCGACAACCTGCTGGATGATGACGCCTGACACGATGGTCACAAAGAAAACAGGAAAGCCGCGGGGCCGGCCGAAATGGGATTGGCGCGTTGATCCGGATCGCTATCCGATCGCCTGTGTGGATGCGCTCCGCAAACGATGCAAAAGCGAGCGGGACGCCATCGATATGGCCGTCGTACTTTTCGACATGCGCGAACTAGGCCCGCACGACGGATGGGGCAGCCACCAATTGCGATCGGAGCCAGGCGCCGCGGCCACGGTGAAAGGCCGGGCTTCGACCCTTCGCCTGAAGGCGAAGCGGCGGCCGTCAGGCTTCGTCGAATGGCGGACGCTGATGGCGGAAGCTATAAACCTTGCGCTGACGCCATTAACAGACAGGATCGTGAGCGCGGCCTTGATAATGGGAATGGCTCGAGACGCGGATCGAATGCGCGGCAATCGCGGGTTTCCGGCTGAGGATGCGACCTTCGCACTGTCCTGTTTGCTGCCACTCGTCAGTGGAAAACTTCAGCCGCCCGATTTTAGCACGTCAGACAAGTAGCCTTCTTTCTGTCTTCTCTTGTTTCGCCATCGTGCATTTTCCGTCCGGTCGGACGGCAGAAAACGGTAGAGGACACAAGATGAAGATAGTTCATGAATTTGGCGCCTTCGATCGTCCAAGGCTTCTGAAGGTGCGGCAAGCTCAGGCGCTGCTGAATATCGGCAACACAAAATTCTACGATCTGGTTAAAACCGGCCAGCTCGAGCTCGTGAAGGTCGGGCGCGGCTCGTTTGTCAAAACCGATGCCATTGACCGCTTTGTGGACAGCTTGACGTCGCAGCCGGCCCTGTAAGGCGCGCCGAAATGACCGCGGCGACCCCAAGGCCCCCGCCCGAAAATGAAAGCGCCGGCGCCTCTGGCGAGGAGCACGGCGTGGCATTTCAAGACGGGGAAGACATTCAAGATAGCGAACACGACCGGGCGCCGCAAGACGGCTACGCGGCCGCGGACCTGCTAGACGACGACCTAACCCCAGCGCAAATTTTGTTGCGACGGGAAATCCCCGCCGCGCTTGCCGCAGTCACGCCGCCACTCGACATGTTTCACGTGATCGAGCAGGGCGCCCGCGACCTCGCAATCCACGTCCGCCATGGTGGCATCGATTATTACGAGGCTGAGGAAGGGTTGCTCGCCCTGGCCGAAGCGCGGGGGCTGCAAACAGATATCGGACAAACCGCGGTCGAGGTCGCGATCTTTCGCGGATTGCGCGGCGCGACGAATGGACACGATGAGCCGCCGCCCGCCGACGATCTCGGCGATTACTACTCCCAGGCAGATGGCACCGGGGAGCCTGCGGAGCCGATTGCACAGGCGTTCACCACGCCTCTTGATTGGCCCGATGAGCCGCCGCCGCGCACCTCATGGGCTGTACATAATCTCATCCCGCGCGGCGACGTCTCCTCGCTTGGCGGTGACGGCGGTTCTGGCAAGACGCAGGCGGCGCTGCAGCTCAGCACGGCGATGGCCCGCGGCGCCCCGGACTGGCTTGGCTATGTCCTTGAGCCCGGCCCGGTGGTGTCTCTATCCGCCGAAGAACCCAAAGATGAAATCCGTCGACGCACTGCGCGCGATGGCGCCCGGCATGGCTTCACCCGCCGCGACCTCAAGGGCCTTCATTTTTGGTTCCCGTCCGACTTCGCGGACTGCACATTTGCAATCCCCGGACCGGGCGGTGTCATGAACGGGACACCGCTATTCCGCTCGATCGAGAGGGCCGTCATTGAACTTCGGCCGTCCCTGGTGGTGCTCGACAACGTGGCCGCAGTATTCGCCGGTAATCAAAACGATCGGGTTATGGTCCGAACGTTTGTAAACTTGTTCCGGGGCATGGCGCGCGCATCCGGCGCCGCGGTGCTCTTGCTCGATCATCCGTCCCTTTCGGGAATGCAGTCCGGGACCGGCCGCGGCGGCAACATGGACTGGCGCAACAGCGTGCGATCAGCGCTGCACCTACGAGCGGCCGATGACAAAGCCGACGCTGACCGCGGCTGCCGCGTGCTGGAACACGTCAAGAGCAACTATGCGCCGTTGGCCGCGCCGCTCAGGCTGGAATGGGTTGACGGTGTGCTGGCGATCGAGGGCACCGCGGCGCCGCACCAGCGCGCTGCACAGGACGCTTTGGCTGATGGGAAATTCCTCGAACTACTCGCGCAACACATCCAGCTCGGCATCGACGTGGGGCAGAGCGAAGGCAAGAACTACGCGCCCAAGATATTTTCAGCGTCGCCGGACAACGGCGGGTTTACCAGCAGGGGCTTTGCCACCGTCATGCACCGGCTACTAGTCACCGGCCGCATCGAGATTGAGGAAAACGGACCGCCGAGCAAGCGCCGCAAGCGGCTGGTGATGGCCGGTCAGGGGAGGACCAAATGACCCTTCCAACGCCCTTCCATCGCGAATTTATTCCTTCCAACGCCCTTCCAACGGCTATGCCAACGCCCTTCCAACGGCCTTCCATCGTCTTCCAACGGTATGTGTTCCAACCCCCCATACCCCCCCAGCGTTGGAAGGGCCGGCTAGCAGCCTGTCGGACTTAACGGGATAGGAATCGTTTGGGATAGAATCGGTGCGATGATTCTCCATTGCAACGAACGTCGCCCCGATGAACAATTTCCGCACTATTGACCGCCAGACCGGATTTCTTCTGCCGCCGTCGGTAGACGAGTGGCTACCGGAGAAGCATCTGGCGCGG